>JAAXHW010000008.1 GCA_012270675.1 Candidatus Latescibacterota bacterium | reverse complement strand
ATTAAAATTTTGTCCGACCCTCTTGAAGCGCAGGTGCTCGACCTGTGGCGCCGCGCCCTGGCGGACGCCGGCTTCACCTGGACGCGCTGTTATCCCATTATTTTCATTAGCGTCCGCCACTGCGCCACCAATTACCACATGGACCGCTCACACGTCCTGGCCTGGCAGCGTCACGGGGTCAAGCGCTTCGTGGGCCTCAAAGACCCCCACCGCTGGGCCCCGATTGAGCAACGCATGCTCCCCGGCGGCAAAATGAAACGTCCCCCGGGAATCACCCGGGCCGACACCCTCTCCTACGAAATGAAACCCGGCGACGTCCTCTGGAACGCCCTGCTCACCCCCCACTGGGTCGAGGCGGCCGACGCTGTCACCTACAGCATCAACATCTCGCACGGCGGCCTGCGCTTAAACGGCAAACTCTGCCTGCACGAGCAGGAACTCGAAGCCTGGAAAGCATAGCTTTCCAACCGCGCCCACCTACCTCACTCCCCACCCATTCTCCAAAAGCCACGCGCTCACCTGGCCGCGCCGGTCCCCCTGGAGTTCAATCCTGCGGTCACGCACGGTTCCCCCGGTGCCGCACATCACTTTGAGAGACTTTCCCAGATCCCTCAGGTCCGGCTCCGAAAGCACCAGGTTGTCCACCAGGGTAACCACCTTGCCCTTCCGCCGTTTTTCAAGGGAAATCCGCACCCGTTGCTCCTGGGGAGGCAGGGAAATAACCTCTCCGGACAGGTCTGCTACCCCGGCGGATACAAGTGACCACCCCTCGCCTCCGGTTCGCTTCTTCGACAAGGCTCGCCTCTTTTAATTTTGGGCAACCAGTTCGATCTCAAAAAGTCTGGGCCACAGTTTTCCGGTCACGAACAGCCGCTTTTTTTCTCTTTCGTATGCAATCCCGTTGAGCACGCCAACCTGCCGGTCCCGGTCCCGGGGACCCAAAAGCCCGGCCAGATCAATCCATCCGGCGACCCGACCGGTCCGGGGGTCAATCCTGGCGATGCGGTCCGTCTGCCAGACATTGGCATAGACCTCCCCTCCAATATACTCCAGTTCGTTGAGTCGGCTCACGGGCCCGGTCGCGCCCCGGACCTCGATCCGGCCGACTTCCTGAAAGGTTTCAGGGTCCCAGAAATACAGCGTTGACGTGCCGTCGCTTACGATCAATCGATTGCCGTCGTGCGTAATGCCCCAGCCCTCTGTTGGATAGGTGAACGATCGGAGGCGTTCGAAGCTCTTCTTATCGTACACAAACCCGGTCCTGGATTGCCAGGTCAACTGAATGATCCGGTTGCCAAAGATGGTGATCCCTTCACCGAAATACCGGGCGGGCACCTCGTAGTGCTGTAGAATCTCTCCGGTCTCCAATACCACCTTACGCAGCGTAGAACGCCCGCGAAGCCCCGTCCCCTCATATAAAACGCCGTCTTCAAAAACCAGCCCCTGTGTGAAAGCCTCCGGATCATGGGGATACGTATTCACGGTTTTGTAAGTATAAACCGGAATCTCTTCGGGGGGTGAGGTATCCGCAATTTCGGGCAGCGTTTCGCAGGAAAAAACGAAAACGCCCCCTGCAAAGGCAAACAGCCCCAACCGGAATGTATCAAAAAAGCGGTTCACGGAAATCCCCCGGAGGCTGCGACCGGCCCACAGACAGGAGGCGCAGAACCGCAGCAGCACCCGGCCGCCTATGCCTCCCGTGTGGTCTGCCGGGGTGCCGACGGGTCTCCCTCAATCCACGCCTCTCCGTCCGTCCAGACCTCTTTCTTCCAGATCGGCACCGTCTTCTTCAGCCGGTTGATTGCATACCGACAGGCTTCCAACGCCGCCTCCCGATGCGGCGCCGACACCGCGATCAACACGCTGATCTCTCCGATCTCCAGCCGTCCGACCCGGTGCAGCATCGCCACCTTATCCACCTCCCACCGCCCCTTTACCTCCACCCCGATCTCCCGCATCTTCCCTTCTGCCATCTCCCTGTAGGCGTCGTATACCAGGTACTGCGTTTGCCGACCCAGAGTGTTGTTCCGAACCACCCCTGCAAACGAAGCAATCGCCCCATTCGAATCCCTCAGAACAACCTCGTGCAGCGCATCGGGCGCAATCGGCTCCTTCACAATCCGGTAAATATCTCCATCCATAAGCTTTCCCTCTGTGGTCCTACCCTCCGCTTACCGGCGGAATAAACGCCACCTCGTCCCCTTGGTTCAATTCCTCACCCCGCTCCACATACCCCTGGTTGACCGACACCATCAGGCTTTTTTCGATCTGCAAAAATCGGGGATGCGCAACAGCAACCTCGGCCACCAGGTCCGCCACCGTTGCCCCCTCCGGCACCTCCACCTCCGCCTCTCGCTTCCCCACAATATCCTGGCACGACGCAAAAAACAGGACCTTAACCTTCATCTTTTTCACCATCCTCCACACCGATCTCAGAAGCACCACCAGATGTCGATCGTTTCAACGGTTATCTCACTTTCTCCAGTCTGGGATTCTGCGTAATGCCCGGCATCCGCCCCCGCTTGGCCACGGCCCGGCCCTCGATCTCCTTGATGTCCGCCGTAAAATCGATCGGGGGCGCTCCGCTGATCGCACTCCCCACGCCGAACCCATCCACCGGACACCCCGACGCTGCAAACGCCCGGATGCGGTCGGGGTGCAGCCCTCCGCTGACAAAAATCTTCACACCAGGATACCCGGCCTGGTCCAGGCGCGCCCGCACTTCATGCACCAGCCCGGGGGTTACCCCGCCCCGCTCCGAAGGCGTGTCCAGCCGCACCCCCCAGAGCCGTTCTCCCAGAGCTCTGGCAACCCGAAGGCTCTCTTCTGCCTCATCCTTGAAGGTATCCACCAGAACCACCCGCCGCACCGATGCGGGCATATGCCGGTCAAACGCCTGTACCCCGGCCACCGTGTCTCCAAAAATCAACATCATCGCATGGGGCATCGTCCCGGTCGCCTTCTGCCCGTAAAGCGCCGCGCCCGCCGGTGTCGCGCACCCGGCGCATCCCCCCACCAGGGCCGCGTACTCCATCCGGTCCGAAACCGCCGGATGGACGTGCCGCCCTCCAAAACTGATCACCGCCCTCCCGGCGGCGGCCTCCACACACGCCTGTGCAGCCGTCGCCCAACCGCTGCTGTGGGCCAGCGTGCCCAACAGGGCCGTCTCATAGATCCCGAACCTGCTGTAGGGCGCCCGGAGCCGGAGCACCGTCTCTTTGCGCGACATAGTTGCGCCCTCCGGCAATGCCCACACCTCCAGCCCCGGCACCTGATCCAGATGGTCCAGCACTTCTGCAATACCACAAAGCAGCCCGCTTCGGTTGGGAAATACCTCCACGGTCACGGTCGGGTCGAGTCCTTCGGCCGCCAGCACTTCCCGGGTATTCAGAAAATAGAGATCCACCCGGTCTTCCTGAAAAAAGGGCGGGATCGTCTTTCCAGGGGCCTCATATTCTGAATCGCTCATATCCTGTACCTGAAAAAAACGCCGAGCACCCACACCACACTCGACGATCAGGACGACAGCTTCTCTCAGAAGTGGAAAATAAGGGCGCCGCTCAAACGCCGCGGGGGCGGCCTCCTGACCCCTTGTTTCGCCGTTCCCGATGCGTCTTTCGCAAAGCCTCCACAAAGGCCCGCGGGACCTCCACGGTTCCGATCACCGGGTGCCCCCGGCTGTCGCCGTGACAGTCCGACCCTCCCGTTTGCAGCAGGCCGTAGCGATGCGCGATTTCCGTATACCGGGCAACCTCGGCGGGGCCGTGTTTGGTATGCAACACCTCAATCCCGTCCAGCCGATCAGAGACCAGCCCGGCAATCAAATCGTCCCTGGCGTACAGCCCGGGATGGGCCAGGCAGGCCAGCCCCCCCGCTGCATGGATCACCCCGATGGCCTCGAAAGGGGAGAGGGAATGCTTGGGTTCATAGGCGGGCCGGGCGTATCCCAGGTACTTATGAAACGCCTCGTTGGCAGAGAATACGACCCCCTCTTCCACCATCACATCGGCTACGTGGGGCCGCCCCACCGCCCCGCCCCGCGCCCTGGCCAGCACCTGCTCGAACCGCACCGGAATCCCCATCTTGTTCAGCTTTTTCACCATCCGTTCCGCCCGCCGCTTCCGTTCATCCCGGTACAGCCTGAGACAGTCCACCAGGTCTGGATGGGTGCAGTCCACAAAATAGCCCAGGATATGGAGATCCTTCTCTTTTACCTGTGCGCTCAACTCCACCCCCGGCACCACCTCCACCCCCACTTCCTTCCCCGCTGCCTGGGCGGAAAACACGCCCTCCGTAGAGTCGTGATCGGTGAGGCTGATCACCGCGAGCCCCGCCTCTGCGGCCTGACGGACCACCTCTTCGGGCGAAGAGGTCCCATCCGAACAGGTCGAATGCAGGTGAAGATCGATACGTCCGTCCATACCCAAAATATTAGCACCTGTTCACTGCGTATTCACAGCCTCATCGGCCGCGTAGGTCAGCCCTGGTGCCTGACGTTTCCCCTGCCGCTTCAACCGCCGGAGTTGTCCCCGCAGCAGGTTGCGTTTGATCGTGCTGAAGCGGTCGATCACCAGGATGCCGTTTAAGTGATCAATTTCGTGTTGCGCCGCCCGGGCGCCAATTCCGCTCATCTCTACCTCAAAGGGGGTGCCTTCCCGGTCCAGCGCCCCCACCCGCACATGCGCCGCCCGCGCCACCTCGCCCACGACCTCCGGCAGGCTGAGGCACCCTTCCTCCTCGACCACCTCCCCCGCAGACCAGAGCACCTCCGGATTGATCAATGCCATGGGTTCGGCCGAAGCATCCCGGGGCCCCACGTCCAGCACGAACAGCCGTTGGCCGACCCCCACCTGGGGTGCGGCCAGTCCGATCCCCTCCGCCGCGTACATCGTGTCGAACATATCGTCTATCAGACGTTGGGCTTCTTCTGCAATCACCCCTACAGGCAGCGCCCGCTTCCGCAGAATCGGACACCCGAGCACCTTAATCTCCAGCAAAGCCATCTCGACCTCCTGTGCACCCCCGCAATATCTCACCCTTTCCCGATCCCAAGCAGCGGCTCCGGGAGCGCCTCGTTCAAACTCCCACTCCGGTAGCCCTGCAGGTCCAGTGTCACATACCTGTATCCGATCTCTTTCAACCGCTGCGCCACCTTCAGGTGAATCCCATGCTCAAAAAAGCGGGCCATCTCCTCGGGGGCCACCTCAATCCGGGCCATCTCCTCGTGATGCCGTACCCGTACCAGACGGAACCCCAGGTTCTTGAGCAGGGCCTCGGCCCGATCCACCATTGAGAGCGCCTCCACCGTTACCGGCGTCCCATAGGGAATCCGGGAGGACAGACAGGCCGATGCGGGCCGGTCCCATGTGGGCAGCCCCCACTGCCTCGACAGTGCCCGCACATCCGCCTTGGCCATCCCTGCCTCGACCATCGGCGCCCGGATGCCCCGTTCCTTTGCAGCCGCCATCCCCGGCCGGTAATCGCCCACATCGTCCGTGATTGCTCCGTAAACCAGGAAACGGTAGCGATTTCCGTAGCGCTGGAGTACCTCATCCAGCTTGTCCGCCAGGGCCGTCTTGCAATGGAAACACCGATCGGGCGCATTCCGCACGTAGTTGGGGTCTTCCAGCTCCCGGGTGTAGACGAGCTCGTGCCGGATGCCGATCTGCCCTGCCAGGACCCGGGCATTCTCCAGTTCCCCCTCCGCGTAGCTTGCGGACACCGCGGTCACCGCCAGGGCCCCATCTCCCAGCACCCGGTGTGCAGCCGCTGCCAAAAACGTACTGTCCACCCCCCCCGAAAAAGCCACAACCACACGCTTCATCCCTTTCAGAATCGCATTCAACCTCTCCAGTTTTTCACCCACGCTCCCGGTAGCCGTCGCCATATCTCAATTCCTTCCTTGCGTCATTGTCCCCCACGCGGTCCTGCTATCTCTTCCCCGCCGCGATCCCGCAAGGGACCACCACCGCGTCCACCATCCCGTGCAGCACCTTCTTATCGGGCGGACAGACCGTCGCCTGAATGCCCGACAGCACCGGTTCGTCATCCACCACAAAATAGTAAGGGCAAAACCGCACGCGTCCTCTGAAGCGCGCCATCTGGTCCGAGTTGAAGTCGTAGTAGTCCACGGAAAACCTGGAACTGGTGTGAAATTCCTGGAGGATGTGCGGGGTCGTCGGAAAGGCCTCCAGCGCCGCCGCGATCACCCCCCCCCAGTCCTGTTCAGACATATCGTGGCCCACCGACACCCCCCGGCTCCCCCAGGCCTGCTCCGAAAATCCCGACGGTTTGACCACAAACTGCCGCTGCTTCTGCCCCAGCCGGCCCAGCGCCTGCCAGTCTGTGAACGCCTGCCCGTCGATCTCCAGCCCCGGGATCACGCCGTAAGGCGGCAGCGGGTGCGGGTCCAGAATCCAGGTCCTGGGAAAGACCTGCATCAGGAAGTCGAACGTATCTTCCCCCATCTCGCTGTGCCAGAATCGTTTGAGCAGCGGATGGTGAAACAGCCCCATCAGCATCTTTTCTTCCAGGTACCCCTTCAACGGGGGCGTCACCTTCACCAGACCCTTGCGGATCGCATACAGAATCAGGTCGATTTTGGGAATATTCCTCAGGTCGAACAGCTCGAAAAATCGGTACAGCACATCGATCTGCCGCCGTCCCTGCGCCCCCTCCACAAAAAGCCCCGCCTCGCTGAAAAGGATCTCCTCCGGGCGCACCACATAGGTCTCCAGCCCCAGCCCGTTCAGGACCTCGCCCAGCCAGGCCATCTCCGGCCGCCAGGCTGATGATTCCTCCGAAATCACCACCCCCAAAACGGCGTCCTCCACCCCTCCAACCGACCGGATCATGTGCATAAACCCGGAGGCCATCCCATCTGCTCCTCCCACGATCTCATACCCCAGCCGGGCATAACGCTGTCCCAGACTGGCCGTAAACCCGATGCCCCCCGGAACCGAATCGAGTTCCGTGGCCACCATGCCCTCCACTGCAGGGATAACGTCGGGTCGGATGACGTGCGGCAGGTGCTGCTTGAACCGGTTCATCCGTCCGTAGCCAATCACTTCCTCCGGCTTTCCCCGGTCCAGATAGGCCGCCACCCACCCTGGCTGGATACCCCGGACACTCTGAGCGTAGAGCAGGTTGGCTGCTTTGTAAAAGCGATAGAGGTGTCTCCCCAGGGCCTCGTACTGCCACACAATATGGGGCGGCATCCAAAACGGCTCCGGGGACACGCGCCATGTACTGTTGGACTTCGGATGCACCGCCCGCTGTACATCTGTATAAAGCCCCCCTCTGGGGGTCAACTGGTCAATATAGATGCTCCGCTCTTTCGGACCCATCTCCTCAACCGATGTTTCTCTTGTACAAATGCCCATAAACCTCACACCCAATTTTGCAACCTGCATCCGCCAAAATACAAAGAACAGGGAATCGGTTCTACGCCATCATTCCCTGTTCTTCCTTGCGTGACCATTTTTTCGGCTCACAGAAGAGACATTTTCTCGCAGCCTACCCCTCCTGCTCGGCCTCTGCCCGGCGCTGCAAGTGTTCCTTAATCAGCTGCCTTTCCTCCTCAGAAAGCCCCGGAAACACACCTTCAGACTCCGGCACCGCCGGTTTGGAGGCCTCTGGCGTATTCTCCGCTTCGGCTTCTTCCGGGGGCTCCGGCTCCTGGGGGAGCTCAGGATAGGGGGCCTCCTGAAATTCTATCTCCTCCTCCAGGTTCAGGCGCGTAGCCACGGCTGCATAAACCGATTTGGCCGCCTCCACACGCGATTCCAACAGGCGCAGCGTCTGGCGCAACTCGTCGATTTTCGAGGAGGCCTCGTCAATCTCGCGCCGGGTATGATCCAGCACCTGTTCGTACAGGTTGCCACGCCTTCCGTTGGATTTGGTCATAACCCTTCTCCTGGCAGCGCAGGCACAGTAACTTAAAATTCTGAGATTATAAGTATACCGCACGCCGAACAAAATAGCAAGTGAAAACTTCAGGCGCTCCTCTACGAGGGTGGATCTTTGCCACCCGAGATTCCAGTTGACAACCTCTTGAAAATAAGGTAAAATTCCAAACCGAATCTCTCGCGGGAATATCGACAGGGAAGGAGTTGTGCCTCCATGAAGTCCCGGGCCAACGGCTGGCTGCGCCGGTGGCTGATCAAACCCCTTGCCTTCTGCTTCTCACACAAAGCCCCAAAGGCCCAGCCGGCATTTTCCGTCCCCGACGTCCTGAAAGCCCCCCGAAAGATCCTGATTGTTCCCGACGGACGCGCCGGTGGCCTCTTCCTGGGCGCATCCCAGTTCCAGGCCATTCGACACCGCTATGCCGAGGCCAGAATCACCCTGCTGGTCCATGCGCACAAAGCATATATCGCCCGGGAAATCCCTTTTGTAGACGAGGTGATGGTCTACGAAGACTTTCTCCTCCCCCTGGGAGGCAAACTCCGCGGTCTTGTGCGGCGCCTTCAGGAACAAGCGTTCGATATCGTCTTTTTCTTCAGCACCGAAGAGAGTTTCTGCCCCGCTTATTTCTGCTACAAAAGCGGGGCAGACCTCCGGGTCGGGTTCCAGCGAGACGATTTTCCTTTCATCAATGTCCAGATTGTGCCGCGCCCGGAGACGCGTTATGAACGCGAACGCCTCGCGCTCCTTCTCCGCACGCTCGGCATATCCCAGGTCAAAGACGGGGTGTCCTGGCCTGTCTCCAAAGCGGGAGCCGAAGAGATCCGGGAACGCTACCTCGTCAGCAGGAAACCCGGCGAGCGGTTTGTGGGCCTTGACGTGAGCACCTGTACGGGCAATCGCCCGACGGTCAAACAGCTCCAAAGCATCGCAGAAGTGGCCACAGCGCTCGCCAATACCCGGACGCTGGTCTTTTTTGACAGCACCAAAAGAAAAGCGGCCAATCGAATCAAAGCGACCCTGGGACAGAAGGTCCTCCTCTTTCAGACGGACGACCTGCCCAAGATCGTGGCCCTCCTGGAGGCCTGTCACCAGCTGATTGCCTGTAATACCGACCTCTTTCACCTCGCAGTGGCCATGGGGCTTCCGGTAACGGGCATTTTTTCCTCCAGCGATATCGTCAGATGGGTGCCCGCCGACCGGAAAGGCGTGGAGGTCCTGGAGTATGAGACCCTCAAGAACTGGAGGCCTCAGCAGGTCAGCAACACCATCCAGCAGAGGCTCTTATCCACAGCCCCGGCAAAGGCATAACCGGGCCGTCACCTGTCCCGGACAGGCTGTTTTTTTATGTCCGGAATTATGACAATATGGCACCTGGATTTCCCTTTCATCCCCCGCTGGAAAGTGTCATAATGGCATCAAAACGCCAGGGCACACAGGATGCCGTATATTTTTAAGTATAATTATATCAATTGGATATGTATAGATAATACACCCGGTCCTGCAGGTTGGCACGAGCCTTGCTTGATCAATCGGGAAGAGGACCTGGAGGCGTTTCAAGCGGTTGTTTACGCTGGCATGAACCACCAATAAGGAGTTCAAAGGAGAGGAGAACGGCAATGGGAAAAGTGATCGGTATTGACCTGGGGACCACCAACTCGTGCGTGTCCGTCATAGAAGGCGGCGACCCGGTTGTGATCCCCAACTCGGAAGGGGGGCGTACGACCCCTTCGGTGGTGGCGTTTACAAAAGACGGGGAACGCCTGGTGGGGCAGGTGGCCAAACGTCAGGCCGTGACCAACCCCCACAACACCGTCTACTCCATCAAGCGCTTTATGGGCCGGCACCAAAACGAGGTACCCCAGGAAATTCGAGAGGTGCCCTTTGAAGTGACGAGCGGCGCCGGCGGTCTGGTTGCCGCGAAAGTGGCAGACAACACATATACGCCTCCTGAAATCTCGGCTATGGTGTTGCAAAAAATGAAGCAGACCGCCGAGGACTACCTGGGAGATAAGGTTACCGAGGCCGTCATCACGGTCCCGGCCTACTTCAACGACGCCCAGCGCCAGGCTACCAAAGATGCGGGCAAAATCGCAGGCCTGGATGTCCAGCGGATCGTCAACGAACCCACGGCCGCATCCCTGGCCTACGGGCTGGACAAGAAGACGGAGGAGAAGATCGCGGTCTACGATCTGGGGGGCGGCACCTTCGACATCTCCATCCTGGAGCTGGGAGAAGGTGTTTTTGAGGTTAAATCCACCAACGGGGACACCCATCTGGGCGGTGACGACTTCGACCAGCGGGTCATTGACTGGATGGCCGATGAATTCCAGAAGGAGAACGGTATTGACCTGCGCAACGACCCGATGGCCCTGCAGCGGCTGAAGGAGGCGGCGGAGAAGGCCAAGTGCGAACTGTCCAGTTCCGTGCAGACAGACATCAACCTTCCCTTTATCACGGCCGATGCCTCGGGGCCCAAGCACCTGAACCTGAACCTGGCCCGTGCCAAATTCGAGCAGCTTGTGGACGATCTGATCGAACGGACAAAGGGGCCCTGCATACAGGCGATCAGAGATGCCGAACTCTCGGCTTCCGATATCGACGAGGTCATCCTGGTCGGGGGGAGCACCCGCATCCCCAAGGTGCAGGAACTCGTCAGAGACCTCTTTGGAAAGGAGCCTCACAGGGGGGTGAACCCGGACGAAGTGGTGGCCATCGGCGCGGCCATCCAGGCGGGCGTGCTCGCCGGGGAGGTGAAGGACGTACTCCTGCTCGACGTGACGCCGCTCTCCCTGGGCATCGAGACCCTGGGTGGGGTGATGACCAGACTGATCGATCGGAACACCACCATCCCCACCAAAAAGGCCGAGGTCTTCTCCACGGCTGCAGACAGCCAGCCTTCCGTGGAAATCCATGTCCTCCAAGGCGAACGGGAAATGGCCATGGACAACCGGACCATCGGCAAGTTTCACTTAGACGGCATCCCGCCCGCGCCCAGAGGCGTGCCGCAGATCGAAGTCGCCTTCGACATCGACGCCAACGGCATTCTCAACGTCTCGGCCAAAGACAAGGCCACCAACAAGGAGCAGAGCATCCGGATCGAGGCTTCCTCCGGCCTCTCGGACGCTGAAATCGGACGGATGGTCGACGACGCCCAGGAACACGCTGCTGAAGATCGGGGACGCCGCGAACAGGTCGAGGTTCGAAACCAGGCCGACCAGCAGATCTACCAGACCGAAAAACAGCTCAATGAGATGGGCGACAAGGTCAGCGCGGATGCAAAGTCCAAAGTCGAGGCCGCCGTGGAACGGGTCAAAGAATCCCTCAAAGGCACCAGCACCGACGAAATCAAGTCCGCCACTGAGGCCCTCACCCAGGTCTGGCACCAGGTGGCCAACGAACTTTACCAGCAGGCCTCCGCCCAGCCCGGTGCCGAGGCCGGACCACAGCCGGAGGCCGGCGGAAAACAGAAACAGGGGAGCGACGCCGTTGACGCCGAGTTTGAGGTCGTAGACGAAGACGAGCCCAAAAAATAGGGGCACGCCATGCGCTCCCGAGAAGGCGGAAGCAGCGCAGGGCTGCTTCCGCCTTCTTACGTCGCATCGCATAGACGATGGGGTATTGACAAATGCCCCGCGATCCTCTACTTTCCATTGCCAGTCCGGCCCTGATCACGCAAAGAGAACATCCCCCATGTCCAAACCGAAACTACAAACAGGCCTCCCTGCAGACGCCGGCATGGCGTCGGAAGCGCTCGAACGGGCCGCAGCCATCCTCGAATCCGAAATCCAGGATCGGCGCATCACCGCAGCGGCCATCCTGGTAGCCCGCAACAATACGGTTGTCCTCTCAACAGGTTACGGACGTCTGTTGCCCGATCAGGACTCGCCTCCTGTAAAACCGGACACCGTCTTCCTCCTGGCCTCAATCACAAAACCGGTCACTGCCTGCGCCCTGATGCTCCTTGTCGAGAGGGGGCAGGTCTGCCTCGACGATCCGGTCTCCATGTACCTGCCCGACTTCCGGGGCGGCGAACGCTGCAACGTGCGCGTCGGGCACCTGCTCTCCCACACCTCCGGCCTGCCCGACATGCTGCCTCAGAACACCGCGCTCCGTCGCGCCCATGTCCCATTGAGCGAATTCGTCCGCGGCGCTCAGCAGACCCCCCTGCTCTATTCGCCCGGCGCGGGTTTCGGCTATCAAAGCACGGGCATCTTGCTGGCGGCGGAAATCGTCGAGCGCGTCACCGGAAAGCGCCTGCGCGATTTCGAGAAGGAAGAAATCTTCGACCCTCTGGGAATGGAAAACAGCGCGCTGGGGCTGGGGAACTTCGACATCCTGGACATGGCCTGGTGCGGCACCTCCACCTCCGAGTCCGAAGACCTTCGGCGCTTTGGCCCGAACAGCCCCTACTGGCGGGACATGGGCCATCCCTGGGGTGGGATGCACAGCACGGCTCCGGACCTGGCCATTCTCCTGCAGACCATGCTCAACGGCGGAGAGTACACCGGAAAACGCATCTTCAGCCCGGCCGGCGTGGCGGCAATGACCACGGACCGGAACGGTAGTCTGAACGCCCCCTGGGGGCTGGGCTGGGCCCTGGCGGCCTCTCCGGTGTGGAACTATTTCGGGGACCTGGTGTCCCCTGGCACCTTCGGCCACGTCGGCGCCACCGGCACAGTGGCCTGGGCCGACCCCGGGCGGCGCCTGCTCTGCGTCATCCTTACCAATCAGATGGTCGAGAATGGCCGTTTGCTCAAGCGCGTGTCCAACGCGGTCTCTGCGGCGGTCGTCCGTTAAAGAGGAGGTTGCAGATGGGCAGAACCGTTACCGTGATGAACCCGATGGGGTATCCCCCCGCAATCGAACAACTCGGCATGGCTCCGCGTTCGGGCGGTCTGACTGGCAGACCGGTCTATCTGGTCGACTGCCGCTTCGACGACGGGGACATCCTGATGCAGCAGATGCAGAACTGGTTTGCCGAGCACATGCCCGAAGTGAAAACCGAGCTGCGCAGGAAATCGGGCGTCTACACCGAACGGGACCCGGAACTCTACGACGAAATCAAAGCCAGGGGAGGCGCGGCGATCGTTGCGGTGGGCCACTGAAGCACGTGTGCGCCGGCGGTCGCCGATCAATGCATTATTCTGGAAACCGAGTACGGAGTGCCCACCGCATCCGTGCAGACCGACGTTTTCGAGCCTCTGGTCAGGGCGGCCGCTCACCAGAGGGGAATGCCCCTCCAGCGGTTCGTCTTCGTCCCCCAGCCGGTTATGGGCAAGTCACCCGCCGAACTCCGGGCCTACATCGACGGTCCCGACGCCGTCACCGGCCGGCCGTTCATGCAGGAAGTCATCGACGCCCTGAACAAACCGCTGACCGATAGGGAAACCAAACGGATTGTATTCGACCGGTCCACCCCCCGACTCATCGAGCCCGACTCTGAAGAAAACCTTCACCGGTTCTTCCTGAACAACAACTGGACCGACAAGCTCCCCATCATCCTGCCCACCGAAGCACGCGTTGATGCCATGCTCGCCGGCACCGGCCGCAGCCCCGACGAGGTCGTCGGACGCATGCGTCCCACCTCCACGCGCGAGGCCTGGGAGTACACCGTGGAAAAGGTCGCTGTAAACGCCGTAATGGCCGGCGCAAAACCGGACTACTTCCCGGTTGTTCTCGCCCTCGCAGCCACACAGGCCACCGCCCGCGCCAGCACCACCAGCTCGGCCGCTGCCATGGCCGTCGTCAACGGTCCGGTCCGCCACGAAATCGACATGAACTGCGGCATCGGCGCCCTGGGTCCCTACAACCACGCGAATGCCACCATCGGCCGCGCCTACGGCCTGCTCTCCCAGAACCTCCAGGGCGGCTCGGTCCCGGAAATCACCTATCTCGGCTCCCAGGGCAACAACTATGCCTACAACAGCGTCACCTTTGCCGAAAACGAGGAGCGCAGCCCCTGGGAGCCGTTCCACGTCCAGCACGGCTTTAAACCGGAAGACAGTGTCGTGAGCGTATTCGGCGGCTGTCGTTCTACCGCCTTCAACCTCGGCCTGCGGGAAAAGTACTGGCGTGAACACGTGACGAACATGCTGCGGGGTCTCAACCCGCACAATCCGCCCACCTTTATCCTGGACCCCATTACCGCCCGGCAGTTCATAGACCGGGGCGGGTTCGACACGAAAGAGAAGCTGATCCAGTGGGTGCATGAGAACGCCACGATGCAGGCGGGGGTCTACTGGGACTATCAGCTTATTGAAAACTACGTCTATCCGAGGGCTTTAAACGGGGTTGAACCCTATGCCACCCTGCTGAAGGCCGCGGAAAATGAGTCAATCCCCATCTTTTCCATCGACGCCATTCACGTCGTCGTCGTGGGCGGCGAGACAAACGGCTACTGGCGGATTATGGGGTGCAATTATGCGAAGAGTGTGTCGATTGACGAATGGCGATAGGGCCAGGGTGGGTGGGGTCACAGCGTGCTGTTCGACGCTCCGATGCCTGCAATCCCACGAGCTTGACAGCCCCCCCCCTCAGACTGGTATCATGGGACAATAAGAGGAGGAGCAATGCCGGACTGGCGGATCTGGATCGATACGGGCGGCACGTTTACCGATTGCCTGGCGCGCGACCCGGAAGGTCGGCCCCATCAGGCCAAGGTGCTCAGCAGCAGCGCCCTGAGGGGCCTGGTCCGGGAGCCCATTGACGAGAAACGTCTGAGTGTCCACCAGCAGTGGCCTGCGCCGCCTGGCTTCATCACCGGCTTTGAATTCCGTCTTCTGGATACAGAACACCCACCCCGAACGGTCACACGCTTCGAGCCGGCCGAAGGGCTGGTCGAGGTGGACGGACCCCTGAGGGCGGCTCCGGGAATGGTCTTTGAGGTCTGCTCCCCGGAAGAGGCCCCTGTCCTGGCCGCCCGGATCGTCACGGCCACCCCGGCCGGAGCCCCGCTCCCCGACATCGCCATGCGCCTGGCCACAACCCGGGGGACCAACGCCCTGCTCGAACGCCGGGGGGTGCCGGTGGCCCTCTTCATCACCCGGGGCTTTGGCGACCTGCTGCGCATCGGCACCCAGCAGCGGCCGGAACTCTTTGCCCTGCACGTGGTCAAACCCGACCCCCTCTACGAGGCCGTGGTCGAAGTCGAGGAACGGCTGGCGGCCGATGGGACCGTGCTCCGGAAACTCCACTGCGAATCCCTCCTGCCACAGGTGCGCCACCTTCTGGAGCGGGGTGTCCGCGCGGCTGCCGTGGCGCTGATGCACAGCTACCGGAATCCCGCCCACGAGCGGGAACTCGTCCGCTTTCTGCAAGGCTGCGGTTTTGAACACGTCTCCTCTTCGGCCGACCTGGCCCCCTTCATCAAGCTCCTGCCCCGGGCGGAGACCACCGTGGTGGACGCCTACCTGGGGCCGGTGATTAAAGACTATCTGAGCAGCGTGCAGGGCGCCATTCGCGGCGGCACCCTGCACGTGATGACCAGCGCCGGCGGTCTGCTTCAAACCCGGTCCTTTCAGGCCAAGGACAGCCTCCTCAGCGGCCCGGCCGGCGGCGTGGCCGGCGCGGCTCTGGTCGGCCGGCGGGCCGGCTTCGAGCGGCTCATCGGGTTCGACATGGGCGGCACCAGCACGGATGTGGCCCGTTACGACGGGGACTTCGAGTACGTCTTTGAACACGACGTCGGCGACGCCCACCTGGTCGCTCCGGCCCTGGCCATCGAGACCGTCGCCGCAGGGGGAGGCTCGATCTGCCGCTTTGCCGAAGGCCGGCTCCAGGTAGGCCCGCAGAGCGCAGGGGCCCGGCCCGGCCCGGCCTGCTATGGCGCCGGAGGGCCGCTGACCCTGACCGATGTCAACCTGCTCCTGGGCCGGCTCCATCCCGAGCGCTTCGAAATCCCGATCCGCCCCGAGCGTGCGCGGGAACAGCTCGACGTCCTGCGCCGTCGGCTTGCCGAGGAAACCGCAGAAGAGGCCGCCCCGGAAGTCCTGATCGAAGGCTTCCTGGACATTGCCAACGAACGCATGGCCGCCGCCATCCGGCGCATCTCCCTCCAGCGGGGATACGACCCGGCAGCCTATGCGCTGGTGGCCTTTGGCGGTGCCGGCGCCCAGCACGCCTGCGGGGTGGCCCTGCGGTTGGGCATCGACACCGTGCTGGTCCCCGCAGACGCCGGCCTTCTCAGCGCCCTGGGCATCGGGCATGCGGTCATCGAGCGCTTTGTCGAACGCCAGGTGCTCGCCCTCCTCGAAGAGGTCGAAGCCCGTGTCCCCGCCTGGCTCGACGCCCTGGGCCGGGAGGCCGTGCAGGAGGTGGCTGCAGAAGGCGTGCCCGAAGCGGAGGTCGTCGTGCGCCGTCAGCTGCTCAACCTGCGGTTCATCGGCCAGGACACGCCCTTGACCGTGGAATACGAAGCGGGGATGTCGCTTTCGGACGCGTTCGTCGCCGCGTACAAAACCCTCTACGGACACCAGCCGGAAGGCCGCCCGGTCGAACTGGAGTCCATCCGGGTCATCGCCTCCTCGCGGACTTCCGGCGCCGAGCGGGGACAGACCTCCCAGCCCGCCCATAAGGCCCTGCCCAGCGGCAGCGCAAAGACCTGGGTACAGGGAAAGTGGACAGAGGTCGGAGTCCACAACTGGCCCGACCTCAAGCCCGGCGCGCAGGTCCGGGGGCCGGCATTGATCTTCGAACGGCACAGCGCCATATTCGTAGACGTCGGCTGGGAGGTGGAAATGGACCGCCACGCCACCCTCGTACTCCACCGCAGGCAGCCCCGGACCACCCGCGGTCGGGCAGCCCGTCCCGAAGCCGTCCGCCTGGAACTGTTTACCCACAACCTGAGCAACATCGCCCGGGAAATGGGCACCATGCTCCAGCGCACCGCCCTTTCCACCAACGTCAAGGAACGGCTGGACTTCTCCTGCGCCCTCCTGGATGCCAATGGCGAACTCGTCGTCAATGCCCCCCACATCCCGGTGCACCTGGGGGCGCTGGGCCTTTGCGTGCGCCGGGTGCGCGAGCATCTCTCCCTCAAGCCGGGAGATACCGTCATCACCAACCACCCCGACTTCGGTGGCTCCCACCTGCCGGACATCACCTTGATCACGCCTGTGTATGCCGGCGGCGACCCGTGCGTGGGCTACGTGGCCAGCCGCGCCCACCATGCCGAAGTCGGCGGCATGCGGCCCGGGTCGATGCCCCCTGCGGCGACCAACCTGGCCCAGGAAGGCGTGGTCATCCCGCCTTCTTATATCGTCCGGGACGGACGCGCCGACTGGGCCGCCGTCCGCGACATGCTCCAGAACGCCCCCTTCCCCTCCCGGACGGTCGACGACAACCTGGCCGATCTGCGCGCGGCCCTGGCCGCCAACCACCGGGGCCTCAACGCCCTGCAGGACCTCGCCCGCGAATACGGCGCCAGAACCCTCCTCTATTACATGGCCGCCCTCAAAAACCAGGCCGCCCGGGGGTTGCGCAGTGCCCTCTCCCGTTTGCCGGACGGCTGCTATGGTGCGCAGGAGCGCCTGGACGACGGGTCGCCCCTGCAGGTGCGCATCGACATCACAGGCGATTCCGCAAGCATTGATTTCTCCGGCTCGGCCGGCGTCCACCCCGGCAATCTGAACGCCACCCCGGCCATCGTCCGCAGCGCCGTAATCTACGTGCTGCGCCTGCTGGTCGATGCCCCCCTGCCCCTCAACGAAGGCTTCATGGAACCGGTCGACCTGCACGTCCCCCCGGGCATTCTCAACCCTCTCTTCCCGGAAGACCCCGCCCGTGCCCCGGCCGTTGTCGGAGGCAATGTGGAAACCAGCCAGCGCCTGGTAGACACCCTGCTGAAGGCCCTGGAACTGGTTGCATGCAGCCAGGGGACCATGAACAACGTCCTCTTCGGCACGACCGGGTTCGGATACTACGAAACCGTAGGGGGCGGTTGCGGCGCAGGCCCCACTTTTGCCGGCGCAGACGCGGTGCACAGCCATATGACCAATACCCGCATCACCGACCCCGAAATCGTAGAACACCGCTATCCCGTCCGCATAGACCGTTTTGCCGTGCGAAAAGGGTCGGGCGGCGCGGGTGCCCACGCTGGCGGAGACGGCATCGTGCGGGAACTGACCTTTCTGAAGAAAATGGCCCTCTCCGTGCTCACCCAGCACCGGAAGGAAGGCCCCTACGGCCTGCACGGCGCAGACCCGGGAAAGCCGGGAACCCAGGTTGTCCACCGCGCCTCGGGTGAAAAACACCCCCTTGGCCCCGTGGACGGCTGCGAAGTCGCCCCGGGTGACCGCCTGATCCTGAACACCCCCGGCGGCGGCGGATACGGCAGACAGCACTGAAGGAGGTAATACACCATGCGTGAACCATCGATCGACACCCATTCCGCACTGGACCTGACGCCCGTGCAGGTCCGGGAGCGCTGCCGCAGCGGAGAACTCACCGGCCCAACCGCGGGCCTGGCACACGTCCAGGCCAACCTGGTCGTACTGCCCAGATCCCTGGCCTTTGATTTTCTGGTCTTCTGTCACCGCAACCCAAAACCCTGTCCTCTTCTGGACATCACCGAAGCCGGAGACCCGGAACCCCGGATGATCGCCCCCGGCGCAGATATCCGCACGGACCTCCCCCTCTACCGCATCTTCAAAAACGGGGAACTCGTGGAAGAGACCGGCGACATCCGTGCCTACTGGCGGTCCGACTCCGTGGCATTTCTTATCGGCTGTTCCTTCACTTTTGAAAGTGCCATGCTTCAGGCCGGCCTCCCGGTGCGGCACATCGAAGAGGGCAAAAACGTCCCCATGTACCGCACCAGCCTCTCCTGCTCCCCGGTCGGATGCTTCTCAGGCCCCATCGTGGTCTCCATGCGTCCGCTGTCCCCCCTTCACGCCATCCGGGCCGTACAGATCACAAGCCGGTACCCAAAATCGCACGGCGCCCCCCTCCACATAGGCGATGCCGCGCACCTGGGCATCCAGAACCTGGACGCCCCCGACTATGGAGACCCGGTCACGGTGTACGAGCATGAGACCCCTGTTTTCTGGGCCTGTGGCGTCACTCCCCAGGCCGTCATCCTGCATGCCAGGCCCGAAATCGCCATCACCCATGCGCCGGGCCACATGTTCATTGCGGACACCCCCGGCGTGGGGGAAGCGCTTTAAGAAGATGTCCCATCCGATTAAAATCGAAGACGTGATTTTAAAGCATCCCAGAAGGGGTCTGTCCACCTTAAGACAATCTCTGGGTCTGGACTTCTGCTACGATGCCGCAAAAAGCCTGTTCGCCTGCAGCAGGGGCGTCGTCTTCATCATCACCGGATTCTACGCGAACGGAGTCGCCGAAACGGACGGTCCGGTCGGCGCCTACTTTCTGGCAAACGCCCTGCAAAAACTGGCGTTCCGTCCCCTCATCGTAACCGACCCGTTCTGCAGGGATTTCTTTTCATACAAACCGGAAACCGAAACCCTGTATATGCCCCTGGAGGGGACAGCGCCTTATCTGGAAGTCCTCAACCGGTACAACCCCGTCTGTCTGATCGCCGTCGAGAGGTGTGGGAGAAATGCCGACCTTAAATACTGCAACGTAAAAAACACAGATATCTCCGAGTTTACAGCCCCTCTGGACGAGTTCTTCATCCTAGCGAATAACACCACCCTCACCATCGGAATCGGAGACGGTGGCAATGAAATCGGCATGGGCAACCTCCGGCGCGTCATCGCTGAAAAACTGCACATCTCCCCCTGCATCATCGACACAAAACACACGGTCATCGCCACAACCTCCAACTGGGGAGCTTATGGATTGATGGCCTACCTGACGATGCTTTCAAACCTCTCTCTCCTGCCCGACTTCTCAGACGTGGACCCCTACCTGGACCATATCCTCAGCCTGGGTTCGGTGGACGGAATAACAGGCTCAAACTCAAAATCGGTCGACGGCCTTGATTGGACGACCGAAAAAGAGGTACTGGACGAGTTAAAAAAAATTACACAACAGACACGTCGGGAATAAGTCGGCGGAAAGGACAGAAGCGGAGGAGCCAGCTATGAAAGCCGTGGTCTTAAATGGCGTGAACCAGTCGGTGGTGGTAGAAGAAGTGGAATTGGATGCGGTACGGGAAGACGAAGTACAGCTCAAAATGGCCGCAAGCGGGGTTTGTCACAGCGACTACTCGGTGATCGACGGCACCATTCCCCTGGAACTTCCCGTGGTACTGGGGCACGAAGGGGCCGGCATCGTCGAAGCGGTCGGCGACCACGTTACGGCCGTAAAACCCGGCGACCACGTCGTGCTTACCTACATCCCCCAGTGCGGCCGATGTTATTACTGCACCATCGGGCAACCGAATCTCTGCGAGACCACCGCCCTGACGCGTAAGGGAAGCCTGCCCAACGGCCACCGTCCCATCCGCCGGGGCGGCGTGCCGCTCAATCAGATGACCGGCATCGGGACGATGAGCGAATATGCGGTCGTACACGAGACCAGCCTCGTGCGCATCGATTCCGACATTCCCCTGGACAAAGCCGCCCTGGTCGGCTGCGGCGTGATGACCGGAGTCGGTGCCGCGATCAACACCGCAAAGGTGCAGCCGGGGGCCTCCGCGGCGGTCTTCGGCGCCGGCGGAGTAGGCCTCAACGTCATCCAGGGCGCGGCAACAGCCGGGGCCAACACGGTCATCGCGGTGGACACCAACCCGCTCAAGCTGGCGTTTGCGCAGCGCTTCGGGGCCACCCACACGGTCAACGCCAGCGACGCAGACCCGGTCACGGCCATCCAGGAGCTCACCGGCGGCCGCGGTGCGGACTACACCTTTGAAGCCATCGGCAATCCGGAAGTCATGCGCCAGGCCTACGACAGCGCCCGCCGGGGCGGCACCGTCACCATCATCGGCATGGCACGGCCCAATACCGAAGTCGCTCTCCCGGCTCCGATGATCGTGCGCGATGAGAAGAAACTCCTGGGCTCCTACTACGGCTCCACGCGCCAGCGGGTCGACATGCCCCGGCTGCTCGACCTCTACCGCACCGGGCGGTTGAAACTGGACGAACTCATCACCAGAACCTACCCCATCGACGAAGTCCAGCAGGCGTTCGACGACCTGGCAGCGGGTAAAAACGCCCGGGGCGTGCTGATTTTCTAAGGCGACCATTTTTCGAAGGGAGGTCGTTTATGGTAGTCATACCTGCCGATGACCTGCGCGAGCTTGTCATCCGGATCTTTTTGGCAGCCGGTGCTGACGAAGACAACGCGTACACCCTCGCCGAGCACCTGGTCCTGGCCAATCTCAGCGGCGTTGACACACACGGCGTATGGCACGTGGCAAGATATGTAGACGACATCCGGAAGGGCTACATTCTGCCCAGGGCCCGGCCGGCGTTTGTGCAGGAAGGCCTGAACAGCGCGCAGATCACCGGCAACTGGACTTTCGGGCAAGTTGCTGCGTGTTTTGCGATGGAGACAGCGATTGAAAAGGCCAAATCCCACGAGATCGCCATCGTGGGCCTGGTGCAGTCGCACCACATCGGCAGGCTGGGCCACTACACGGAAATGGCCGCAGCCGGGGGGTTGATCTCCATCGTTTGGGCGGGAGGCTTTGGCGAGGAAGAGCCGGTGGCCGTGCCCTATGGGGGCTGTGAGCGCATCTTGCATACCAACCCGATTGCCATGGGATTCCCGGGAGGCGACGGCCCCTCGATGGCTTTCGACTTTGCGACCACGGCCATGTCAGGCGTCAAAGTCATCAATGCCCAGCGTCGCAGCAAAGCGCTGCCGCCGGGCTGCATCGTGGACAGGGAGGGCAACCCCAGCACGGATCCCAACGATTTCTACGAGGGAGGTGGGCAGGTCCCCTTTGGTGGACACAAAGGGTATGCCCTGATGATGGCCGTGGAGTTTTTGGGGCGCATCTTCAACCGCACGGACGCATTTGCCGATCCCAATCGCGCAGGACCGATTATGCGATACCAGGGCGTCTGCATGGTTGTTTTCAAGGCCGACCTGTTCCAGCCCTTCTCCGAGTATGCACGCCGGGCGGACGAGATGGTGCAGCGCACCCGGGCCGTGTCGCCCGCGCCCGGTTTCGAGGAAGTGCTGGTCCCCGGCGACCCGGAAGTGAGGACGCGGAACGCCCGGCAGCGGGAAGGCGTCCCCATTCAGGATGACATCTGGCAGAGCATCCTCGGCGCGGCGGACGCCCTGGGAATCCAGGATGTCCCTCGTTCCGGATGATGGGTGCGCATGACATAAAGGAGGGACAGTGAAAACCTATCGTGTGGGCATTATCGGTCTGGGACGGATGGGCAGTACGATTGACGATGAAGGGCACAGCACGAAACCGTATGCGATTGCGGCGTGTTGCGAGGCGATGGATCAACTGGACCTGGTGGCCGGGGCGGATTTGCAGGGCGATAAGCGGGAGGCTTTTCAGGCGCGGTGGGGCGTGGAGGCCGTGTACCAGGACTATATGGAGATGGTGAAACAAGAACGGCCCGACCTGGTGGCAATTTGCACCACGGCGTCCGGCCTGTTCAAGCCGGCGCAGAAGGCGCCGGATGCGTCTTTTCGGGGGGATTCGCATGCGGACCTGGCGGTGAGCCTGGCCAATGCGGGGGTGCCGATGCTGTATGTGGAAAAGGCGATGGCCAGTTCGATGGCACGTGCCGACGAGATTCTGCAGGCGGTGAAGGCCAACGGGACGGTGTTCAACACCGGGGTGCTTCGGCGGTTTGACGTGCACTATCATGCGGTGCGGGAGGCGGTTGCAGCCGGCGAGATCGGGCAACCCCGTGCGGTGGTGCATTATGCGCCTTCAAGCTTGATGCACGGGCACATTCATTCGATTGATACGATTTCGTTTTTGCTGGGCGATCCCAAAATCGAAGCGGTGCGCGGGGAACTGATACCCCGGCATACGCAGATCAAAAATGACCACCTGGCTTACGATCCGCGGGCGATTTATCAGCTCCGGTTTGAGAACGGGGTTGAGGCCTGGTCGGTGCCGGCGGCGGCGTGGGAGTTTGAAGTGCTGGGAACGGAGGGGTGTATTCGCACCATGAACAATGGCGACGGCATGCTGTTGCGCAGGGCCGGTCAGAGGGTGGGGAAGCGGCAGGGCTGGGACGAAACTCCCATGGCGCCCGTGGCGGCCAAAAGCCATGTGGTGTCCTGTCTGGAAGATCTGGTGGATGCGCACGAGACCGGACGACCGACGCTTGGGCATGTGGATGTGGCTCACCATCTTACGGAGGCCTGTATTGCGGTGGCGGAGAGCCATCGGCAGGGTGGCGCCTGGGTCGATCTGCCGCTGGCAGAACGAAATCTGTACATTTTTCACGTGTAGGGGACGGACGTCGCGTTCGTCCAGAGATCCCCGTGTCTGTTTCAAGAGGAGAAACGTATGAAAATCTACAGGGCCGCACTGATCGGCTGCAGCCGGATGGGCGCCTTTATTGACAACGAGGCGCCCGAAGAGAGGGGGCCGTACTCGCACGCGGCGGGCTACGAAGCGTGTGCGCGTACGGAAATGGTGGCGTGTTCGGACTTGCGGGTGGATGTGATGGCGCAGGCGGGCCTCCGCTACGGTCTGTCCAGAGAAAAGCAGTATACGGACTACAGGGAGATGATCGACAAAGAGCAGCCCGATATTGTCAGCGTGGCCACCCAGCCGGAGCATCGAGCGGAGATCGTCACTTACGCGGCCGGGCACGGGGTTCAGGCGATCTACGGAGAAAAGGCCATGGCTGCCTCTATGGAGGAGGCCGACGCCATGGTGGAGGCGGTGGAGCGCAACGGCGTTTTCTTCAATATGGGAACGAACCGGCGCTGGGATACGGGATACGACACGATGGTGGACGTCATCAACAGCGGCCGGATCGGCCGGTTGAAAACGCTGATTATCCACCAGACCAGCGCGCTTTTCAACGGGGCCAGCCACAGTTTTGATCTGTTGCTGAGGCTCAACGGCGACTGTCCGGTTTCGTGGGTGCAGGCGCATCTGCCCAACGGAGACGAAGTAATTGAAGCTGAGCGGTTGTGCGAAGACCCGGTGGGACACGGTATGTTGAAGTTCGAAAACGGGGTGACAGCATATGCGCTCAATTCGGGGCGGGGCCTGGAAGTGGAAGCCGTGGGCGAACACGGCGTGGTGACTGCGCTGGACAACGGGACGGCATGGCAGGTGCGCGAGCCGGGGGAGCGGGACCATCGCGGCCGGCGCGTGCTGGTATCCGGGGAGTTTCCGCCGTTCGCCCCTGCCAGTTCGACGGTGCGGCTGATCGAAGACCTGGTACACTCGCTGGATACGGGCGAGCCGCCGCGTGGGGGGGTGAGGTTGGCCCGAACCAATACTGAACTGATTTTTGCCTTTGTGGAGTCGCACCTGCGTGGGGGGGCGCGGGTGGGGTTGCCGCTGGAAGGAAGCAAGTACCGATTGCAGCGGGACAGGGCGCCGCGGCAGCCGAAGTACCACCGTTGATATCGGGAGGGGAAGCGGGTGCGGACCAGGCGCCCTACACCCCCGGCAGCGGCGCCCTGTCGCCAACCGTCTCCTGCCACAGCCGCAGCCGCGCCGCCATCCAGCGCACGCGGTCGCGTTGCTCGGGCCGGTCGAACAGGTTTGTCGTCTCGGAGGGATCGGCGTTCAGGTCGAACAGCTCGCCCTGATCCGCGACGCACAGGGTCAGCTTCCAGCGGTCCGAGGTGACGACGCTGCGCCAGGGCACCGTCTTCAGCCAGTTCAACTGGCGTACCCGCTCGGGCGCCATCGTGTGCGAACTCGCGGCGGATGTCAGGTCGCGGTCCCCGATCCCGTTGTGCTGGATGACCACGTCGTTTTCGCTCAGGTCGGCCCGCCCTTGCAGTACATCCGCGCGACTCTCACCCGGCAGGTGTGCGGGCACGGGCTGGCCGAGCAGGTCGAGCAGGGTGGGCACGAAGTCGATCTGGCTGAAGTTGCCGCCCACGCGTTGCTGGCTTCCGGTCAGCCACGGCACCCGCACCAGCAGCGGCACCCGGGACGACGCTTCGTAGGGCGTGCGCATCTCCACCTGGGCGTGGGTGCCGACCATTTCGCCGTGGTCGCTGGTGAACACGACGATTGTGTTGTCGCGGAGTCCCGCATCGTTGAGAGCACCCAGAATGCGCCCCACCATCCCGTCAACGATTGACACACAGCCGTAGTAGTTGGCGCGCATTCGCCGCCAGCCCATTTCGGTTGTCAGGTCGAAGCCGCCGTCGTGTACCGCCTGCATCCAGAACTCGGCACGGATGCGGTTGAACAGGGAGTGTCCCTCCGGGTAGGTGCGGAAGGTCTCGTCGACCGGGAGCGTCTCCGGGTCGTAGAGGGCGTTGTAAGGCCCGGTGAAGGGCGGATGCGGCTCGACCGAGCTGACGTAGAGGACGAACGGCCGCTGCATGTTGCGCTCGATGAACCCGGCTGCCTGCTCGCCGAGATAGGTGGCCATCTGGTACCCGGCCGGCAGGTTGGCCCTGAAGCCTGCGGAGAACGTCTTCCCTCCAGGGTGCCGCGCGTCCGGCTCGAAGCCGTTCTCAACGAGCCAGTGGTGGTAGGGGGAAAACTGGCTGCAAAGCGCCCGGGTGGTGTACTCCGCCCACCACTGGTCGCAGGAGGCGACCCACTCGTCGAAGCCGTGCTGGGCGAGGATCTCGTCGCCGAGGTGCCACTTGCCGATGTAGCCGGTGTGGTAATCGCCGGAGAGCATCTCGGCGATTGTGCGTACCCGGGTCGGCAGGATGTGGCGGTTGACCGGCATGCCCGCGTCGACCGGATACAATCCGCACATGATCGAGGACCGGGAGGGGCAGCAGACCGCCTGGGTCACATAGCAGTGGTCGAAGACGAAGCTCTCCTCCGCAAGCCCGTTCAGGTGCGGCACCTGGATCCAGTCGTTGCCGTAGCAGGCCAGGGTGTCGCGCCGCTGCCGGTCGGGAAGGATGAAGATGAGGTTGGGGTGTTCGGGCGCTTCGGCCATGAGCGTCGGTCTTTTTTTTATTGGGAGGTCCGGTTCGAGGTTGACTGAACAGACTGCAGGAAGTGGGCCAATGCAACCAGATTCCAAAGCGGTTTGCGCAAATCTTCTCTGCCGGCCAGATGCCGGTTGTGCAGCGCCAGCGCCTCTGAGGTTAAAATGCCGATATTTTCCAAATACCGCAACATCTCGCGTGTCCAATCGAGCAAATCGACTCGAAGCCACCGGGCGGTCGGCATGCCAAAGCCCTTCTTTTTACGATCAATGACGGCATCGGGCAGGCGGCCCCTCATGATGTCTTTTAAGATGCGTTTGCTCCTGCCCCTGTGAAACTTCCACGCATAAGGCAGTGAAAACGCCAGTTCAATGACGCGGTAGTCCAGGAAAGGCGAACGCGCTTCCAGTGAAACGGCCATCGACGCACGGTCCACCTTAACCATCACCTCGTCCATCAAATATGTGCGAAAGTATTCGTAAAGTTGGGCGTTACCACACGCCCACGCGCCTATTTCGGATTGCCAGGTCTCAAGGTCGACATAGGGCCCTGTTGGCTCAACCTGATGCCGTAAGTCCGGGTGGAGCAATGCTTTTGCTTCATCGTAAGAAAATGCCCCGAGCCACCGTTGATGGCGGTGGCTCCGCGGGACCTGCATCCCCAGAACAAACCGCTTTGCAACGAAATTGTGACTCATATAACGGCTTGATGGTGGCAACGCGTCGTCAAAAATGCGCTCGGCCATTCGCCATACGATGTGGGGCAACCCCTCCAACCTGCGGGCAAACGCCTCGGCGAGAAACGTCGGGTAGCCGGCGAACAGTTCGTCTCCACCGTCTCCGCCAACCGCCACGGTCACATGTCGACGCGTGTACCTGGCCAGCAGAAACGTAGGGATAATCGAGGCGTCTCCCAGAGGTTCATCAATCAAGGCTGCGCCATGCTGCAAAGCGGATAAAAGGTCGTCTGCCCGAACGACCCACTCGTGATGTCTGGTATGCAGGTGTTGCGCCACCCGACGCGCATAACCGGACTCGTCATAGGTCGGATCTTCAAACGCAATCGAAAACGTCTGAATGTGCCTGTGGTGTTTGGCCGCGTAATACGCCACACTGCTGCTGTCCAGACCGCCGCTTAGAAACACGCCCAGAGGCACATCGGACAGCAATCTGCGGCGCACCGCATCCTCTAAGAGCGTGTCCATTTCGCAGCACGCATCGGCATAACTTCCGCCGAAGCGCCGCCCTGCGTCGAGCGACCAGAAGCGCTCAATGCGGATGTGTCCATCCCTGAAAACCAGGGTGTGGCCCGGCAGCAGTTTTTGTACCCCTTTGTAGATACTGGATGGCGTCGGCACATAGTCAAATTGCAGATAACTCAGCAACGCGTGCGTATCAACTTGCAGGTCGAGTTCCGGTACGGCATTCAGGGCCTTGATTTCGGAGGCAAACGCAAAAACGCCGTTGCGCCAACTCCAGTACAGCGGCTTCTTACCGGCCCGATCTCGCGCCAGAACAAGCGTTTGCGTTCGTGTGTCGTACAGCGCAATGGCGAACATACCCTCCAGATGACGGAAACAATCGACGCCGTGGCGTATGTACAAATACAGAACCGCCTCGGTATCACAAGAGGAACGCAACACCACGCCGGCTTTTCGTAACCCGGATGCCAGTTCAGGATAGTTGTAGACCTCCCCATTGTAGACAACCGCGACATCACCTTCGGGATTCACCATGGGTTGGTGCCCGGCGGATGAGAGGTCCAGCACGCTCAACCGCGTGTGGCCCAGCTGCACGGTGCCATCCACAGACCGCCACACGCCGCAGTCGTCCGGCCCCCGGTGTCGCAACCGCTCGACCATGGGTTCAACCACGGCATTCCGGGTAATAAGGCCTGCGATGCCACACATGCCGATGGTTCCAATCGATTGAAACAGGGCGTTTAAGCCATTGCCCCTGTGGATATTTGCATGCCGGCAGATCGCCTTTCCCGAAAACGAGCGCGTGAGCATTGAAAGGGCGTCACGGATATCTCAATCGGCGGGCGACTTGCCGGCGGAAACAGGGTTCGGTTTCTTTCGATAGGGACGCCGTCCCTGTGCTTCGTGATACACGCGGATAACCAGCTCGGCGATCAGCCCCATCATCACCAGCTGCATTGCAAAGAGCCACATAAATATGCCAACCAGGAACAACGGCTGATCCTTGACGTAGATCTGTTCAAAGAGCCGGAAATAGGCCGTTGCCGCAATGCAGATACTGCCCAACAGCATCAACAGCCCACCGAACTGGCCGAACAGGTGGATTGGCTTGGTCGAATAACTGCCCAGCAGTTTGATGACGATGAGGTCGAGCAGGACCTTTGGAATGCGACCGAACCCGTACTTTGATTTGCCGTAGGCTCGAGGGTGATGGCGAACCTCCACTTCCGTGATCCGGGCGCCATTCCAGTGTGCATAAATCGGAATGAAGCGATGCATTTCGCCGTATAGCCGCACAGACTCCAGGACTTCCCGGCGGTAGGCCTTAAGCGTGCAGCCGTAGTCGTGTAAACGAACGCCGGAAATCCAGCTTATCAGAGCGTTCGCAATGCGTGATGGCCATACGCGGGACCAGTGGTCGTGGCGATCTTTCCGCCAACCACTGACCACTTCGTAGCCTTCTTCCAATTTCGCCAACAGGATGGGAATATCGTCAGGGTCGTGCTGCAGATCGGCGTCCATTGGTACAAGAATATCGCCCGTGGCCGCGTCAAACCCCGCACTCATGGCTGCTGTTTGGCCATAGTTTTGACACAGGTAGACCGGACGAATGTGCGGATGCTCTGCTGCCTGGGCACAGATGCGCTCTGCGGTGCGGTCGGTGCTGCCATCGTCCACCAGCACGATCTCGTATTCAAACGTACGCACCGCCTCTCTCACCTGCGTGATCAAAGGGTGGATCGATTCTTCCTCGTTGTAACAGGGGATAATAAGACTGATCTTCATCTTTCACCTTCGCCCTATGTCTGTTCTTCCGGGCCCACGCGGACGAATCCGGGTGGGTTCTTCAGGTTCCGGGCAGTGGTCTGGATCCAGGCTGCGTCCCGGGCCGTGTCCGAGATCCGGACGTGGGCGATGCTGCCTTTGAATTGGGCGCCTCCGCCCGACGTGCAGCCGATGGCGATGTCGGCCTTACCGGTCTGGACGGAGCCCGTGCCCTCGGCCTGGTTGACGGGACGGCCGTCCACATAGAGGGTAAGACGGGCGCCGTCATAGACGCCTGCAAGGTGGTGCCAGCCCGGATCGAGGGTCTGGTTCGCCCGGACGTTCAAGATCCCGCCGGCGGTGTTGACCGAGAAGGTTGGACCCGGCAGGGAGGCGCAGAGGCCGCCGTTGTGGCCGCATTCGGCGTATTTGAGCATGAAGGAGGCGTCCGCATCCGTCGTGTCGTAGCGGAGCACTTTGCCGTGGGGCGTGTATTCGCGGGTGTCGGTTTCGTCGGGGTCTTCGCGCCAGGGGGCAAAGTAGACGTAGCGTCCGTCGAAGGCGCCGCCGTTGAAGCCGCCCGGATTGGGGGGATCGGTAAACGCTCCCCCATCGGCCGCATCCCAGGCCGAGGCGTCCTGGAAGGCTTTTTGGGTGTCGTAGCGCAGCACGCGGCAGTGAAACCCACTCAGGGGTTGCTCTCCTTCGTAGAATGGGATGTAGTAGATGTAGCGTCCGTCGAAGGCGCCGCCGTCGTAGCCCTTTGTGTTCAGACCGGCGGTATTTGCGGCGTCGTAGGCCTCCCAGCCTGCCGGGTCTTTGAAGTCCTTGTGGGTGTCGTATCTGAGGGGGATGCTGTGGGCGTAGGGGACGTAGTAGATGTAGCGTCCATCGAAGATGGCGCCGACACACATGTGCATTCCCCGTGCGCTGACGTCCGTGGCGGTCCAGCTTTCCGGGGCGGTGAAGTCGCCCCGGGTGTCGTGCCTGAGGACAACACCCCTGTCGTTGAGGGGGGCATAGTAGACGTAGCGTCCGTCAAAACAGGCGCCGTCGTAGCTTCCACAGTCCAGACCGGCGGTGTTTGCAGCGTCGTAGGTGAGGTAGCTTGAGGGATTTGTGAATTCTCCCTGCGTGTCGTATCTTACGGCTTTGCCGCTTTCCCCGCTCTCCTCTCCAGAGCCCGGAACCAGATAGATGTAGCGCCCGTCGTACACGGCGCTTTGATAGGAGACGGGGTTGCCGATGTCGAACGCGGACCAGCGCTCCGGGTCTTTGAAGTCGCCCCGGGTGTCGTAGCGCATCAACCTGCTGTGGAGGGTTTCCCCGTCGGAGCGGGGGATGTAGTAGATATAGTGCCCGGCGTGAACGATGCCGTAATACCCTTTTGTCTTCAATCCGGAGGTGTTTCCAGCGCTGTAGGCCTCCCAGCTTTCGCTTTTGTTGAAGTCTCCGTGGGTGTCGTACCTCAGGGCCTCTCCGTGACGTTCGTCGCCGTTGAACTGGGGCGAGAAGTAGACGTAGCGTCCGTCGCAGACGGCACCGAAGTATCCCCTGGTGTTCAAACCGTCCGTGTCTCCGGCGTCGTAGGACTCGAAGGCGTCCATGTCGGACCGGAGGGACCACTTGGAGACGAGGGTCTGGAAGGCGTCGGATCTGGATTCGTCGCTGTGGAACCAGGCTTCGACCGTGATGGCGCCGGCGATGTTCAGGTCATCGCTGTGGGGAACGGCCTCGTGACCTCCCGGCGCTGTGTTCGGGTGACGGACCAGTTTGTTGTGCGCGTCCCAGACCGCTCCGGGGCTTTGAGACGCGGCGTTCTCCTGGCCGTAACAGAGGTAGATTTCGGTGTCGGCGGTATGCGAGAGGGTCGGTATTCTGACCCAGGCTTTCAGACATCCGGTGGAAGGGTCGTAGCGCTCGATTTCGTGGTGCAGGCGGGCACCGTCTGAAGCGACAAAGTGGATGTCGCCACCTTCCTCGCGGATGACGTGGTGGGACGTTGCCCTCAGCGCGGCGTCCTCCAGGGCGATGAGGAGGGGGAAGTCGGTCAGGTCCCGGCTGGAGACGCTGGTGTGGTTGATGGTGATTTTTTTGCGATAGGCCATGTCGCTGTCCTTTCTATAGAAGCTGTCTTAGAAACTTCTTAAAACCTCCAGTGGTCTTCGGCGGCGAGCGGGAGCCGGATGGCTTTGTCCGGATACGACAAGCCCCCGATGGGCAATCTCCGGGGGCTGTGGAAGCCCTATCGGTAGCTCTCAGGGGAGCGCCGGATTTCGTTTTAAATACTGGAGCATCCGCTCGGGGCCCGGTCGCGCAGGTAAACCGATCACCCGGTCAGCCTCCACGGCCCGAGGCCAGATCCCCGGCGCGAGCGCCCCCCGATGACCACAATGGGAACGTTCGTCTGTTGAGATAGATCAAGGAGTAGTCCACCGAGCGCCCGCGTGGTGCGATCGGGTCGGTGCATACCCAGGATGATCAGATCCGCATCTGCCGCGTGGCGGATGATTCCGTCAATGGGTCGGCTGGCCTCGTCGATCACGACCTCACACTCGCCCATCGCCTCATCAGCGGCGAGCACTCTGAGATCGCGCTCGAAACGGATCCGATTTTCGGGAGGCGCGTCTCCGCGAACAATCCCGAGGAAGGTCAAAGATTGCTGCCCGGATCGAGAGAGGCTTGCGATCAACCGGGATCGCAACCGGCTGTGATGCGCATGCCCGGCCACCGGAACCAGCACGCGACGTGCGCTATCCATTCGCCACCTGCGAGGGGCTCGCAGAACGACCACATCGGCCTCCAGTCCCGCGATCAGCCCCTCCAGCTTTGCCTCGATCCCGGGTTCCGTCAGGTTCGGAAGTCCCAGCAGCACCGTCTCGCAGTTGTGGAGCCCGGCAACTCTGGAGATCTCCGCCCATATGTTCGGGGCGATCGTGAAGAGCGTTTCCGCGACCAGTGAGCTTCTGAGGCTGTGTTGCAGAGACTCCGCCAGCACCGCCTCTGCGTCCCGGAGTGCGGGATGGTCTACATCGAGCTTCTCGTCCGTGGGACGGACGATGGAAAGCAGCAAGACGCGGCCGGTGCCGGGCGTCCGCAGTGTACCCGCGACGTCGACGAGGCTGGCCGCGCTGGCCGGGTTGGCAATCGGAACCAGGACCAGAGGGCTCCGGCCGCGCAAACGCGCGAGATCCGGGTCCCGTGCTTCCGCCCAGACGTCGGCGAGCCGCGCGCCCGAAGCGAACAGGCTCAGATAAAGGGCTGCGCCAACAACCAGAAGAAAAAGGACGACACTTCCCGCGGAGGGCACCACGAGAGCCTGAAAGACGGCCATGCTCAGGCAAAGTGCCGCCCCGACGAGAGGGACCCAGGAAGACCGGACCTGACCTGACCGACGTGCGGCCAGGATCGAGGTCCAGTGAACCATTGCGAAGCTGATGAGAAAGATGAGGCTGGAAGCAGCTCCGGCAGCGGCGACATTGCCGACCGCCAGGGAGATCGTTGCCAGCAACGCCCCGGTAACGGCGACCGCGACGGCGGGTGTCCCGGAGGGAGTGCGAATCCGCCCAAGTTCACCAGGCAGGGTGCGGTCCCGGGCCATCGCGAAGGCAACCCGCGAGGCCGCAAGCAGATTCGCGCGCAGCGCCGACAGCATGCTGAGCACCCCCGCGCCTATGACCAGCCAATAGCCGCTGGCTCCAAGAAACCGCTCCGTAGCCTCAGCCACGAGGCCCTCGGGATTTGCTGCGGCCGCGGGACCGATTCCGCCCGTCTCGGGGGCGCCGACGGTGGCCAGTAGAAAGAGGAGCGGCAGGTAGATCACAAGCGCCAGGCCAAGGGACAGATACATGGCACGTGGCACGGTCCGGGTTGGATCGCGAACCTCGCCAGCCACCGACGCTATCAGATCGAAGCCCTGGAGGGTGATAAACGTGTAGCCCATGGCCTGGATCAGGCCCATGGGACCGGCGGAAAGGAAGGGACGAAGGCGGTCCAGGAGCACAAGGGGCGAACCGCTTACCCATGCCCATGCGCCCCCTCCCAACAGGATCGCGAACACGATCACCTTTCCGATCGTCGCCGCATTGCCCCGACCCCCGGAAGCTCGCATGAGCCCGGCCGTGTAGAGAGCCGTCGCCACCACAGCCATTCCGAGCGCCAGGGCGGGTGCCTGCATCCAATCGGCGGACCTCCCCAGGATCTGGAGAGCCCGGCCGAGCCCCTCAAGCACGAAGACCGAGAAGCCCAGCGCATACAGGACGCCAGCCAGGATCGAGGCGAACCACACGACCCACCCCACCAGGAAGGCGACCTCGATCGAAAGTACTTTTTTGGCGTAGATGTACAGCCCGCCCGACTCGGGGAAGCGTCGGGCCTGTTGGGCAAAACTCACGGCAGTGATAAATGCAATGGCGCCGTTCAGGCCGAAGGCAACAAGTGCACTCGGCCCGGTCGTCGAGAAGGCGATGCCGGCCAGTGCAAGGATGCCGCCGCCCACGATTGCGCCGACCCCGAGCGCAGTGGCTCCAAACAGGCTAAGGTGTCGTTCTTGGTCCATCCTCTTGGGGGGAAGCGTATCATTGGGGAGGATATCGGGCCAGGCACCCTGGAACTGGTCCGGTTTTTTTTTTAGAAGCTGTATGGTGCGCCCACAGGGAATCGAACNNTGATTAAGAGTCAGTTGCTCTGCCTGTTGAGCTATAGGCGCACCGGAAAACGTTCAAGCGGGAGAAAAACTTAAGGAACAACCCGCCCTCTGTCAAGCGCTTTGTCAAACGCCCGAAAGCCCGTTTATTCAGCTATCGTTTCTGCCGCCCCGCTTTTTCAAAAGCCGGATATTGCCGATGACCATGCTTTTGTCCACAGCCTTGCACATATCGTAAACCGTAAGCAGGGCCGCACTCACAGCCGTCAGCGCCTCCATCTCAACTCCGGTCCGGCCCGGTACCCGCACCCGGGCCGTCGCCTCAATTCGTTTCTGCCCCACCTCAAACCTGAGGTCAATCCCCGTAATCGAGAGCGGATGGCACAGGGGAATCCACTCGGCCGTGCGCTTGGCCGCCATAATCCCGGCAATCCGCGCCGTCTCCAGCACATTCCCCTTGGGAAGGCCGCCCCGGCTGACCAGCTGTACGGTCCGGGCATCCATCAAAATCTCCCCGCCCGCAACCGCCTCCCGGTCCGTCACCTCCTTCTCCGTCACATCCACCATCCGAACCGCCCCATCCTCGGCAACATGGGTCAACTTTGACACAGGTCATCAACCCCCGGGAATTTTAAAACAGCTTCTTACCATTCCGTCAAAAGCACAATCTCAACTTCCGCCCCCGCCTCCAGCGCCTCCGCCTCCGCCTCCACCACAAACAGGCTGTTCGCCTGGGAAAGCGAAAACAGATCCGCCGACCCGTGGTGGCCCACCCAGCGGCTCTGCCAGAGACCGTCGCGCTGCTCGCTCCGGGCCGGAACAAACTGCTTGCGCCCCGGTGCCTGGCGGAAGCCGTCCACGAGCCGTCCTTTTACCACCGGGCGGTGCAGGTCGCCCATCCGCTGCATCTTGCGAACCGCAGGCCTGACCAGCAGTTCCAGCCCCACCACCGAAGACACCGGATTGCCCGGCAGCCCGAAAACCAGCTTTTTCCCTTTGGTCCCAAACGTCAGCGGCTTGCCCGGCTTCATCCGTATCCGGTCGAAAAACACCTCGACCCCCACCTCTCGCATCGTTTTCTGGACCAGGTCGTACAGCCCTGCGGAAACGCCTCCCGACAGCATCAGAATATCGCATTCCTCCAGCCCCTGCCCGATCACCCGTTTCAACTCCGCCTCGTCGTCTTCCACAATCCCCAGATACCGCGCGCAGGCCCCCGTCCGCACAACCTGCGCCCCCATTGAGTAGCCGTTGCTGTTCCGGATCTGCCCGGGTGCCGGCGCCTTTTCCGGCTCCACAATCTCGCTCCCCGTGGCCACCACCCCCACCACCGGCTGTCGGTAGACCATCGGCCGCACCGCGCCCACCGCCGCAAGAATGCCGATCTCCGTCGGCCGGAGCAACGTGCCCGCCTCAAGCACAACCTGATCGCGCCGCACGTCTTCCCCCAGCAGCGCAATATGCTTCCCCGTCTCGGTGACGTCCAGGACCTTCACCCGCGTCCCGTCCGCCTCGGCCACCGTATCCTCCACCATCACCACCGTATCCGCCCCCTCCGGAATCGGCGCGCCCGTCATAATCCGGGCCGCCTTCCCCGCCGAGACCGGCACCCGGGGCACGGTCCCGGCCGGAATCTCCTCTACCACCTCCAAGGTCGCAGGACGCGCTCTGGAAGCGTTCCGCACATCGGCCCCGACCACCGCGTACCCGTCCATCATCGCCTTGTCAAAGGGCGGCATATCGATATCGGACCGCACGTCCTGGGCCAGCGTCCGGCCCAGCGCGTCCATCAGATCCAGCGCAACCACATCCACAGGCTCTGTGTGCGCCAGGACGATCCGGACCGCCTCGTCCATTTCAATCATATCCATACAACCCTCACCTTCCAGTGGAACAAAACAGGGCAGCAACCACCGCGGAGACGATTGGCCAACGCCTGTCTCCGGCGGGCTGGTGTCCGCCTCCGGCTCACCGGATGGTCTCCACGTTCAAAATCTCGATCCGGCATAAATATACACAATCTGAAACAGGATGTCACGTTCCTTTAAACCCGGTTTACACATCGCACGCGTGTATCTCTACCCCCTTTCTCCCTTGACGCCTTCCGGAAGATTTTTTACATTCGAGTCTGTTGTGATGGTCGAAATTCCCCACGCTACGATTCCGGCATCACCCTTCCCTTCCGTGTGTGATTTCCCGGTGCTTTTGTCAATTTTCCAGTTCAGGAGATCGATACCCCATGAAAACCCCAGACACAAGAACGGCTATTGTGACCGGCGCGGGCAGCGGTATTGGGCAGGCCATCGCCGTTGTATTTGCGCAGGCCGGCATAGACATCGCCCTGTCCGGGCGGCGGGAGGAAGCCCTCGAAGAGACCGCCGCCCGCATCCGCCGGATCGGACCTGACCCCCTTGTCGTGCCCGCCGACGTAACCGACCGCCCCTCGGTCCGGGGCCTGACCGACCGGACCGTAGAGCGGTTCGGCCGGATCGACATCCTGGTCAACAACGCCGGCGTCAACACCGCCAAACGCGGCCTGAAGGATATCTCCGAGAGTGACTGGGACCGGGTGATCCAGATCAACCTCACCGGGGCGTTCAACGCCTTCCGGGCGGTCCTCCCCCGGATGGAAGCGCAGGGGGGTGGGCTTGTCATCAACATTTCCTCCATGGCCGGGAAACGGGCGGGCGTGATCGGAGGTGCCGCCTACAGTGCTTCCAAGTTCGGAATGGCCTCCCTGACCCAGTCCATCAACGCCGAACTCCGTGAGACGGGCATCCGGGCCTGCTGCATCTACCCCGGAGAGGTGGATACCCCCATCCTGGACGTCCGGCCGGTCCCTGTCTCCCCGCAACAGCGCGCAGCCGCCCTGCACGCCGAAGACGTTGCCGCCGCAGCCCTCATGGTGGCCCAGCTGCCCAACCGCGCGGTCGTCGAAGAAATCACGATCTTTCCAAGACGCGTGGTCGCAACATAAGGGGGTTCTTCCGGCCCATTTCGGACTTCGGATTCAAAAGCCTTCATTGTGCAATCCGCAGGTGTTCCCACCGGCCCCTGACACACACTTTTCCCTTGTCTATACGTGAACATTTTATTATTTTTATATAACTTATAACTATCTCACATCGTTATCGCGGCCCCGATCGTCTTGCCGACTACGGGAGTATAACGCGGCCTGGAGAACCACGCAGTCTGCGCTTTCAAACCCCTCAGGACGCGATTTCCGTGAAGGTGGGTGGAGGCACGTGTGAAGACCGAAATCATTATCAATGTTGGCTCCCATGAGTCCAGAATTGCGATTCTGGAGGAGAGGAAGCTCGTCGAAATCCTGGCAGAGTTCGCTGAAAATGAGCGGATGGTGGGCAATATTTACAAAGGTACAACCGCTGCGGTCCTTCCGGGTATGCAGGCCGCATTTGTCGATATCGGACACGACAAGAGCGCCTTTCTCCACATCTCGGACATGCCCGGATCGCCCGGATCGATGGTGGACTTGGACGAGGAAACCCTGGAAGAGGTGGATATCCGAACCAGTTCCAGGGGCAGGACCATGGTTCCCATCGAAGAACTGGTCCAAAAAGGACAGGACATCCTGGTACAGGTCAAAAAAGAGCCGATCGGCACCAAAGGCCCCCGCGTATCCGCCGTCCCTTCCCTGGCAGGGCGTTTTATGGTATTGGTGCCCAATGGGGAAAAAATAGGTGTCTCCCGGAAGATCACCAACTGGGCTGAAAAACGCAGGCTGAAAGACATCACCCGGGATCTCAAACCCGACGGGTACGGGATCATCGTCCGCACCGAGGCCCTGGGAAAAGGCGACCGGGAACTGGGTCGGGACCTGAAGCGGTTGTTGGGAACCTGGTCGCAAATCCAGAAGCAGGTCCAAAAAACAGACGCGCCGTTCCTGATCCACAAAGAGATGGGCATGACCACCAGCCTCATCCGGGATCTCTTTACCAACGATGTGGACCGGCTGGTCGTGGACTCCAAACGGGAGTACAAGCAGATCCTCAACTACCTCAAAACCACATCTCCACACCTGCGCGGTCGGGTGGAATACTACAAAGACAAAGCCCCCATCTTCGACGCCTTCGGCATTGAGGACGAAATTGAAAAATGTTCCGACCGAAAAGTCTGGCTCAAGGGAGGCAGCTACCTGATGCTGGACCACACCGAGGCTCTGGTGGCGATTGACGTGAACAGCGGGCGCTACGTAGGACGCACGAACCAGGAAGAGACGGTCCTTAAAATCAATCTGGAGGCGGCAAGAGAGATTGCCCGGCAGCTGCGTTTGAGGGATATCGGGGGCATCATCGTGATCGACTTTATCGACATGATGCTCCCCCAAAACCGGAAAAAGGTGGAAGAGGAGTTCCGCCAGGCCATCCGGCGAGACCGCTCCAGGCCCCGGACCTCGGAGATCAGCGAGTTCGGGCTGATGGAGATGACCCGCCAGCGGGTGCGTCCCAGCCTGCTTTTTACCTTCAGTGAGTCCTGTCCCACCTGCAGGGGAACGGGACGTGTGGCCAGTCGGGAAACCACCCTGGCCCGAATCGAACGGTGGCTCAAACGCTCCTGGGCAGCGTCCCCGGAACGCCGGCTCACGGTGCGGGTCAACCCCACGGTGGGTGAATATATGCTGGAAAACCGGAAGGAGCGCCTGAAGCGGGTTCGCAGGTCCACACGGGTCTGGCTGAACGTGGAGATGGATGCAGACCTCCCGATCGATATCTACCGCATCCATTCCCGCAAACGGAATGTGGATATCACCGACGAATTTAAAACTTGACAAAAATTCCCAATTTGGGTACTCTTTGCCGTCTTGAACGAAGGCATCCTGTAGCTGGAGGTTTTCTTTTATGTACGCAGTCGTAGACATCGCGGGCAGCCAGGTCAAGGTTCAGGAGGGGGACCGCATCCGTGTATCCCGCCTGAAGGCCGAAGCCGGTGAAAAAATAACGCTGGATCGGGTGCTGATGGTCTCTCAAGGTGAAGAGACCCGGATTGGCACGCCCCGGATAGACGGCGCGGCCGTAGAGGCCAGTGTGATGGGACACGGACAGGATAAGAAAGTCGTCGTTTTTAAGATGAAACGCCGCAAGGGCTACCGGCGGAAAAGGGGCCACCGACAACCCTTCACCGAACTCCGGATCGATGGGATTTCGGTCGGTGCCCCCTCCGAAGCACCAGAGGAGGCCGAAAATGGCGCATAAAAAAGGGGTTGGAAGCTCTCGAAACGGCCGTGACAGCCAGGGGCAACGCCTGGGGGTGAAGACCTTCGGCGGCCAGTTTGTAACCGCTGGAAGTATCCTCGTCCGGCAGCGGGGTACCCGTATTCATCCCGGCCACAATGTCAAGCGCGCAAGGGACGACTCCCTCTTCGCACTGGTCGATGGAATCGTCACCTTCGAACGTCTCGACAAGCGCCGAAAAAAGGTCAGCATCCAAACGCAAGCAGGATAGGGCGGCGTGAAGATTGGCGTAGTCGGTGCCGGGAACGTAGGGGCTACCTGTGCCCAGCACATTGCAGAACAGGAACTGGGGCAGGAGGTGGTGCTGCTCGACATAGAGGAGGGCACTGCGCAGGGCAAAGGCCTCGACCTGGCCCAATCGGCCCCCGTGGAACGGTTTGACACCCGCATTGTGGGGACCAGCGATCCGGATGCTCTGGCGGGGTGCGACCTGATCGTCATCACCGCCGGCGTCGCCCGAACACCCGGGATGAGCCGGGATGACCTCCTCTTTACCAATGCGGAAATCGTCCGCCTGGTAAGCGAAAATTTAAAGGGAGTCGCGCCGGGTGCCGTTGTCATCGTTGTGAGCAACCCCCTCGATGCGATGGCCTACGTGGCGTTTAAAACCACAGGGTTTCCCCCCTCGCGGGTGGTGGGTATGGCCGGCATCCTCGATTCCGCCCGCTTCCGCTATTTTATTGCCAGCGAACTGGACGTCTCGGTAGAAGATGTCACCGCCTTTGTCCTGGGCGGTCACGGCGATTCCATGGTGCTCTTGCCCCGCTATTCCTGCGTGGCGGGCATTCCGTTGCCCGAACTCCTGGACGAGCCAACCATCGCCCGGTTGGTACAGCGCACACGGGATGGGGGTGCAGAGATCGTCGGCCACCTCAAAACGGGCAGCGCCTACTATGCCCCCGCCTCGGCGGTTGCGGAAATGGTAGCGGCTGTTCTGCGCAACAAGAAGCGAATTCTGCCCTGTGCGGCCTATCTGACCGGGCAGTACGGCATCCACAATCTTTTTATGGGCGTCCCGGTCAAACTCGGCGCCGGGGGTGTGGAAGAGATCGTTGAAATTGGTCTCACACCCGAGGAATCCGCAGCCTTTCGGTTCTCTGCAAAAGCCGTCCGGGACAGCGTGGAAAAGTTGGAGATATAGCTTCAAGCAGATCGTGTCGATGCAGGGAGACCGGGGGCTGTAGGCATCCGGTCTTTTTGATTTCGGATAAGTCCTCCTATGTCATCGGAAACCGATCCCACCCGCCGAAGCGTCCTGGACACCCTTATGGGCATCGGATTTATGGTTACTTTCATCGGCCTTTTCACACCGGTCGTGGCCTATCTGATGCCGCTGAAAGGCCGGGGATTGTCCGGAAACACCCTGGAGGACGGAGACGGCGCCTCCATCCCGGCCACTGCTGTTGAGGAAGGCCGCGGTCTGATCGGTCGGCTGGGCGGGCAGACCATCCTTGTGGTCCGCAAAAACGGACAGATTTTCGGCTTCTCGGCGGTCTGTACCCATCTGGGATGCATCGTCCGCTGGAACGGCGAAAAATCACAGATCGAGTGTCCCTGTCACGGCGGACGGTTCAATCTCCAGGGAGAGGTTGTGAAAGGCCCACCGCCCGTGGCGCTCCGGGGCGTTGCCCTTCGGATCGAAGGCGACAGAATCGTACGCGCATGAACATCCTGGTTCCCCTGAAAAGCTGGCTGGCGCAGCGGTTTAATATCGATGCGCTCTTGCGGGGCATCGGCCGCCACATCCGCAAACCGGTGCCTCCCCACACCAACGTCTTCTTCACCCTCGGCTCCCTGGCCCTCCTCCTCTTCGGATTACAGGTCGTCACCGGCCTCCTGATGATGGCCTACTACAAACCCACCGTCCGGGACGCCTATGCCAGCGTGCAGTTTATCTCCGAAAACGTCCCGTTCGGGTGGCTCATCCGGCAGGTCCACGTCTGGGGGGCCAACCTGATGGTCCTGGTTGTCTTCCTTCACATGCTCAAGGCCTACGTTTACGGCGGCTACAAACGGCCCAGGGAAATCACGTGGATGCTGGGCGTCCTCACCTTCGGCATCGTGCTGGGCTTTGGGTTTACCGGCTCCCTTCTCCCCTGGGACCAGCTCGCCTTCTGGGCAACCACGGTCGGCACCCAGGCGCCGGCCTCCCTGCCGGTCCTGGGTGATTTGATCGGTGCGTTTATGCGTGGGGGAGAAGAGGTGGGAGAGGCCACGCTGGGGCGTTTCTTTCTCGCCCACGTCGCCCTGCTGCCCCTCGCCCTTGTCGTGGTGGTGGCGCTCCACCTCATCCTCGTCCGGGTACAGGGCACCTCGCCCCTGCAGCGCACGGACGAACCCGAACCGACTGCGGAGGATACCCTCAAGGCCGGAGGCACCCCCTTTTTTCCCAACCACATCCTCAAAGAAGGCATCGTAGCCTACCTGACCCTGGGCATTCTCATCACCCTGGCCGTCCTTGTACCGTTACATCCGGGAGCGCCGGCAGATCCTTTGGAAACGCCCGAAGGGATCAAACCGGAGTGGTACTTCCTCCCCATGTTCCAGCTCTTAAAATATATGCCCGAAGCCGTTGCAGTCGCCCTGCCCGGTGTGGTCGGCCTGCTCCTCTTCCTGCTGCCTCTCCTGGACCGATCGCCGGAACGGCACCCCCGCTGCAGACCCCTGGCCATGGGGATTGGAATCGCCTTCCTCGTTGTCACCCTCACCCTTGGCGTCCTCGGGCAGGTCTCCAGTACCACCCTCACGCTCTTTGGAAAGACCTATCGTTTCGATGCCCGCGGCCTGCCGCATCTGGTTGTTCCAGGCGGTCTGGAGGCACAGCCATGAGCCGGCCCCCGCGCCTCTCCCTGGCGGTTGTCCTCATCCCAATCGGTTTCGTCGCTCCCTGCCCGGTGGCCGAAGCCCTGGCGCCGCTTTCTCCCGCAGAACAGGCCGCTTTCAACAGCAGCGTCCACGAATACATCGGCTGCGAAGGCTGCCACGAACCGGACCGGACCGACAGGCTGCCGCGCAAAGCGATCCCGAACACCTGCGGCGACCCCTGTCACCCCGACCCGCTCAACGAGTACACGGCCAGCGTCCACCGGGAAGGTGAAGCGCCCGGCGCCGTCTGCACCGACTGTCACGGTGTGCACGGCATCACTCCGGTCAGGCGTCCGGACAGCCGGGCCTACCGCTCCCTCGTCTGTGGGACCTGTCACCCGGGCCCCAAAGCGCACTTCGACCGCGGGCCCCATTTTGCGGGAATGGAAAAGACGGGTGCCCCGGCCTGCGCCTCCTGCCACGGCAACCACAGGGTGCAGCGCCCCACCATCGCCCTGGTCGAACCGGCCTGCCTGCAGTGCCATCCCCGGAACTCCGCTGCCTTTGGGATGGGCCAACAGGTCAAGGCCCGATTTTCCGGCCTGCGGGACACCCTGGCGATGGCCGACTCGGCCATCGCCAGGGCGGGCGCTCTGGGCATCAACGCAAAGCGCCCCGAACAGACCTTCCGGGACGCCCGGGCAGGGTTCACGCGTGCGCGCCTGGTCTGGCACGGCCTGCAGGCAGACGAAATCGAGGTAGAAGCAGACCGGGCCGCCAGCACAGCCCAAAAGGCCATTGCACAGGTCCTGGAACGCCTGGAATCCCGCCGACTCCGGCGGTTCGGCCTGGGCATCGCCTGGGTGGTCATTCTGGCCAATATCGTACTGCTCTACCGAAAAAAAACACAGGTGGACCGGATGTAACAATCCGCAATCGTTCGAGGCTACCATGTCCAAATTGCGCGTATTAATCGTGGATGACGAACCCAACCTGCTGGAGAGCTTCAAGATCGGCCTGGAGTTGAAAGATTACGCCGTGTCCATCGCGCCCGGCGGTCGGGAAGCCATCGCAAAATGTGAAGACGTGCGGTTCGATGTGGTCCTGCTGGACATCCGGATGCCCGAAATGGACGGCATGGAAACCCTCCGGCATTTAAAGCAACGCCGCCCCGACCAGGTCGTGATCATGCTCACCGCCCACGGCAGCCTCAAAAGCGCCATCGAGGCCGGTCGCCTGGGTGCCCACGACTACCTGGAAAAGCCGTCCACCCCCGAAGCGGTGGACCTGCGCATCCAGAAAGCAATCGAAAGCCGCACGCTGTCGGAGGAGAACCGGCTGCTCAAATCGCAGCTCAGGGATAAGTACCGGTTTGAAGGCCTCATAGGCAACAGCCCCGCCATGCAGGACGTCTACGCGCTGATGGAGCGCATCACGTCTACCGAGAGCACGGTCCTCATCACCGGAGCAACCGGAACCGGTAAGGAACTCGTCGCACGCGCCCTCCACTACAACGGCCCCCGTTCAGAACAGCGGTTCTACGCCCTCCACTGCGCAGCCATCCCTGAGGAACTCCTGGAAAGCGAACTGTTTGGACACGAAAAGGGCGCCTTTACCGGCGCTGTCTCCCAAAAAATCGGTATCTTCGAAGCCGCCAACGGGGGCACGCTCTTCTTAGACGAAGTGGGGGAAATGAGCCTGGCCGCGCAGGTCCGGTTGCTGCGGGTGTTGCAGGAGAAGGAGTTTATCCCCGTGGGCTCCACCACCTCTAAAAAGACCGACGTGCGGCTGATCGCAGCCACCAACCGCAACCTGGCCCACCAGGTGAAAGAGGGCCGATTCCGGGAGGACCTCTACTACCGGCTGGACGTCATTGAGATCCCCCTGCCGTCCCTGCGGGAGCGGAGGGATGACATCCCCCTCCTGGTCAAGCATTTTCTCCAGAAATACGCGGGAGCGCGCGCCCGGATACAGATCTCAGAGGAAGTCATCGCCCGCCTCATCCGACACGACTGGCCGGGAAACGTGCGCGAACTGGAAAACGTCATCGAACGGGCCGTCGCCCTCTGCACGGCCGATTTGATCGCGCTCTCCGACCTGCCTGCAAACTTACAGCAGGAAACCGTGTCGGCGCTCTCGGGCAGCGAAAGCTATGCCCACCTCTCCTTACAGGAGGCCCGGGAGACCTTCGAGCAGGGCTACATCAAAGAGGTGCTTACAAAAACCGGTGGAAACATCACCCACGCCTCCAGAATCGCCGGCATCGCCTGGCAGAACTTCCACCAGAAACTGAAGAAATACAGCATTGACGCGAAATCTTTCGCAAAAAAATAACGGGGCGACCGGCCGGTCGCCCCTGTGGTGATTGTGCGCGGTGGTTGTTTTTACCGGTCCCTGCCCCCTGGTTCCTTCAGAAAATTCCGCAATACGGTTTGCAGAATTCCTCCGTTGCGGTAGTAATCAATCTCCACAGGCGTATCGATCCGCACCGTTGCCGCAAATTTCACCACGTTGCCGTCTTCACCCGTCGCTGTCACCACCGCGTCCTGCAGCGGCTTCAGATCCCCGCTGATTCCGCCGATCTCGTAAACCTCCCGCCCGGTCAAACCGAGCGACTCCATCCCCTCCCCCTCCTTGAACTGCAGCGGCAGCACGCCCATCCCCACCAGGTTGCTCCGGTGGATGCGCTCGAAGCTCTCGACGATCACCGCACGCACCCCCTGAAGCGCCGGCCCCTTGGCGGCCCAGTCGCGCGAGGACCCGGTACCGTACTCCTTCCCGGCCAGAACGACCAGGGGCGTGTCCTCCTCCCTGTAGCGCATCGCTGCATCGTAAATGCTCATCTGCTCGTTGCTGGGCAGGTGAACCGTCACGCCCCCCTCGGTGCCCGGTGCCAGCAGGTTGCGGATGCGGATATTGGCGAAGGTCCCCCGCACCATGACTTCGTGGTTGCCCCGCCTCGACCCGTACGAATTGAAGTCCCTGGGTTCGACCCCGCGCTCAATCAGGTACTTCCCCGCCGGACTGTCTACCGCAATGCTGCCCGCCGGCGAGATGTGGTCCGTCGTCACCGAATCGCCCAACACCGCCAGGGCCAGCGCCCCGGATATATCCTGAACCGGCTCCGGCTCCGGTGAGAGGTTGATGAAGAAGGGCAGTTCCTGGATGTAGGTGCTCGCCTCGTCCCATCCGAAGAGATCGTCCGATTGTCCGGTAATCGTGTTCCACGTCTCGTTTCCGTCAAATACATTGTTGTACTGCGCCTTGAACATCCTGGGTTTCAGCGACTCGGCAATCGTATCGGCGATCTCCTTCTGGCTGGGCCAGACCTCCCTCAGATAAACCGGCTTCCCATCCCTGTCTTTCCCGATCGGCTCGCTGGCCAGGTCGATATCCACGGTCCCGGCCAGCGCATACGCCACCACCAGAGGCGGGGAAGCCAGGTAATTGGCCTTCGTATGCGGGTTAATCCGCCCCTCAAAGTTCCGGTTACCGCTCAATACGGAGGCAACCACCAGATCGCCCTGGGCAATCGCCTCAACCACCGGTTCGGGCAGCGGCCCGCTGTTGCCAATGCAGGTTGTACAGCCGTATCCCACCGTGTGGAAACCCAGTTGCTCCAGGTATTCCGTCAGGCCAGCCTGGTTCAGGTACTCTGTCACCACCCGTGAACCGGGCGCCAGACTCGTCTTGACATAGTCGGGCACCTTCAGCCCCCGTTCGGTCGCCTGTCTGGCCAGCAGGCCGGCACCGACCATCACCGATGGATTGCTCGTATTCGTGCAGCTTGTAATCGCTGCAATCACCACCGCCCCGTGCCCGATATCGGCCCTGCCGTTGGCCGCGACCGTCACAGTCCGCCCCGCCGCCTCCTCAGAAAGCCCGTAGCCCCGATGCTCCACCGGCGCGGTCAGACTCGCCTCAAACGCGTCTTTCATCTGCACCAGCGGCACCCGGTCCTGCGGCCGCTTGGGACCGGCCAGGCTCGGCTCCACCGTGTGCAGATGCAGTTCAAGCGTATCTGTAAACGCCGGCGGGGGCGTCTCGTCGGTCCGGAACAGCCCCTGCGCCTTGGTGTATCGCTCCACCAGGTCAACTGCCTCGGCCGACCGCCCGGTCCGCTCCATATACCGGAGCGTCTCCTCGTCCACGGGGAAGAACCCCATGGTCGCCCCGTATTCCGGAGACATATTGGCAATCGTGGCCCGGTCCGCCAGCCCGATGCTCGACAGCCCGGTCCCGTAAAACTCCACGAACTTGCCCACCACGCCTTTTTCCCGCAGCATCTGCGTCACCGTCAGCGCCAGGTCCGTTGCCGTTGCGCCCTCCGGCAGGCTCCCGCAAAGTTCAAAACCGATCACCTCGGGCGTAAGCATGTAAATCGGCTGCCCCAGCATCACTGCCTCCGCTTCGATCCCTCCCACACCCCATCCCAGAACGCCCAGCCCGTTAATCATCGTCGTGTGAGAATCCGTCCCCACCAGACTGTCCGGAAAGGCCACACACTCGCCGTTTTCCTCGTGTGCAAACACCCCCCTGGCCAGATACTCCAAATTCACCTGGTGCACGATGCCTGTCGCTGGCGGCACCACCCGAAACCGCTCAAACGCGTTGGCCCCCCACCGGAGAAACTCGTACCGCTCCCGATTCCGCTCAAATTCAATCTCGGCGTTGATCCGCAGCGCATCGATATGTGCAAACCGGTCCACCTGCACCGAGTGGTCGATCACCAGGTCCGCTGGAATCAGCGGCTCAATCCGTTTGGGATCGCCCCCCATGCGGGCCATAGCGGACCGAAGCGCGGCCAGGTCTACCAGCGAAGGCACGCCCGTAAAATCCTGCAGCACCACCCGGGCGGGCTTGAACGGCATCTCCACCTGCGCCGGAGCGGCCGCGTTCCACCCTGCCATCCCCGCCACATCCTCCTCCCGCACCTGGTATCCGTCCACATTCCGCAGTACCGCCTCTAAGAGCACCTTTACGCTGAACGGAAGCCGGGAAACCGTTCCCACGCCTGCGGCCTCAAGCTTATCCAGCCGGTAGACGGTCACATTCCCCCCGGCCGTCGACAATGGCTCACGTGCTCCAAACGGATCTCGGATCTCATCCATGAATCTGTATCCTCTGGTTTAAGAAGCTGTCTTAAAATCCCCAACCGAATCGGATATAAAATATCACATTCATGTACAATTGCCAAGTCAGAATTTGAGTAGACCGCAATCCCCGATCTCCAACTCCTGATTCATCTTGCCTTTCGGCCTCCAAAAGCGTATTTTTCACCGGTTCAACACATCCTGATGCTCACGCCTTAAGGCGCAATAAAATCCAATGGGCAAGAACCGATTTGTCGCCCTGATCGTCCTCGACGGCTGGGGTCTCAACCCCAGGGATGATCACAATGCCGTCGCCCTGGCCCAAACCCCTACCATGGACCGGATCTGGTCCGCATGTCCTCACACCACGCTGATCGCCTCCGGACGCCGTGTGGGACTGCCTGAAGGCCTGATGGGAAACTCGGAGGTCGGCCACCTGAACCTGGGTGCGGGCCGGGTGGTCATGCAGGCGTTGACCCGGATAGACGATTGGGTCAACGACGGCAGCTTTCTGAACAACGGGGCCCTGATCGCGGCGATGGATCGTCTCGTCGGAACGGCCCGGGGGCTGCACCTTGTGGGCCTGGTCTCCGACGGCGGCGTGCACGCCTGGCCGAGCCACTATGCGGGGTTGCTCAGCATGGCCGCGGCCCGGGGGCTGCAACCCACGCAGGTCAACGTACACGCCCTGCTGGACGGGCGCGATACCCCGCCCAAGAGCGGGTCTGCGCATATGCGCGACCTCCTGGACATGATCCAACAGGCGGGTGTGGGCCAGGTCGCCACCATCTGTGGGCGCTACTATGCGATGGATCGGGATACACGCTGGGACCGCATCCGGATTGCCTACGACTGTTTTACCCTTGGAGAGGGCACGCCCGAGCAGCACCCGTTGCAAGCTGTCGAAAACGCCTATGCGCGTGGAGAAACAGACGAATTCGTCAAACCGATCGTCCTGGTCGACGCCGGGGGAAAACCCCTGACAACCGTCCGGCACGGCGATTCGTTCCTCTTTTTCAACTTCCGGGGAGACCGCTCCAGGCAGATCACGCGCGCCTTTGTCCTGGACGATTTCGACGGCTTCAAACGCAGGGTGCACCCCAAAGTCCACTACACCTGTCTCACCCGTTATGAAGAGGGGCTGCCCGTAGACGGCATCGCCTATCCGCCCGAAGTCCTGGCCCAGGACATGCCCGGCACCTTCGGAGAAGTCCTCAACCGTGCGGGAAAACGCCAGCTCCGGATCGCCGAAACCGAAAAATACGCCCACGTCACCTTCTTCTTCAACGCACAGCAGGAGGCCCCCTTCCAGGGCGAAGAACGAATCCTGGTAGCTTCGCCCAGGGAGGTTGATACCTACGACCAGAAACCCGAAATGAGCGCCCCTCAAGTCACCCGGCAATTCGTCGAGGCCATCCTCGCCCGGCAATTCGACACGGCCATCTGTAACTTCGCCAACCCCGACATGGTCGGCCACACCGGCGTCCTGAAAGCCGCCATCGAAGCCGTCGGTGCCGTGGACCGCTGCCTGGGAGAAGTCCTGAACGCAATTGAGGAAGTCGGAGGTGCCGCCATCGTCACCGCCGACCACGGCAACGCCGAACAGATGGTCCACTACGATACGGGCGCCCCCCACACCGCCCACACGACAAACCCTGTGCCCTTTGTCATTGTCGACCCCGCATTCAACGGCAGCCTCCGGCGCGGCGCCCTTTGCGATGTCGCCCCAACCCTGCTTGGGGTGATGGGCATCCCGAAACCGGAGGAGATGACAGGAGAAGATTTGAGGGTATAGGCGCTCACCCCCGGCCCCTTCTCCCGCTTGCGCGAGAAGGGGAACAAATAGCAAACATCCACCACCTGCAAGGATGCCTCCATGAAAGTCCACGAATACCAGGCCAAGGCAGTCCTCAAATCCCACGGCATCCCCGTGCCCCACGGCGGTCTGGCCAGGACGGCGGAAGAGGCCAAACAGATCGCACGGGATCTCGGCGGTGCCGTTGTCGTCAAAGCGCAGATCCACGCCGGAGGCCGGGGAAAAGGCGGTGGGGTGAAACTCGCCCGGGACCCCCAGGAGGCCTATCGGCACTCGAGCAACATTATCGGCATGGATCTCATCACCCACCAGACCGGCCCCGGGGGGCAGAAGGTCAAACAGGTCTGGATCGAAGAGGCCACCGACATCAACCGGGAACTCTACCTGGGCATCGTCCTTGACCGGGCCCAGTCCAGACTTGTTATCATGGCCTCCCAGGCGGGTGGCATGGACATCGAAGAGGTCGCCGCAAAAACCCCTGAAAAAATCCTGAAGGAAGCCGTTGATCCGGGAGCCGGTCTCCAGCCCTTTCAGGCCCGGCGCCTCGCCTTTGGCCTCGGTCTGGAGGGTGACGGGCTCAAACAGGGTGTACAGCTCATCACAGCCCTTCATAAGGCCTACGTGGCCACCGACTGCGCTTTGGCCGAGATCAATCCCCTGGTTGTCACCAGACAGGGCGACCTGGTGGCCCTTGACGCCAAAATGAACTTCGACGACAATGCCCTCTCACGCCACAGGGACATCCTCCAACTCCGGGACACCGACGAGGAAGATCCCTTAGAGGTGGAAGCCTCCAAATACGGCCTCAACTACATCAAGCTGGACGGTGAAGTCGGCTGCATGGTCAACGGCGCGGGCCTGGCCATGGCCACGATGGACATCGTCAAATACGCCGGTTGCTCGCCGGCCAACTTCCTCGATGTCGGCGGCGGCACCAACGTGGAGCGGGTTCAGAACGCCTTCCGCATTCTTATGTCCGACGACGATGTGAAGGCCGTGCTCATCAACATCTTCGGCGGCATTGTCCGGTGCGACTTGGTGGCCGAAGGCGTCGTACAGGCTTTGCAGGGAATCACCGTGGACATCCCCGTCGTCGTCCGCCTGCAGGGCACCAATGCCGAAGCAGGCGCCCGCATTCTGGAAGGTTCGGGCCTCAAGTTTCGTGTTGCCCGGGAACTGAAAGAGGCCGCCGAGGCGGTCGTGGAAGCCGTTGGGGGAGCACCCAACCCGTGATATGAAGAAAAGCCACCTGGGAAATCTCCCAAATGGCTTATATGGTCCAAAACGCGCTTATTTCAGGACTGAGACTACACCCTCTCCATCACAATATTCCCCCACGCGTCCAGACATCCTGTTGCGCCGGGCGGAACCAGCGTGGTCGAATCGTAATCCTCAACAATAAGAGGTCCCTCCACGGGCTCGGAGGGAAGATCCCCCCGTTCCAGAACGGGCGTGTCGATCCAGCCGTGAGAGGCCCCAAAATAGGCGGACCGGGTGCGGCCCTTATTTCCAGGTGCAACCGTCTGCGGCAGCGGCAGGTTTGGCGCGGGGAGGCTCGCGCGCAGGCGAAACGCCACCACCTCAACCGGGTCGCTTTCCGCCCGGTGCCCGTAGGTCCGTTCGTGCTTTGTCTCAAACGCGGCCTTCAGCTCCGTCGGCAGGTCGGCCTCCGCTGTCTCCTCGGGAACCGGGATGCCCAGTTCGTAGGACTGGCCCACATATCGCAAATCGGCGCTGCGCTCCAGCCTGGCCCCCGGCAGCATCCGGCCGGCCTCCTTCCCCATCTCTGCGAAGGCGGTCTCAAAATCGGCTGCGCCGAGCGTATCGATCCGCTTCAGGCAGGTGCGCACCAGATCGTACTGCAGCCCGGCGGCCAGAAGTCCGGTCGCGCAGAACAGGCCCGGCGCGGCCGGAACCAGTATCCGGGGAATCTCTAAATTCTGGGCCATTCCCGCCGCGTGAAGCGGCCCGCTGCCCCCAAATGCGAGCAGGTAATACTGCCGGGGGTCCCTCCCGCGTTCGGCCGAAACCGCGCGCACTGCCCGCACCATCAGCGCCCCGGCAATCCGGTGTGCCCCCAGCGCCGCTTCTTCGACCGAGAGGCCCATCGGTCGGGCAACCGCATCGGCAACACACCGCCGCGCCGCCTCCAGATCCAGGGGAATCGTCCCTCCGGCCAGCCCGTCGGGGTTCAGATATCCCAGCAGCAGGTTGGCGTCCGTCAGCGTAGGCCGGGTGCCGCCCCGGGTGTAACACACCGGCCCCGGATCGACGCCTGCGCTCTCGGGGCCCACCCTCAGCGCCCGCCCCGCATCCACGCACAGAAGGCTGCCCCCGCCTGCCCCGATCTCCGCCAGGTCCACACACGGCACCCGGATGGGGTAGCCT
>JAAXHW010000007.1 GCA_012270675.1 Candidatus Latescibacterota bacterium | reverse complement strand
TGTCCAGCCAGTGCGTGCCCCAGTCCAGCAGGTCTCCGCAGTGGCCCTCCAGCTGCCGGACCTGTCCGATGGCGCCGCTGTGGGCGATCTCTCTGGCCTTGCGGAAGGAGGGGCCGAAGCGCCGCTGGTGGTTGAAGGTGAGCTGCACGTTGCAGGCAGCGCAGGTTTCGACCATGGACCGGGCCTCGCCGAAGGTGGGGGCCATGGGCTTTTCGCAGTGGATGGCTCTGACGCCCGCCCGGGCGGCGGCGTTGACGGCCGGGGCGTGAAGGGCGATCCAGAGACAGATGCTGACGATGTCCAGATCCTCTTTTTCCAGCATGTCGCGGTAGTCGCCATAGACGCGGGGGACGTTGTGCGCTTTGGCAAAGGCTTCCCCGTTTTCGGGCTTGATGTCGGCGACGGCGACGATTTCGGTGTCGGCACAGGCTTCGTAACCGGCGGCATGGTGGTGGGCCATGCCAAAACCGGTCGCGCCTCCGTCCTGGCGGGGACGCCCACAGCCGATGATGCCGACGTTGAATTGGGCCATTCTGTACGCTCCGGCTTCTTACTCAGCAAAGAGGGGATTGAGGTAATCGAATGATTTTTGAACGACGGGATCGATCTCTTCCACCGCCATATCCCTGGTGCCTACGATTTCCAAAACGACGTACCGGAGGTTGGGGATCTTTTTGAACTGTTCGGCAAGGGCCGGGAGGTTGAGGTCTCCATTGCCGGCGATCTGGCCCTCCACCGGACCGATGGCCAGTTGGCGGCCCTTCACGTCCCGGATACGGGCGGTGAGGATGTCGTCCAGGAGTTTGCCCACGGTCTCTTCGGGGACTTCCTGCTGCGGCGTGCGCCAGATGTGGGTGGGGTCGTAGTTGAGGCCCACCCGGGTGCGGTTGACCTCCTGCATGAAGCGATGGGCGGTTTCGGTGTTGTAGACGGCGTTGTTGACGTGGGGTTTGATGCTGAGTTTGACGTTCCGCCGGGCGGCTTCTTCCGCCAGGCTGTTGATGGTTTCAACCACGGACCTGAAGGAGGCGTCGTCGTCGGGCTTTCCGCCCGGGCCCGTGGTGACGGCCGGGGCGCCCAGGGCAGAGGCAGCGTCGAGAATCCGGAGGAAGCGGTCCCGGTCGTTCAGGTTGCCGCTGGCGCCGATGGATTCGATTTCAAGGCCGTGGTCGTCCGTCATCGCTTTGATTTCCCGATAACAGGCATCGCCACCCCCGATCCGGAGGTGGGGCGCCATGCCGGGGATGGCGCACAACTCGATGGCCCTGTAGCCGGCCGCCCGGATTTTCCGGAGGGCGAGTTTCAGGTCGTGCCCGCCGTAGAGGATGGTGCTGCAGCCGAGTTCCATAGGGGGGTGTCTCTCCTTAGATATTCCGGCCAGGTCGGACCGGAGGGGATTTCAGGCGTTCCGCCATCCTGGTCTTATGAGCGGCAGATTCACCAAACATACTTACATTCGCCACTTCGGTCAACTGTTTTAAGCAGGGTTTCAGCGAGAGGCCGACGCGTTCTTTTTCCTCTTGCTTTCCCCTGAATGACCGCGTATGTTGGCAGCAGACAGGCGCGTCTCCTGGGGGCGCCCAATCCACGCCCACCAGGGCAACCACAAGGGTTGCCCCTACGTTGGGCGATGTGATCGGTGCGTCCGTGACCCGATTCACCGAAGCCGATGTCGAACAGGTCGGAACCGCAGGGGCGTCCCCTGTGGGCGCCCGCTCAACTGGAGTCTTGACACCGGCCAGTTAAGTAATTACTATAATTACAATCCTTCTGCTCAGGAAAATTCCAACAAAGGGTAAAGCAGTGGCAACCAGAGATGTCAAAGTGATCGCCATCGGCAACTCCAGGGGCATCCGTCTCCCAAAGGTCCTGCTACAGAAATACGGCTGGGGTGACACCCTTGTCCTGGAAGAAACGGAAGAAGGCGTCTTTCTGTATAGCAAAGAAAGGAACAAGCTATCCTGGAAAGAGACCTACCGCGCCATGGCCGCCGACAGTGAAGACTGGAGCGATCTCGACGCGACGGTCGCCGATGGTCTGGATTGATGTCGGCCTTTCCCAGGCGATACGCGATCTACTCGGCCGACCTCAATCCCACCGTGGGTGGAGAGATCCGCAAAGTGCGCCCGGTTGTGGTGATCAGTCAGAATGAGATGAATCGGTTTCTGGATACGGTTGTCGTCTGTCCCCTCACTTCCACGTTGCATCCTCAGTGGCGGACCCGGATGCAGGTCCAATGCGCGGGTAAGGAGGCTGAAATTGCCGTGGACCAGATCCGCGCCATCAGCAAGCAGCGACTGAGGCGCCGGATCGATCGGCTGTCTGCCGAGGAAGCGGCCCGGCTCCGACGCCTTATCACGGAGATGTACGGGGAATAGGGATTACCATACGAGTACACGCAGGCGGGCGCGCAGCGCGTTTTGTTTTTTGCTTGATATGTGAACAAATGAGTAGTATATTCTCCTGTTCCGGGAAAGTTCGCCTCCATAGCAGGTCCTCCCCCATATCGTCCGGCTGTCCGGCCAAACGCTGGCAGCCAACCTCCCAATACGACTCCCTCCGGAGAGCCTCCGAATTCTATGGAAACCCGAAACATTGTGATTAAAGGGGCGCGTGTCCACAATCTGAAAGATGTGGACCTGGCGCTTCCACGCAATGAGCTGATCTGCTTTACCGGCGTGTCCGGGTCCGGCAAGTCCTCTCTGGCGTTCGATACGATTTACGCCGAGGGGCAGCGGCGCTACATTGAGTCGCTGTCGGCCTACGCCCGGCAGTTTCTGGGGCAGATGGAGAAGCCCGACGTGGACCAGATTACCGGTCTGACGCCAACCGTCTCGATCCAGCAGAAGACGGCCGGACGCAACCCCCGCTCCACGGTGGGAACGATGACGGAGACCACCGACTACCTGCGGGTGCTGTTTGCGCGCATCGGCACGCCCCACTGTGCGTCCTGCGGGGCTCCGATCGGGGCGCAGACGCGGGACGGAATCGTGGACCGGATCATGGCCCTGGGGGAGGGGACGCGCGTCCATGTGCTGGCGCCGCTGGTGAGGGGGCGCAAGGGGGAGTACCTGGACCTGTTCGAGGATCTGCAGCGAGAGGGCTACATCCGGGCGCGGGTGGACGGACGGATTGTGAATCTGACCGATACACAGCGCCTGGAGCGGTACATCCGGCACGATATCGACGTGGTGGTGGACCGTCTGGTGGTGCGGCCCGGGGCTCAGGCGCGGTTTGGAGAGGCAGTGGATGGGGCGCTGGCGCTGGGGAGGGGGACGCTTATCGTGAGCGCGGAGGGGGCAGAGGACCTGCTGCTGAGTTCCACCTTTGCCTGTCCCGACTGCGGGCTGAGCGCGGTCGAGCCCACGCCCCAGCTTTTTTCGTTTAACAGTCCCCAGGGGATGTGTCCCACCTGCCGGGGGCTGGGCACCCGGATTGCGATGGATACCGCACTGGTGGTGCCGGACGATCGCCTGTCGGTGATGGAAGGGGCGGTTGCTCCGATTGGCGTGCCGCGCAACCGGTGGAAGATTCACTACTACGAGGGGGTGCTCAGGCGGCACGGGGCGAGCGTGCATACGCCCTGGAGGGAGGTCCCGGAGGAGGGGCGGCGGGAACTGCTCTACGGGGTCTCCGGGAAGGTCCGGCTGGAGTGGCGGCGGTCGAACGGGGCGATCTACCGGCACCGGGATACGTTCGAGGGCATCCTGCCGCCTCTGGAGCGGCGCTACGCCGAGGGCAATACGGCGTTCTGGAAGCGGAAGGTGGGGGCTTTTATGCACACGGGCGCCTGCCCGGATTGCAGGGGCGCGAGGCTGCGGCCGGAGGCCCTGGCGGTGAAGATCGAGGGGCGGTCGCTGCCGGAGGTGATGGCGATGTCGGTGGAAGAGGCGTATGCCTTTTTTACGGGGCTGGCGCTGACACCGACGCAGGAGACGGTTGCGGAGGACGGGCTGAAGGAGGTTACGGGACGGTTGACGTTTCTGCTGGATGTGGGGTTGGACTATCTGAGCCTGGACCGAACGGCGCCGACGCTGTCGGGAGGCGAAGCGCAGCGCATCCGGCTGGCGGGACAGATTGGGAGCGGGCTGGTGGGGGTGACCTACGTGCTGGACGAGCCGTCGATCGGGCTGCACCACCGGGACAACCGGAAGCTGTTGGACGCGCTGTGCAGCCTCCGGGACGTTGGGAATACGGTGATTGTGGTGGAGCACGACGAGGAGACCATGCGCCGCGCGGACCGGGTGGTGGATTTCGGTCCGGGGCCGGGGCACCTGGGGGGGGAGGTGGTGGCTGTGGGGGACTGGCGGCGGGTGGCCCGCGCTCGAAGGTCGATTACCGGGGCCTATCTGTCGGGGAAGCGGGCGATCCCGATCCCGCAGCGGCGGGAGGTGAACGGGAAGTGGCTGAGGGTGTGGGGCGCGAGGCAGAACAATTTGAAGAATGTAGACGTGAAGGTCCCGCTGGGGGCGCTGGTCTGTGTGACGGGCGTGTCCGGGTCGGGAAAGAGTTCCCTGGTTGACCATATTCTCTACCGGGTGCTGGCCCGGGAGCTGAACCGGGCGGAGACGCAACCGGGGGCCTGCCGGCGGATCGATGGGATGGCGCACCTGGACAAGGTGATTGAGATCGACCAGCAGCCGATCGGGCGGACGCCCCAGAGCAATCCGGCGACGTACACGGGGGCGTGCGACCCGATCCGGGCGCTTTTTGCCGAGCTGCCGGAGTCGAAGGTGCGGGGCTACAAACCGGGGCGGTTCAGTTTTAACGTGAAGGGAGGGCGGTGCGAGGCCTGCCAGGGGAACGGGGCCAACCTGGTGGAGATGGATTTCCTGGCGGATGTGTGGGTGACCTGCCCGGTCTGCGAAGGGCGGCGGTTCAACCGGGAGACCCTGGACGTGACGTACAGGGGCGTCTCGATTGCGGATGTGCTGGAGATGGAGGTGGAGGAGGCATGCGCGTTTTTCAAGCATGTGCCCCGGATTCACCGGGTGCTCAAGGTGCTGGTGGACGTGGGGATGGGCTACGTCCATCTGGGGCAGCCCGCGCCGACCTTATCGGGAGGAGAGGCGCAGCGGGTGAAGCTGGCGAAGGAGCTCTGCCGCAGGAGCACCGGGCGGACGCTCTACCTCCTGGACGAACCGACCACGGGGCTGCACTTTGCCGATATCCAGAACCTGCTGAACGTGCTTCACCGGCTGGTGGACCTGGGGAATACGGTGGTGGTGATCGAACACAACCTGGATGTGGTCAAGACGGCGGACTGGGTGATCGACCTGGGGCCGGAGGGCGGAGAAGCAGGCGGAGAGGTGGTCGCAGCAGGCACGCCGGAAGTGGTGGCGGGGATGGAGACGTCGCATACGGGGAGGGCACTGCGGACGGTGCTGGAAGACCGTTCAAAGTCGGAGGCGGAACGTGGCGCTTTGCGTGGTGCGCCTGCAACCGGGACGGGACCGGAGCGCCGGCGAAACGGCCGGGTTCGGAAGATCGAGGTGGTGGGGGCGCGGGAGAACAATCTGAAGGATGTGGATGCGGTAATTCCCAGGGAGAAGCTGACGGTGATTTCGGGGGTGTCGGGGTCGGGGAAGTCGTCGCTGGCGCTGGATACGGTCTACGCGGAGGGGCAGCGGCGCTACGTGGAGTCGCTGTCGGCCTACGCCCGGCAGTTCCTGGGGCAGATGCCCAGGCCAAAGGTGGACCGGGTGGTGGGGCTTTCACCGGCGATTGCGATCGAGCAGAAGGCGGCCAGCAAGAATCCCCGGTCCACGGTGGGTACGGTGACGGAGGTGAACGACTATCTGCGGGCGCTGTTTGCGCTGCTGGGGGAGGTGATCTGTCCCGATTGCGAGGTGGCGGCCGGGGCGCAGTCGGCACAGGAGATCGTCGACCGCGTGGTGCAGATGCCTGAGGGACGCCGGCTTTACCTGCTGGCGCCCCGGGAGCCGGCGCGGGGAGAGGACTACGGGATGCTGATCGAGCGGGCGCGGCGGGAGGGGTATCTGCGGGGGCGGCTGGACGGTAAGGTGTTCCTCCTGAAGACGCCGGTGGAGATCGACTACCGGCAGACGCACCGGCTGGAGATCCTGGTGGACCGCATCACGCTGAAGCGGTCGGCGCGAAAGCGGATTGCGGATTCGGTGCAGGCGGCGCTGGACCTGTCGGGCGGGGTGGTGGTGGTCGCGGACGGGGAGGTGGAGACGCGGTTCAGCCAGCACCTGTCATGCGCGTCCTGCGGACAGAGTTTTGACGAGGTGACGCCGCAGCGGCTGTCCTTCAACAGCCCGGAGGGCTGGTGCCCGGCCTGCGAGGGGCTGGGGACACAGCGGGGGATGGGGAAAAATACGCTGATTCCCGATCCGAAGCGGTCGCTGCTGGAAGGGGCGGTGACGGCCTGGGGGCTGCTGTCCGGGAAACTGCTGGATCTGTTGGCGGCAGTGGGCCGGGAGGCTGGATTTGACCTGCGCACACCGGTGTCCGGGATGTCCGATCAGGCGGTGGAGGCGCTGCTCTACGGGCTGGGAGACAAATGGATCGAGGGGCCGGGGGGGCTGCGGTTCCAGTACCGGGGGTTGTTCCCCACGGTGGAGGCGCTCGTCCGCCTGTCGCCCGGGTTTCGGAAGGGGCTGGGCGCGTTCGTGCAGGATGTGCCCTGTCCGTCCTGCCGGGGAATGCGGCTGAAGCGGGTGAGCGCTGCGGTCCGGTTGCGGGACAAAACGCTGCCCCGGATCTCGGATCTGTCGATTGCAGAGGCCCGGGCCTGGTTCGAGGAGATGGCGCTGGCGCCCCGGGAACAGGAGGCCGCCGGAGAGGTGCTGCACGAGATCCGGAGCCGGCTGTGGTTTTTGGATGAGGTCGGGCTGGGCTATCTGACGCTTTCCCGGCGGGCGCCGACGCTGTCGGGCGGAGAGGCGCAGCGTATCCGGCTGGCGAGCCAGATCGGGTCCGGGCTGACCGGGGTGCTCTACGTGCTGGACGAGCCCACGATCGGGCTGCACCAGAGGGACAACCAGCGGCTGCTGACGGCGCTGAAGCGGCTGCGGGACCTGGGCAATACGCTGGTGGTGGTGGAGCACGACCGGGAGACGCTGGAGGCGGCGGACCACATTCTGGATTTCGGGCCGGGCGCGGGGAGAGAGGGGGGGCAGGTGGTGGCCGCCAATTCACCCGGGCGGCTGAGCATGCGAAAAGGGTCTCTGACAGCGCGCTACCTCAAGGGGAAGCTGGCGATCCGGGTGCCGTCCGGGCGCCGTCCTGCAAACGGGCAGGCACTGGAGGTGGTCGGCGTGCACCACAACAATCTGAAGGGTCTGGACGTGCGCTTTCCGCTGGGGACGCTGACGTGCGTGACCGGGGTGTCGGGGTCGGGCAAGAGTTCGCTGGTGAACGATGTGCTTTTCGGAGCGCTTGCCGCACGGGTGAACCAGGCGCCCGGTGCATGGGGGGACGAAGTCCGGGGGCTGGAATGGATCGACAAGGTGATCAATATCGACCAGACGCCGATCGGGTTTTCGCCCCGGAGCAACCCGGCCACGTACGTGAAACTGTTCGATGAGGTCCGACGGCTCTACAGCCAGCTCCCGGATGCCCGGATGCGGGGGTTCGAGGCGGGGGCCTTCAGTTTCAACAGCCGCAAAGGGCGCTGCGAGGCGTGCGAGGGGCTGGGTTCCCGGTGCATTGAGATGCACTTTCTGTCCGATGTGTGGGTGACCTGCGAGGTGTGCGGCGGAAAACGCTTCAACCGGGACGTGCTGGAGGTGCGGTACCGGGAGCGGTCGATCGCAGATGTGCTGGAGATGACGGTGTCACAGGCGCTGCTGCACTTCCAGCATGTGCCGAAGGTACGCCGGTTCCTGCAGACGCTGGAGGACGTGGGCCTGGGCTACATGGTGCTGGGACAGGCGTCCACGATGCTGTCGGGCGGGGAGGCGCAGCGGGTGAAGCTGGCCAGGGAGCTTTCCCGTCCGAATACCGGGCGGACGGTTTACCTCCTGGACGAGCCGACCACAGGGTTGCACGTTGCGGATATCCAGAAGCTGCTGGAGGTGCTCAACCGGCTGGTGGATGCCGGAAATACGGTGATTGTGATCGAACACAACCTGGATGTGATCAAGACGGCGGACTGGGTGATCGATCTGGGGCCGGAGGGCGGCGACGAGGGGGGATATATGGTGGCGGCCGGCACGCCCGAAGCGGTTGCGCAGGTGGAGGGATCGCACACGGGACGGTTTTTGAGAGGGGTGCTCAGTTGAGGGCCAGCAAGTTAATGCAAAAACAGATTTGCAAACTTTGCAGAGAGGAAAAGACTCTCAGAAATTCACATATCGTACCAGAATTCTTGTATAAACATTGTTATGACGATAAGCACAGAACTGTTCAATTTAGTCCGGACAAAAGACGTAAGATATTCATTCAAAAAGGCATTCGAGAGAAACTACTATGCGATAACTGTGAACAACGTCTGAGTAAAATTGAAGGGAAATTTAGCCGATTATGGTATGATAGTGAACTTCTTCCGGATAAAGTCCTTGACGAATGTGTAAAGCTAAAAGGGTTTGATTATACCCAATTTAAGCTATTTCACTTAAGCATTCTTTGGCGGTTTTCAGTATCAAAATTCGACTCCAATATAAACTTAGGTCCTCACGAAAATTACATTGCTAAACTCGTTTTGAATGAAAATGCAGACGAAGAGTCGAAATATAGAATCTTCGGTGAAGTTCTCACGGACGAAGACAACAAAGTTACACAGGAATGGGTGTCATTTCCACAAAAATCGAGATTCTGCGGGCATCGTGTATATTCCTCGTGCTACGCTGGTTGTCAATGGACCTTTTTTGTTTCAAATCGTTCTACGGATAAATACAAGAAATTTTGTCTGCGAGATAATGGCAGTATCATACTCGTGCGGACGCCTTTAGTCGAATTTTGGGAGAGGATTAAGATTCATAGTAAATTCCGAACCAAGAGCGGCAAGGATTTTGTAAACAGATACGTAAAATACAGAAAAGGAATCTCCTGAAAAACTGCTACATAGTGTCTGAAAAGCCGGTTTTACGCCCAAAATGACACATCTGCTATTTTCAAAAATAGCTTATTTATAGTGTTTTCTAGATGATTTAAATTTACCATTTCTCAAGAATTTAGACTTTTCAGACACTACCTAGGAAAAGAGAGATACTGATGGAAGATATACCGTTCAACGAAGGGACACAGATATACAAGACTTTTCAGATTCTGAGGGATGAGAAGTGGCATTGTGGAAAGCACGAGCTACCGGGAACCCAGCCTGCAAAGCCAATTCAGATCATCAGACAGAATGGCTATGAAGTCGAAAATGGTCAGTTTTTATGCCAAATCTGTGGATACAAAACAGTACATCGTAGGCTGGTTTCCACAACACCTACTGGCGATGTAGTTGTACGTTCGGCATTACCAGAAAGATTGAAGAGGCGAGTGAAAGAGCTCTACAATAATTATTGAAGCCGTTACACAACGAAAGTATCAATCCGCTCAGTTAGAAGTTGACCACCGCTTTCCACAAGTAAGATGGTCAACTCCTGAAGACATGAACGATCCTGACATGCCTGATGTGGAAATATTTGAGAAATTTCAACTTCTTACCCGGCAGAACAATCTCTGGAAAAGCCGTTATTGTGAGATTTGTGTGCAAACAGGTAAACGGGGCACATTTATTGGTATCGATTACTTTTATCAAGGTGGTCCGACTTGGCCAGAATATATCGCGGCAGATGATGAAAGGGGCTGCCACGGATGTTTTTGGTATAATCCAGATGAGTGGCGACAAAGCTTGAATAAGCTTATCGCCCAAAATCAATAATGCTCTAATGCCGGTATATAGTTCTTTAAACGAGGGATGGATGAATTATATTGGAAGCAAATATTCTCTGCTTCACTTTCTTGAAAAGGGTATTCTGCGTAAGATAGATTCGAGTTGCAGGGTATTCTTCGATGTATTTGCAGGTACCGGGACTGTGGGATGGCACTTCAAACAGCAGGGGTTCCGAATTGTCGCCAACGACATCCAGTATTATGCCTATTGCCTCAACCGGGCGCTTGTGAAGATAAATCAGGCGCCGGAGTTTTCCGGGATTCTCAAGGAGTTGAAAGTTATTCGGACGGCACTGTTTTACGATGCTGTCGATGTTGTGCTGGAATACCTCAATACGCTGAAGGGAAAAGCCGGGTTCGTCTATCGCAATTATTGCCCGGGCGGGACGGCAGGCTCAGCGTTCAGACGCCAGTATTTCTCGGATGAGAACGGCAGACGGTGCGACGCGGTCCGGATGCAGATTGAGGCGTGGCGAGAGGAAGGGAAGCTGACGGAGGATGAGTACTTTTACCTTCTGGCGAGCTTGATTGACGCGGTGGATAAAGTTGCAAATACGGCGTCAGTGTACGGCGCATTTTTGAAGCGTATCAAGAAAAGCGCGATGAAGCCCCTGCGTTTGGAGCGACTTGCAATTGTCGAGAGCGATGAGGACCACGACGTATACAATAAGAATGGGCAACAACTGGTTGAGCGTCTACCCTGTGACGTGCTCTATATGGACCCTCCCTATAACCAGCGCCAGTACTGTGCGAATTACCACGTGCTGGAGACGATTGCCCGGTACGATCATCCGGAACTCAAAGGGGTGACCGGGTTGAGGCCGTACGATGGACAGAAGTCAGATTTCTGCACCAAGAAGCGCGCGCTGTCGACTTTTGATGAGATGGTCCGAAAAACGCGGGCGCGCTACGTATTTCTGAGTTATAACAGTGAAGGGATTATGCAGAAAGATGAGATTTTGCAGACGATCGGTCCATACGGCGAGGTGGATCTGGTGACACGGGATTACCAGCGGTTTCGGGCCGATATCGACCGGGAGAACCGGGTCTACAAGGCAGACCGCGTGGAGGAATATCTGTTCTGTTTGAAAAAACGGTGAGGCACAGGGAGGAACGATGATTGTCGCAACGGAGAATTCATCGGAGAAGTCGAAGGCCGCTGCCGACTTTGTAGGCGACGGCGTTGGGGATCAGGAGGAGATTTACGCCGCGATCAAAGCCCTTCCGCCGGTCGGCGGTACCGTGACACTCATGGAGGGCGTCTACGACATCCGCAAGGTGGAGGGAAAGCAGGGCGGCCTGATCATCGACCGCAGCGATGTCACCCTGGCCGGCCAGGGCTCAGCCACACGGTTGATTCTGGGGCCGAATCAGAATACGAATGTGATCCGCATCATCGGCAATGGCGTGGGCAATATCACGATTCGCGACCTCTGGGTGGACCAGAACCGGGACCAGAATCCTTACAATGGGGCCGACTTTCACAATATCTCGCACGGGCGGTTTGAGTATTGCGGCATCAAGGCATTCTGCGCCGAACCGGGCGGATCCTGCCCCGAGCCCAACCATGGTATCACGATCGAGAACTGTACCGTTCTCAATGCCCAGCGTCTTGGCATCATGCTCCAGGGCCGCGACCTGCGGGTGGTCAACAACCGTCTGGGCAACGCGATGTCGGATGCAGTCGAGCTTCTGACCGGTCCCGGGTTCGTTATGGGGAACTACGTGGAGATCACCGGGCGCACGCATGTTGCGGTCGGGTCCGATGCCGGGAATTCGATGGTGATGTCCAACAACGTCGTCCACGTGAGGGAGTATGGGGATCTGGATATCGCCTTCCGCTCCTGGGCCGATTCCGAACGGCATGTCATCGCCAACAATATCGTCGTTGTGGATGGCGGCGGCCGGCTGGGGCTGGCAATGGATGTGCGGGGCTTCGACACGTCTGTCACGGGGAATGTGATCCGGGGGCACGACCGGGAAGAGCGCCTTCCTTTGTGGCTCACAGGCGCTGGCATGGCGGTCACCGGCAACCATTTCAAAAATGTTGAACTGATTGTGAACGACCAGACCGGTACCAGCCGACCGGTTCTGATCCGTGGCAATGTGATGGAAAACTCGGGGATTACACACAAGGCTGGCAATCTGATCCGCGAATTTGGGAGCTAAGCGCGACTAATAACCTTTGGTGCTAGTTTTGG
>JAAXHW010000006.1:19808-23936 GCA_012270675.1 Candidatus Latescibacterota bacterium | reverse complement strand
CCCACTCCAAGATAAGATATCCCGTGAGGTCACTCACCTGAAGGCTCCTTGTAGACCACGAGGTCGATAGGTCGCAGGTGTAAGCACAGCAATGTGTTCAGTCGAGCGATACTAATCAGCCGTGAGGCTTGATCATTTTCTCAGTTTTCAGCAGATCGCTTGTGTGCTTTGCAGCAGAATTTGCGTTTCCCGTATTTCGGTTGTCATATGAATTTTCTGGTGGCTATAGCGGAGGGGATACACCTCTTCCCATTTCGAACAGAGAAGTTAAGCCTTCCAGCGCCGATGGTACTGCTTGGGTGACCTTGTGGGAGAGTAGGTCGCTGCCGGAAATCTTAAAAAGGCCTGGATCTCACCAGAGATCCGGGCCTTTTAGGGTCTATTTTTATGAGGAGGATCCGGGTGTGAATATTTATGCTCCTGAACAGATTCGAAATATTGCACTGGCCGGGCACAGCAGCACGGGGAAGACCTCGCTGGCCGAGGCCGCGCTCTTCTTATCGGGCCAGAGCAGCCGCCTGGGGACGGTTGACGAGGGTACGACCAAATCGGATTATACCGAGGCCGAGGTCTCTCGCAAGATTTCCATCAGCACATCGCTGTTGCACTGTGAGTGGAAGAACACCAAGATCAACATCCTGGATGCCCCCGGGTACGCCGATTTTATCGGAGATGCCAAGGCGGCCCTGTGGGCTACGGACAATGCGGTGATTCTGGTCCATGCGGCAAGCGGCGTGGAGATCGGGACGGATAAAGCGTGGGGGTTTTCAGCAGAATTTGCACGTCCCGTGCTTTTCTTTATCAACCATGTAGACAAGGAATTCGCCGATTTTGAGGGTGTGCTGGGGGCTTTGCAGGAACAATACGGACAGGGTGTGGTGCCGTTTCAGATTCCGGTTAACCAGGGGGTGGGTTTCAACCAGATTGTGGATGTGCTCCAGATGAAGCTGTTGACCTACCCTGCGGATGGGAGCGGCAGGCCGGAAGCCGGAGATGTGCCGGCCGATTTGCAGGACCAGGTCGAAGAGATTCGAGAGCGGATTGTTGAGGCCGCTGCGGAGAGCGAGGATGAGCTGACGGAAAAGTATCTGGAGGAGGAGGAACTCTCAGAGGAAGAGATCGCTCGCGGCCTGAAGATCGGCATTGTCAACCGAACGCTTTTTCCCGTGCTGTGTGGCAATGCATTTCAAAACATCGGCACGGACCTGCTCCTGAATTTTCTGGTTGGTCACATGCCTGCTCCCCCGGATATGCCTCCGCAAAGCGCACAAAAGGGCGATTCGGAAGAGGCCGTTGAATTGACCCCTTCCGAAGGTGGCTCCCTGGCTGCTGTGGTTTTTAAAACCATTTCGGAGACGGTGGGCGACCTGTCTTTTCTGCGTGTTTATTCGGGAACACTCAAAGCCGCAAACGAGTCTTACAATGCCAGTCGTGGGGCGGTCGAACGGGTCGGTCAGATCTATGTGTTGAACGGACAGGACCGGCAGGAGGTCGCGTGTGTTCCTGCGGGCGATATGGGGGCGCTTATCAAGTTGAAGGACACCCACACCGGGAACACGATTTGCGACCGGCGTTCGCCTCTGGAAGTGACACCGGTTGAATTCCCCCATCCTCTGATTCGGATTGCGCTTCAGCCCAGGTCGCGGGGGGATGAGGATAAGATCAGTACGGGGCTGCAGCGTATCCACGAAGAAGACCCCGGTTTTATTTCCCGGTACGATCCGGAGTTGAAGCAGATTATCGTGGAGGGCCAGGGGGAACTCCACCTGGGGGTTGTGCTTCAGAAGCTGAAGCAGAAATTTGGTGTGGAGGTGGACACGGTTGAGCCCCGGATTCCCTATCGGGAGACCATTACGGGTAAAGCGGAAGGGCACCACCGGCACAAGAAACAGACCGGCGGCCGGGGGCAGTTCGGGGAAGCGTACCTGCGGGTGGAGTCCAGAGGCCGGGGCGAAGGATATGAATTTGAGGACAAGGTTGTGGGTGGGGCCATTCCGCGCAATTTCATCCCGGCGGTTGAGAAGGGGGTTGTCCAGGCCATGTCGCGGGGGGTGCTGGCGGGTTACCATATTGTGGATACCAAGGTTACGGTTTACGACGGGTCTTACCACTCTGTTGACTCCTCGGATATGGCTTTTCAGATGGCAGGGTCCCTGGCTTTTCAGAAGGCGTTTATGGACGCCAGGCCGATTCTTTTAGAACCGATTTACAGGGTGACCGTGACCGTACCCGAGAAATACATGGGCGATGTGATGGGAGACCTGAACGGCCGGCGGGGCCGGATTCAGGGGATGGACCCGGAGGGAAAATTCCAGGTGATCCGTGCGGAGGTGCCCCTTGCGGAGCTTTATAAATACTCGACGTCGCTGCGCTCCATGACCCAGGGCATGGGGGATTATACGATGGAAATTTCCCATTATGAACAGGTGCCCCACGATCTGACGCAGAAGATCGTAGAGGCATCCAGGAAAGAGGAGGGGGAGGCCGTAGAGGCTTAGGCGGAAGCAGGTTATTCACCGTGGTTTCAAGGCGGCGCTTCCGGGCGTCGCCTTTGTTTATCAATGGGAAAGGAGGTCGTGGGGTGGTAAGGCGCCCCAGAAGTCGGCGGTTTCTCAGCCGGGGCGGCGATAAGCTGGAGGGCGCCCTGGAGGCGTTTGAGGTGGATGTGGCGGGGTGTGTGGCGGCAGATTTGGGGGCCAGTGTGGGTGGGTTTACCGATTGTTTGCTGCAGCGGGGGGCGGCCCGGGTCTATGCGGTTGATACGGGCTATGGGGTGCTGGGCTGGAAGCTGCGGCAGGACCGCCGGGTGGTGGTGCTGGAGCGGAAGAATGCCCTGCACGTGACCCTGCCCGAACCCCTTGATCTGGTGGTCGTTGACGTGGGGTGGACCCGGCTTGGGCTTATCCTGCCCAGGGCCGTGGCCCTCCTGGGAGCGCGGGGGGATGTGGTGGCGCTGCTCAAGCCCCAATACGAGGCAGAGGCGTTTGAACGTGAGGGGGGCGTGGTGTTGCCGGATTGTCTGGAGGATGTGGCCACACGCGTGATTCAGGGGCTGGAGCAGTCGGATATCCCGGTTTCGAAACGGGTTGAGTCGAAGGTGCCGGGCAGTGGGGGAAACCGGGAATTTTTCCTTCTGGTTGAGAAGCGGTAGGGGGGGCGTACAGCCCGGTTTTGTCTTGCCTTCATATGGTTTTGTTGCTATATTATCAAAGAGTTAGGACGATTTGGCGCAGAAGGCTCAGGTCTTTGGAAGGAGGTGGGTGCCTCTATGGCCGGACATTCGAAGTGGGCGAACATCAAGTACAGGAAGGGCAGGGCCGATGCGGCACGCGGGAAGTTGTTTGGCAAGTTGATTCGAGAGATTACGGTTGCTGCTCGGGAGGGGGGCGGCGAAGAGGCGAACAATCCCCGTTTGCGGGCTGCGGTGCTCAATGCCAAGTCTGAAAATATGCCAGCGGCCAACATCGAGCGGGCCATCAAGAAGGGGACCGGAGCGCTTCCCGGGGAATCCTATGAGGGGGCCGTTTACGAGGGGTATGGACCGGGGGGCACGGCGCTGTTTGTCGAGGTGTTGACGGACAACAAGAACCGGACGGTTTCGGAGATCCGGCACCTGTTCAACAAGCATAACGGCAGCATGGCTGAAAGTGGCGCGGTAGCCTGGGTTTTTGACCAGAAGGGACTGTTTGTGGTCAACCGGAACGATGTGGACGAAGAGACGTTGATGACGGTTGTGCTGGATGCGGGTGCGGAGGACATGGTCGAGGAAGAGGGGCGCTATGAGGTCTACACGCCGGTGCAGGAATTCGACCAGGTCCGAAAGGCCCTGGAGGCGAACAACATTGCCTGCGAACGGGCGGAATTGACCCGAATCCCCCAGAATACAGTACCCGTGGAGGGGAAGCTGGCTCAGCGGATTTTGACCCTGCTGGAGGTGCTGGAAGACCACGACGATGTGCAGCGGGTATATGCGAACTTTGAGATGGACGATCAGGAATTGGCAGCACTGGTTTCTTAGACGTACAATACCGCGGAATCAGACAGAAGGCAGCAAAATACCGAGCTTTCCGATTTTCCTCCCTCTCCCCTCCCTCTTACCTTGAAGAAGCTGTCTTAAAACCCCCAGCG
>JAAXHW010000006.1:0-19763 GCA_012270675.1 Candidatus Latescibacterota bacterium | reverse complement strand
ACTCACCGGGAATTTTAAAACAGCTTCGTATCCTCTCCATTCTCCCTGTGCAAGGGGGGTTGTGTGGTTATCCTGGGTATCGACCCCGGTAGCGTGGTTACCGGTTATGGGGTTGTGGAATATCAAAACCGGAAGAGCAGGTTGGTGGCCTGCGGCTGTCTGAGGCCAGACGCCAGGCTGCCCTTTGCCCGGCGGCTTCTGGAGATTTACGACGGCCTGCTTGAACTGGTCTCCAATGTGGCGCCGGATGAGGTCGCGGTGGAGGCGGTCTTCTACGGGGCCAATGTGCAGACCCTGGTGAAGATGTGTCATGCACGTGGGGCGATTCTGCTGGCCCTGGCCAATTCGCACCTCCCGATTTTTGAGTATTCACCCAGAGAGATCAAGAAGGCGGTGGTGGGGCGGGGGGGGGCCTCCAAGGAGCAGGTGCAGTTTATGGTTCAGCGTATTCTGGGGATGGACAAACTGCCCCAGCCCCACGATGTCACCGATGCTGTGGCCGTTGCCCTTTGTCATGCGAACCGGGGCGGGTTGCTGGAGGGACATAAGGGGCAAAGGAAGGGCGATCTGGAGGCCAAACTGCGGGAGGCCGGGGCCTATGACCGGCGGCCCGATCGGCTGGATGAGAAGATAAAGGCCGCGAAGCTGGATCAGAAGGCCCGGCGTGTGCTCACCAGGCGGGGAGGGCGATAAGAGTCCGATGGTTTCTTACCTGGAAGGCAGGCTGGCGGCCAAAAGTCCGACGCACCTCATCGTGGATGTGGGAGGCGTTGGGCTTTATGTGCATATTCCGCTTTCGAGCTATGACGGGGCGCAAGAGGTCGGGAAGACGGTCCGGGTGCTGACCCATCTGCATGTGCGTGAAGACGCGATGGCGCTTTACGGATTTATGACCCAGGCGGAGCGGGACCTGTTCGAGATGTTGATCTCGGTTGCCGGCATCGGCCCTCCGTTGGGCCAGAAGATCCTGTCGGGCGTCTCGGTCGCGGACTTCCAGCGGCTGGTCTTTGCGGAGGATATCAAGGGACTGACGCGTATTAAGGGCATCGGCCAGAGGCTCGCGCAGCGGCTGGTCCTGGAACTGAAGGACCGGGTCGGGACGCTTGCGCCCGAGGGGTTGGAAGAGACCGTGTCGGAGGAGGCACTGGACCAGCTGGAAGAAGCGACCAGGGCCCTGATCGGCCTGGGCACGAATCCCCTCCAGGCGCGGAGGGTGGTGGCGCTGGTGATAAAAGAAGGCGGGGACGAAGTGGCGGTGGAGGAGGTGATCCGGCTGGCGTTGAAACGGATTTAGTGGTTCGCGGCCGGGGTTGGAAAGGAAGGGTCTGGTATGGATGAGCGGATAAATGTCCCCAATGCGCAGGATGGGGATGCGTTTGAGTCGGACGAGCGGCTGCGGCCGATCCGGTTTGAGGACATGACAGGACAGGAGAAGGTGAAGGACAAGCTCCGGATTGCGGTTGAAGCTGCGCTGCACCGGGGCGATGCGATGGACCACGCGCTACTCTACGGGCCGCCGGGGCTGGGAAAGACGACTTTGGCCTACGTGATTGCCCACGAACTGGGGGTGGAGGTTGTACCCACGTCAGGGCCTGTGCTGGAGCGGGCGGCGGACCTGGCGGGCATTCTGACCAATCTGAATGAGCGGGATGTGCTTTTTATCGATGAGATTCACCGGATGAACCGGGCGGTGGAAGAGACGCTCTACTCGGCGATGGAGGATTTTACGCTGGATATTATGGTCGACAGCGGGCCGAGCGCCCGGTCCTACCGCATTCCCTTAGAGCCGTTTACACTGGTGGGAGCGACGACCCGGTTGGGGCTGTTGACCAGTCCGATGCGCACCCGGTTCGGGATTATCGAGCGGCTCGATTTCTATTCGGAGGCGGAGATCAAACGTATTGTTGAGCGTTCGGCGCGGATTTTGAAGATTGACATCGAGCCGGAGGGGGCCAGGGAGATTGCCCGCCGGGCGCGGGGCACCGCGCGGATTGCCAACCGGCTGCTGGACCGCTCCAGGGATTTTGCCCAGGCCCGCGCCGATGGGGTGATTACCCATCAAGTGGCCGTTCACGCACTCAAACTCCTGGATATTGATACAAAGGGGCTGGACGAGATGGACCGCCGGCTGCTCCTGGTCCTGATCGAGAAGTTCGGCGGGGGACCGGTGGGGCTGAACAACCTGTCGGCCGCACTGGGGGAAGAGACGGATACGATTGAAGATGTCTACGAACCTTATTTGATCCAGCAGGGGTACCTGATCCGCCAACCCCGGGGTCGCCAGGCGACCGAACGGGCTTACCGGCACCTGGGGATGAAGCCGCCGGAGGGTGAGCAGGTACAGTTGTTGTAAGGGACGACAAACGACGGACAGCAGGCCCGCGCGGTGGTCGGTTGTCTGGACTCACAGAGGCCGTGCGATGCGCGTGTTGGGAATTGAGACGGCAACGCCTGTGTGCAGTGTGGCCCTGGCGGATTCGGACCGGGTGCTTGCCGAGTATACTCTGGATGTGGGCGTGCAGCATGCCAGCCGGGTGCTGCCGATGGTGCAGCGGGTGCTGGAGGACGCCGGGATGGGGGTCTCCGACCTGGACGGTGTGGGCGTTTCTGCCGGTCCGGGTTCGTTCACCGGTTTGCGGATCGGGATGAGCAGTGCCAAGGGGCTCTGTCTGGCCTCGGGGCTGTGCCTGCTGAGCGTGCCTACCCTGGAGGCGCTGGCGCTGCGGGTGGCTGTTGGGGGGATGGCGACCTGTTCGATGCTGGATGCGCGTCGGGGGGAAGTGTACGCAGGGGTTTACCGACTGGATGGGAAGCGGCTGGCCTGCCTGGTCCCCGACGCCGTGCTTGGGATGGGTGACCTGTTGGGGCGGTTGCCCCGGCCGGTTCTGTTCGTGGGAGAGGGGGCGGTCGTCTACCGCGACCGGATTCTGGACGTGCTGGAGGGGGAGGCCCGTTTTGTATCCGGGGCCCTCAACCGCCCCAGTGCGGCATCGGTGGCGCTGCTGGGCATACGCCGGCTGATGGCGGGTGAGGTCGCGGATCTTTCCAGGGCAGAACCCGGCTATCTGAGGCGTTCGCAGGCCGAATGGGTGCGGGAGGTGCGCGCTGCCCGGGGAATTGAACATTGAGAATTGAGAGATGCAAACGGCCGATTGAGCCCCCCCCCACGGCTCCTCCCCCAGAGGGGAGAACAGACGCACTGCTGTTTGTCCTGGAGGAGATGGACGAGACGTACCTGGATGCCGTGCTGGAGATTGAGCAGGCTGTGTTTTCCAACCCCTGGCGGCTGAAAGATTTTCAGTATGCCCTGGCCAAAGAGGGCAGCTATGGCGTTGTCTGCCTGGCGGAGGGCCGGGTCATCGGCTATGCGCTCGGGTTTTTTGTGATGGAAGAATTCCACCTGGCCGACTTTGCCGTTCATCCAGACCTGCAGCACCGGGGCATCGGGCGGCAGCTGCTGGATGTGCTGCTGGATGTGCTCAAGCGCCGGCCGGTCAGCCTTGTGTCTCTGGAAGTGCGCGGTTCGAACAGGGCGGCAATTGCCCTTTATCGGCAGGTTGGATTCCAGACCGTGGCGATTCGGAGGGGCTATTACAGCCGGCCCAGAGAGGATGCGCTTGTGATGTTAAAGGCCCTCCGGGGGAAACTCTCCGACTGGTTGGGAGGCACTGTTACGCCCCTTGATCAGCGCATTTGAGGGATGGGCGATGTTTGATTCATGCGTGGTGGGTCAGAGGCGGGCCGTTGTATTTCTCAAGCGGCTTATCCAGACCGGTCGGATTCCCCATGCCCTCCTGTTTGTCGGCCCCGAGGGGACGGGGGGGGGTGCAGCCGCCCTGGAGATGGCCCGGACGCTGCACTGCGAAGCGGGGGCGGAGGGGACGTGTGGCACCTGCAGGGGATGTCGAAAAACGGCGGCTTTGAACCACGCCGACCTGTCGCTGCTGTTTCCCTTTTCTGCACGTAGCACACAGGACGTCCAGCGGGGGACCTTGCAGGAGGTGATGCGGGACCCCTACGGTTATTCGTTGCCGGAGGCGACCGCGACCATTTCCGTGGACCGCATCCGGGAGCTCCAGAAGCAGTTCTCTTATGGCACCTTTGAAGGCGCATGGCGGACCGCCGTCATTCTTCATGCGGACCACATGCGTGCCGAGGCCTCCAATGCCCTGCTCAAGACCCTGGAGGAGCCCCCGGATCGGTCCGTGCTGATCCTGACCGCACCCGGTTCGGAGGTGCTGCTGCCCACGGTTGTGTCCCGATGCCAGGTCCAGACGTTTTCGCCCCTTTCCATCCGGGACGTGGCGGAGACGCTCATCGCGCAGATGGGCCTTGGCGCCGATCACGCTTGGTTTATTGCGCGCTCGTGCGGGGGCAACCTCCGGCGGGCCCGGGAGATGGCCGATACGGAGGTGGAAGATGTACAGGACCGGGCGTACCGGTTTTTGGAAGCCCTGATCTGGGGAGAAGAGTCCAGGACGTATACGGCGCTGGAGCAGCTGGCTTCAGACCGGCAGAGGGGGCTGCATGTGTTGGGAGGCGCGGTCGTCTGGCTGCGGGATATTCTGATCTATCAAAACGGAGACGCCGATCGGGTTTCGCATCGGGCGCGTTTGCGCGATATCGAACGGCTGTCGGAGGCATTTGACACAGAGCGGTTGCAACAGACGGTTGGCAGGGTGGAAGCCCTCCGGGAGATGAACAGCCGAAATGTCAACTTTCACCTGGGGCTGGTCTCTCTCTGGCGGCAGGTGAGACGGTACGCATAGCGCACAGGGCAGATGCCGGAAACGTTATCTCAATGGGCAAATTTTATATTACGACACCGATTTACTACGTAAACGACGACCCCCATATCGGCCATGCGTATACGACGATTATGGCCGATGTGCTGGCCCGGTACCACAGGACGGCAGGGGACGAGGTGCTGTTTTTGACCGGTACGGACGAACACGGTCAAAAGGTGGAGCAGGCGGCAAAGGCGCGGGGGGTCTCTCCGCAGGCCCACTGCGATGAGATGGTGCTCCGCTTCCAGGCGCAGTGGCAGTCTCTGAACATTTCGCACGACGATTTTATCCGTACGACCGAGGCGAGGCACCGCAGGGTGGTCCAGGAGATCCTGCAGCGGCTCTGGGACGCGGGGGAGATCTATGCGGACGATTACGAGGGATGGTACTGCGTTCCCGACGAGCGCTTCTGGACGGAGAAGGACCTGGTGGAGGGGAAATGCCCGGAGTGCGGGCGTGAGGTGGTCCGGATTTCGGAGAAGAACTATTTCTTTCGCATGGGCAGGTATCAGGAATGGCTGATTCAACACATTCAGACGCACCCCCGGTTCATCCGGCCCGGCACGCGCCGGAACGAGGTTCTGGGGTTCCTGAAAAATCCCCTCAACGACCTGTGTATTTCCCGGCCCAAAGCGAGGCTGTCCTGGGGTGTTCCGCTTCCGTTTGACGGGGCTTATGTCTGCTATGTCTGGTTCGACGCCCTGATCAATTATATCACCGCGCCGGGTTATCTGCAGGACGATGGGGAATTCAACCGATGGTGGCCTGCGTCCTGCCATCTGATCGGAAAGGATATTGTTACGACGCACTGTGTGTACTGGCCGACCATGCTGAAGGCCATCGGGCTTCCGGTCCCCGACACGGTGATGCCCCACGGATGGTGGCTGGTGGACGAGGCGAAGATGAGCAAGTCTCTGGGGAACGTGGTCCGTCCGCTGGACCTTGCCGATAGATACGGGGTGGATGCCTTTCGATATTTCCTGGTCCGGGAAATGGTGCTGGGTCTGGACAGCAGCTTCAGCGAATCGGCCTTTGTGCAGCGGTACAACGCGGAGCTGGCAAACGACCTGGGGAATTTGCTGAACCGCACGGTGGTTATGGCCGATCGGTACGTGGGGGGCGTGGTCCCACAGGTCGAGGCCGGCCATGCGGTGCCGGGGCCTTTGCAGAAGCAGGCCTTAAAGACGTTGGACAGGGTGAGACATGCCCTGGAAGATTTAAACCCTGCCGGCATCCTGGATGCGATCTGGGGGCTGGTGAGGGAGGCCAACCGATTTGCCGAGGTCCAGGCGCCCTGGAACCTGGCAAAGCATCCGCACAAACGTAAGGCGCTTGAGGCCACGATCTACGGGCTGTTGGAGACGATGCGTCACCTGGCCGTGCTGCTTTTTCCGGTGATGCCAGGAAAGGCCCGGGAGATCTGGGAACAGGTTGGCGCGGAAGGGGCGCTGGAGGACCAGCGGTTTCAGGATCTGAAGTCGTGGGGAGGGCTTCGGGCCGGCCTGAGGGTTCGTGCAGCCGGACCGGTCTTCCCGAGGGTTGACGGGACGCTGATTGAAGCAGAGGCAGAACCGGATGAACAGGACACCAGGGAGCATCGGATGTCGGAAGAACGCAAAGACCGGATATCCTTTCAGGAATTTCAAAAGCTGGACCTCCGGGTGGCCCGGATTGAGGCCGCAGAACGGGTTGAGGGGACCGACCGTCTCCTGAAGCTGCAGGTGAACCTGGGGGATGCGCAACGCCAGCTTGTTGCGGGCGTGGCCCAGCACTACGAACCGGATGCGCTGGTCGGGGCTCAGATTGTGGTGGTGGCCAACCTGGCGCCGGCGACCATCCGGGGGGTGGCGTCGGAGGGCATGCTTCTGGCGGCCTCGGGAGATGGGCATTTGACGCTGCTCCGGCCCGATTCGGAGGTGCCGGACGGGACAGCGGTGAGTTAGGAAGAGGCAACGACGATGCTTGTCGATACGCATGCCCATCTGAATTCCCCCCAGTTTTCAAAAGACCGGGATGGGGTGATTCAAAATGCCCGGAAGGCGGGGGTCACACGGATTGTGAATGTGGGCACAACCCTGGAGGTGAGCCGACGGGCGCTGGCGCTGGCGCTGGCGCAGGAGGGGGTCTATGCCACGGCGGGGGTTCACCCGCACGATGTTGCGCAGGTGGAGGAGCGGTCTTTCACAGCGCTTCCGGGCCTGCTGTTACACGAGAAGGTGGTGGGGGTAGGGGAGACGGGGCTCGATTTTTTTCGGGACTATGCGCCCCGCGAAGTGCAGGAGCGGGTCTTCAGGCGGCACATCCGCCTGGCCCGGGAGACGGGGCTGCCGCTGGTGGTGCACAGTCGCGGGGCCGAAGCGCGGGTGCTGGACCTCCTGGAGGTGGAGCGGGCCGACGAGGTTGGCGGCGTGCTGCACTGCTTTGGGGGCGATCTGGAGCAGGCAAAACGCGGCGTGGGCCTCAATTTCTACCTGGGGTTTGGCGGGACGGTGACCTTTAAAAAGTCGTCGTCTCTGTCCGTGGCCCTCCAGGTGCCGCCAGACCGGCTGGTTCTGGAAACCGACTGTCCCTATCTGGCGCCGGTGCCGCACCGGGGACGCCGGAACGAACCGGCCTATGTGCGGTGCGTGGCCCAACACCTTGCACAGGAGGAGGGCGTGCCGATGGAGCGGGTGTCTGAACGGACGACGCAGAACGCCCTCCGGCTCTTCAGGCTGCCGGGCAGGTGATGGTGGCCCGAACGCGCAGGATCAGGGCCGCAAAACGGCTGGGCCAGCACTTCCTGATCGATCCTGTTGCAGCAGGCCGGATTGTGGAAGCGGCCCGTGTGGGGGCAAACGACCTGGTTGTGGAGATCGGACCGGGGCGGGGGGCGCTGACAGGTCCGCTGCTGGCGGTGGCGTCGCGGGTTGTGGGGATCGAGCTGGACCCTGCACTTTGCGCGTTGTTGCAGCAGGCCTGCGGGCACCGGGGCGATCTATCGGTTTTAAATTGCGACGTGTTGAAGGTCAATTTTCCGGAACTGGTCCAGAGCGAGGGGTTTGCGCGGGCGGTGCTGGTGGGCAACCTCCCGTATCAGGTTACGGGTGCCGTGGTGGAACAGATTCTGGATGCCCGGGCGGTGTTGACACGGGCGGTTCTGACCGTCCAGCGGGAGGTTGCCCGGCGAATGACGGCGCTGCCGGGGGGGAAGGACTACGGTGTGTTGTCGATCGCCGTGCAGCTTCGGACGCGCCCGGAGTGGCTTTTTGACCTTCCGCCCGAGCATTTTTCGCCCGTCCCCAGGGTGCATTCGTCGGCCCTCAGGCTGGATTTCACCTCTGAGCCGCCGGTGCGGGTTGAAGACGAAAGGGTTTTCTTCCGGGTGGTCCGAACGGCCTTCCAGCAGCGTCGGAAAATGCTCAAGAATACGCTTTCGAGCCTGGTTGGCGGCCAGCAGGACGTGCTGGCCAGGGTATGTTCAGGAGCGGGGGTAGACCCGCTCCTGCGTCCGGAAGCCATCTCGATGGAGCAGTTCGAACAGATTTGCCGTGGGCTGGCTGCCTATTCACAGGACAGGGCCTGAGACAACCCATTTACGCGAGGGATGAACGATGCCTCCTATGCCGAAGGCCGAGAAGATCTGGTTTAACGGGGAATTCGTGAACTGGGACGATGCGCAGATCCACGTGCTCTCCCACGTGGTGCACTACGGGTCGAGCGTTTTTGAGGGCATGCGCTGTTACGATACGGGGAAGGGCCCGGCCTGCTTTCGGCTAGTTGACCACGTGAACCGGCTTTACGATTCGGCCAAGATCTACCGAATGCCCATTCCGTATACAAAGGAGGAAATGGCCGAGGCGATTCTGGAGACGATCCGGGTGAACGGGTTGAGGGCATGTTACGTGCGGCCGATCGCCTTCCGTGGATACGGGGAACTGGGGGTTGATCCGACGCCGTGTCCGGTAGATGTGGTTGTGGCGGTGTGGGAGTGGGGGACGTACCTGGGTATGGAGGCCCTGGAAAAAGGGGTTTCCGTGCGCTTCTCTTCCTGGAGCCGGTTGGCGCCCAACACCATGCCGTCGCTGGCCAAGGCGGGTGCCAATTATATGAATTTTCAGCTGATCAGGATGGAGGCGCAGACCGATGGGTATGCGGAGGGGATCGCGCTGGATACGCAGGGTTATGTGAGCGAGGGCGGTGGAGAGAATGTGTTTATGGTGAGGAACGGACGGATTTATACGCCGGACACCGGATCGTCGATCCTGCCGGGAATTACGCGGCATTCGGTGATCGTTCTGGCACGGGACCTGGGCTATCGGGTGACGCAGCGGCCCATTCTCCGGGAATCGCTTTATATTGCCGATGAGGTTTTTTTCACTGGCAGCGCCGCGGAGATTTCTCCAATTTCCCACATCGATACGATTGAGATTGGCGATGGGAAGCGGGGGCCGGTCACAGAGGCGCTGCAGGAAGCCTTTTTCGGGATTACGGAGGGGAAGACGGAGGACCGGCACGGGTGGTTGACGTATGTTTAAAGATGGAGCAATGCGTATGGGGGATATGCAAGCGAAGCGCGTGGCGGTGATCGGGGCGGGGAATATGGGCGGGGCACTGGTGGCCGGGATGGTGAAGTCCGGCCTGTTGCCTCCGGACCGGATTACGGCGATAGATATTTCCGAGGCGGTCCTGGAGGAGCACAGGCAAAAGCTGGGGGTGAACACCAGCGGGGAAGCCGGGGAGGTGGTGGGGGACCAGGATGTGGTTGTGCTGGGGTTGAAGCCGCAGGTCTGGCAGCATGTGGTGGCGGGGTTCAGCGGTTCGTTGACCTCCGCGCAGCTTGTGCTTTCGATTATGGGCGGGGTGCGTACGTCGGCGATTGAGCAGACGCTGGGAAAAGGGGTTGCCGTGGTCCGGGCGATGCCGAATATTCTGGCGCAGATTCGGGAAGCCATATCGGCGGTCTGTCCGGGACAATATGCCGGGGAAGCGCACCTGTTGGCGGCCCGGGAGATTCTGGGGGCGGTGGGGGAGACGGTGGTGGTGGATGAGGCGCAGATGGATGCGGTGACGGGGCTGTCCGGAAGTGGGCCGGCCTATGTGTATGCGATGATCGATGCCCTGGCGGAGGGGGGCGTGAAGGTGGGGCTGTCGAAGGAGGTGGCGCTAAAGCTGGCGGCGCAGACGGTGTTGGGTGCGGCGAAGGCGCTGCTGGAGAGCGGGGAGCACCCGGCGGTTTTGAAGGACAGGGTGACTTCTGCGGGGGGAACGACGATTGCGGGGTTGTACGCGATGGAGCAGAGCGGGTTTCGAGCGGCGCTGATGGCGGCCGTGGAGGCGGCGACCCGGAGGTCTGAAGCGTTGGGGGCTTAGATGATCGCGATTGTGGATTACGGGATGGGTAACCTGCGCAGCGTGCAAAAGGCCTTTGAACGGGTAGGACACGGCGCTGTGGTTACAAACCGGCCGGAGGATGTGGCGCAGGCAGAGCGGGTGGTGCTGCCGGGGGTGGGGGCTTTTGGAGACGCGATGGCCAATTTGAAGCGGGCGGGGTTGGTCGACCCTGTTGTGAAGTCAATTTCCAAAGGGCGTCCGTTCCTGGGGATCTGCCTGGGGCTGCAGCTTCTGTTTGTCGAGAGCGAGGAGATGGGCCGCCACCGGGGGCTGGACGTGCTTCCCGGACGGGTACGCCGATTTCCGGAAGGGGAACGGGTGCCGCAGATCGGGTGGAACCAGATCCACATTCGGCGAAAGCTCCCGCTGCTGGAAGGCATTCCGGACGGCTCGTTTTTCTATTTCGTGCACTCCTACTATGTGGATGCGGAAAATCCGGAGGATACCATCGCCACGACCGACTACGGGATCGACTACACGTCGATCGCGGGACGGGGAACGGCGTTTGGCATCCAGTTTCACCCGGAGAAGAGCCAGGATTTGGGGCTGCGTATTTTGAAGAATTTTGCAGAGATGGATTGCGGAACGTAAATCTGCAGGAGAGAAATCATGCTGGCCAAACGCATTATCCCGTGTCTGGACGTGAAGAACGGGCGAAACGTGCGGGGGGTGAAATTTTCGGCGGACCGGGATGCGGGAGATCCGGTCGAACTGGCCCGGCGCTACGATGAGGAGGGGGCCGACGAGCTGGTTTTTTACGATATTACGGCCTCTGCAGAGAAGCGGCAGATCGTGGCCGACCTGGTCCGGCGGGTGTCCGAGACGGTGTTTGTCCCCTTTACGGTTGGCGGCGGCGTTCGAACGATCGAGGATGTGCGGGCGATTCTTGAGGGAGGGGCGGAGAAGGCCTCGATCAACTCGGCAGCGGTCCAGCATCCGGAAATCATCAACCAGAGCGCGGAGCGCTTTGGCTCCCAGGCCACGGTGGGCTCTATCGATGCAATCCGGCGGGGCGGGAAAAATGCCACAGAGGTCTGGTGGGAGGTTGTGGTGCGTGGGGGGCGGACGCCAACGGGGAAAAATGCGCTGGACTGGGCGGTGGAACTGGTGGACCGGGGGGCCGGAGAACTGGTTGTGAACAGTATTGATGCCGATGGGACAAAAGACGGATACGATATTGCACTGACGCGGGCCGTGGCCGAGCGGGTGGATGTGCCCATTGTGGCTTCGGGGGGGTGCGGCGGGCCCGAGCATATGTACGAGGTCCTTGCAGAGGGCAGGGCGAGTGCGGCCCTGGCGGCTTCAATTTTTCATTACCAGCAGTACAGCATCCCCCAGGTCAAGCAGTACCTGGCGGAACGGGAGGTGCTGGTGCGGACGAAGGTGGTGTCCACGCTGTGAGGGGGCGAAACGGTGGGTGAGATTCGGCGGAATATGGCCTGTGCGCGTGAGGCCCTTTTTAAAGGGGTCAAGCGTCTGGTGGTTAAGCTGGGCACCCGGGTGGTTACGGTCCACGACAATGCGTTGAACCGGGAGTTGATCGACCGCCTGGCAGGGGAGGTCGTGCATCTGCGAAGCCGGGGGGTGCAGGTGGCGATTGTTTCCTCGGGCGCTGTGGGCGCGGGTATGGGGCGGCTTGGATTGAAGGAGCGGCCTCGCAGGATTCCCGAGTTGCAAGCCACGGCCGCGGTTGGACAGGGGCTGTTGATGAACGCCTACAAGCTGGCGTTCCGTAAGCACGATATCCCGGTCGGGCAGGTGCTGCTTACGGCCGAAGACCTGGACGATAGGCAGCGTTATGTGAACGCGCGCAATACGCTGAATGAACTCTTCCGGTTCGGTGCGGTGCCTATTCTCAATGAAAACGACAGTGTGGCCGTAGAGGAGATCAAGGTGGGGGACAACGATCGGATCTCTGCCCTGGTTGCCCACCTGGTGGATGCGCAGCTTCTGGTGATTCTGACGGATGTGGATGGGCTCTACTCGGACGACCCGAACCAGGACGGGGATGCCAAGCTGATCTCCCATGTGGAGGAGGTTACCCCGGAGTTGATTGCCCGGACCGGAAATCGGGGCAGTGCGGTGGGCCTGGGGGGGATGCAGGCGAAGCTTCACGCGGCGGAAAGCGTTACCCGGGGCGGCAGGATGATGGTGATTGCAAACGGACATACCACCGGGGTTATCGATATTTTGGAAGGGAAGAACGCAGGCACCCTATTTATGCCCGGGAAGGGACGGTTGACAGGCCGGAAAGTCTGGATTGCCAACACCCGGAAGAAGGGGGCCGTCGTGGTGGACGACGGGGCTGTGGAGGCGATTGGGACGCGCGGCAAGAGCCTGCTCCCTTCCGGTATTCTGGATGTTGTGGGAGCGTTTGAGGCAGGCGAACTGATTGGCGTGGAGAACCCGGGCGGCCTGGAGGTCGCGCGGGGGTTGGTGCGCTACGATTCGGAAGCGGTACGAAAAATTCTGGGGAAAAAAACGTCTGAGGTGGCAGCTGTTTTAGAAGGGGTGGAGGGGGAAGAGGTGATTCACCGGGACGACCTGGTGGTGCTGTACAGCTTCTAAACGCGAAAAAAGCAGATGGGGAGGCGTTTGGCTTTGGACCTGAGTGAGGTGAGGTTTGATCAGAATGGACTGGTGCCGGCGATTGCGCAGGATGTGGATGGCGGGCAGGTGTTGATGCTGGCCTATATGAACAAAGAGAGCCTGCGCAGAACGCTGGAGACGGGACAGATGACGTACTGGTCCCGCAGCCGGCAGGCGTTCTGGGTGAAGGGGGCGACTTCGGGGCACACGCAGCAGATGGAGGAATTTCGGATCGATTGCGATGGGGATGCGCTGCTTTTCAAGGTCCGCCAGAGGGGCGGGGCCTGCCATACCGGGTTCCGGTCCTGTTTTTACCGGCGGTGCGAGGATGGGGCCTGGGTTGAAGACGGGGAGCGTGAATGACACGAAGTTCCGTGTTGGGTGGTGCCGGGTGGTGTGGGCTTGCAAGAACCTGAGAAGCTGTCTTAAAATCCCCAGCGGTCTTCGCGCGGCTGCAAACGCGCCGGTCGGCGTTGGTCAAACCCACCCGTATCTTGAGGATACGGGCGGGTTCTCCCGCCTGGACCGCCACGTTTTCGCTCGCGCTCGGGAACTCACCAGGAATTTTAAAACAGCTTCTGCGGAGAAAGGCGAATGAGGTTTTATCGGGGGAACCATCAGTTTGCGTCGGAGCCGCGCAAGAAGACGCGTGGCTTGCTTCTGGCTGTGCCCGTCGTGATTTCCGTTTACCTGATCCTGGCCGGGGACAGCGGGCTTTACCAGATCTGGCACCGCGAGGGTCAGATCAACGCATTGCACGAAGAAATCGAGGTCCTGGTTGAGAAGAATGTTCGCCTTCAGGAAGAGGTGGGGTTGTTGAAGGACGATCTGAAGACGATCGAGCGGATTGCCCGTGAGCGTTACGGGATGATTAAGGCGAACGAGTCGATCTACATGGTCTATCCCCACCCTCCCGGGGACAGCATGGAAGGCGAACGATGATTTGCAGGACTGAGGGGCTGGTTCTTCGCGGCTACCGGATGAGTGAGAGCAGCAAGGTCGCTGTCATCTATACGAGGGAGAGCGGAAAGCTCCGTCTGGTGGCCAGAGGGGCACGCCGCCCCAGGAGCAAGTTCGGTGCAAGCTTAGAGCCGATGACCTGGGGGACCTATGTGTTCTACAGGCGGGAAAACCGGGATTTGCAGACCCTGAGCGAAGGGGATATTCTCTATCCTTTTGGTGGGATCAAGCAGGCGTACAGGCGGATGGCCCATGCCTGTGTTGTGTGCGATCTGCTCAACCACATGACGGTGGACGAAGACCGAAATCCACTGCTTTACAGCGTGACGCTGGATACCCTCAGATGGATGGAAACCATTGAAGAATGGGCGATTGAAATCCCCCTCTGGTATTTCCAGCTCAAGGCGGCTTCGGCCCTGGGGTACAGGCCGCACCTGAGCGGTTGCGTGCGGTGTGGTCAACGGCTTTCCGGTGTCCGGGTGCGGTTTAGCCCCTTTGAGGGGGGGGCCCTCTGTAATGGATGCGATACCAGCAGCGGCATGGCGATGGACAGGTTCACCGTGGGTTTTCTGGAACAGCTTCAGACCGGTCGGCCCGACCGGATCGAGATCGGGGGGGTCAGCGGGTGTGACCGGGCAGAAGCGCGTAGCGCCTTGCGCATGTTCCTGAGCTATCATATTGAGAGCCGTCACAGGGTGAAATCCCTGGATTTTCTGGACAGGATGCTGGCTGCCGAAGGGACGGATGTGCGCTACCGGACAGAGGCATCCGGGGCGAGGAGGAGGTAGGGGGGAGGGGAGGTCGATTATGAAGGGACCGGTACAGATGAGCGATCAGGAGACGCTGGCGAAGACGTACGATCCGGAGGCGGTTGAGGGGCCGTGGTACGCGTTTTGGGAGGAGAAAGGGTGTTTCCGGCCGGAGGCGCGGGGGGAGGGAACCCCGTACTCGATTGCGATTCCGCCGCCGAATGTGACCGGGGAACTCCACATGGGGCATGCGCTCCAGCATGCCATTCACGATGCGGTGGTGCGGTGGAAGCGGATGCAGGGGTATCGCACCCTCTGCCTGCCGGGGACGGACCACGCGGGTATTGCCACGCAGATGAAGGTGGAGCAGCAGCTTTATGAAAAGGAGCGGAAGAACCGGCGCGATATCGGCCGGGAGGAGATGCTGGTGCGGGTCTGGAGGTGGAAGGAGAAGTACGGGAATACGATTTTGCGGCAGCTCAGGGAACTCGGGTGCAGCTACGACTGGTCACGGGAACGGTTTACGATGGACGAGGGGTATGTGCGGGGCGTGCTGGAGGCATTCGTCCGGTTCTACGAAAAAGGCTGGATTTATCGGGGCACGCGGATGGTGAACTGGTGCCCGCAGTGCGGGACGGTGATTTCGGACCTGGAGGTCGAAGAGCAGGAGACCCATGGGCACCTCTGGCACATCCGGTATCCGGGGACCGGCGGGGGGCCGGATGTGGTGGTGGCCACGACCCGGCCGGAGACGATGCTGGGGGATACGGGGGTGGCGGTGCATCCGGAGGACCGGCGGTGGCGGGGTGCGATTGGCAAACAGGTGATGCTGCCGCTGATGGACCGGTGCATCCCGATTGTGGCGGATGCATACGCAGACCCCGAAATGGGGAGCGGGGCGGTGAAGGTGACCCCGGCGCACGATCCGAACGACTACGAGGTGGGATCGCGACACGACCTGCCGGAGGTCCAGGTGATCGGTTTTGACGGGACGATGACGGAGGAGGCCGGGCGGTTTGCGGGGATGGACCGGTACGCCTGCCGGGAGGCGGTGGTGGAGGCGCTTGAGGGCGCCGGTCTGCTGGCGCGTATTGAAGACCATGTTCATGCCGTGCCCCACCACGATAAGTGCGGAACGGTGATCGAGCCCCTGCCGATGGAGCAGTGGTTCGTGGCGATGCGGAACCTGGCGGACCAGGCGCTGAGGGTGCTGCGCCGGAAAGAGATCGTTTACGTGCCCGATCGTTTTCTGGGCTATTCCGTGGACTGGCTGGAGAACATCCAGGACTGGTGTATTTCCCGGCAGATCTGGTGGGGGCATCGGATCCCGGTGTGGACCTGCGAGGACTGCGGCGAGGTGGTGGCGCAGGTGGATGCGCCAACCCAATGCGGCGCGTGCTCCAGCGGCCGTCTGGTCCAGGACCCGGATGTGCTGGATACCTGGTTCAGTTCGGCCCTGTGGCCTTTTGCCACGCTGGGATGGCCGGATGAGACGGAGGACCTGAAGGTCTACCACCCGACGGACCTCATGATTACGGGGCGGGATATTCTCTACCTGTGGGTGGCCCGCATGGTGATGACCGCACTGGAGTTTGTGGACGAGATTCCCTTTAAGACGGTGCTGGTCCACCCCACAGTGCAGACGCGGGACGGGCGGCGGATGAGCAAGTCGCTGGGGACCGGGGTTGATCCAGGAGAGCTGATTGAGCGCTACGGGGCGGATGCCACGCGGCTGTCGCTGCTGTACCAGTGCGGGAGTTCGCAGGATATCCGGTTTGACGCGGAGGTGGTGGACAACCATTTGCAGGACTCTCCGATTACCGAGACGTGCCGAAATTTCTGCAATAAGATCTGGAACGCGGCGAGGTTTGTGCAGATGCGCCTGGAGGATGATGACGTGCTCCCTCCGGAGGCGCCTGCCGACCTGGGGGACCGCTGGATTTTGAGCCTGTACAACCGCACGGTCCGGTCGGTCACGGAGGCGCTGGAGGCCTATCGTTTTGACGAGGCCTCCCGTACGCTTTACGAATTTGTCTGGAATTCATACTGCGACTGGTACCTGGAGATGGCGAAGGTGCGGCTCAACGGAGACGATCCGGAGGCGCGGCGGGCGGTGCAGTCTGTGCTGGTGCACGTGCTGGAGGGCATCCTGCGGCTGCTGCACCCGATGGCTCCCTTTATCACCGAGGCGGTCTGGCAGCAGCTTCCCCACAAGGGGGATGCCTTAATTGTCGCTCCCTGGCCGAGGGCCGATGAGGGGCGGCTGGATGAGGCTGCGGAAGAGAAAATGGCGCTGGTTCAGGAGGTGGTGGGCGCCGTGCGAAACATCCGGGGAACGATGCGGGTGCCTCCGGTGCGGCGGGCGGACCTGATTTTAAGAACCGGTTCCGAGACGGTCCGGAAGACGCTGGAGGAGGCGCGGGTCACCATTTGTGAACTGGCCCGGGCCGCCGACTTCCAGATCGGCGAGGGTCTGGTCCGACCGCCGGCTTCCGCCAGTGCCGTGCTGGTGGGTGTAGAGGTCTACGTTCCACTGAAGGGGTTGATCGATCTGGAGGTGGAGAAGCGGCGGTTGGAGAAGGAGATCGGCGGGTTGGAGAAGGCGCTTCTGGGGCTGGAGAAGAAGCTTTCCAACGAAGGGTTCCTGGAGAAGGCCCCGGCCGAGGTGGTGGAAAACGAGCGCCAGCGGCGCGTGGAATACCAGAATACGCTGGGCAAGCTCAACGAACATCTGGCTGCGCTGGCAACGGGTATGGATAAACACGGATCATGCGGATAGGGCGATGATGCGGCGTTATATTTTGCATATTGTGCTTTATTGTTCGATCTCTTTGCTGGTTTGGGTGGGGGTGGCTGCGGGGGTGGTGTGGTATTTCAGGGATGGGCTGCCTTCGTTTGCGCAACTGGAACAGGTCGATCCGGTGCGGACGACGACCGTCTATTCGACGGATGGGGTGGTGCTCAAGCGGTTCTGGGAGCAGCGTCGGGACCCGATCTCGTACGATGAGATGCCCAGGACGGCTGTTGATGCGCTGGTTGCCACGGAGGATCAGCATTTCTGGCGGCACTGGGGGGTCAGCCTGCCCGATATTTTTCGAGCTGTGTTGAGAAATATCTGGAGGAGGGGGAGTCTGAAGGGGCACGGGGCGAGCACGATTACACAGCAGCTGGCGCGCAATCTGTTCCTGGACCAGGAACAGACCTGGACGCGGAAGATCAAGGAGCAGCTGACCGCGGTTCTGCTTGAACGGACCTATACCAAGCGAGAGATTATCGAGATGTATTTCAACAAGGTCCTGTTCGGAAACGGGGCATGGGGTATTCAGGCAGCCGCCCGGCGTTTTTTTGGAAAGGATGCCAGAGACTTAAGCTTGGAGGAAAGCGCACTGCTGGTGGGGTTGTTGAAGGGGCCTTATGCGTACTCTCCGATTACCCACTCTGAACGCGCGCTGGAACGCCGCAACAGGGTCGTTTTGCGGTCCATGAGATGGATGGGAAAGATCTCCCGGGAAACGTATCAATCGGCGGTGCAGCAGCCTATTGTGCTTAAAGAATCGGATGAGGAGACCGGAGAGGCGCCTTATTTTACGGAGTATATTCGCCGGTATGTGGAGAGGACCCACGGCCTGGGGGTTCTCTACAAAGACGGCGCGTCGATTTACACGACGCTGGACAGCCGGATACAGCGGATCGCCGAGGAGCAGCTTCAGCGGCAGATAGACGAGATGCAGCGGACGGTGGACCGGAACCGGCGGCGCAATCCGCTGGACTCGACGTTCTGGGCGGGAATGCAGACGCGGGAGGATACGCTTGCCGCTACGGTGGTGCAGGGGGCGCTGGTGGCGCTGGACCCTTATACCGGACACATTTTGGCGATGGTGGGCGGGCGGGATTTCAACAAGAGCAAGTTCAACCGGGCGGTGCAGGCGCTGCGGCAGCCGGGGTCGGCGTTCAAGCCCTTTATCTATACGGCGGCGATTGACAAAAAGTATCCGCCGACCCTGCGGATGCCGGATACGGCCGTGTCGATCCCGATGGAAGACGGGAGCCTCTGGCAGCCGGAGAACTACGACAGGAAGTTCATGGGCTGGATGACGATGCGGGAAGGGCTGGCCATGTCCCGGAATGTGGTGACGACCAAGCTCTTACAGAGGGTCGGTCCGAAGACGGTCGTGTCGTATGCAAAGCGGATGGGGATCACCACCCCTATCCGGGCCGTTCGGTCGCTGGGGATGGGGACCAGCGAGGTCAGGATGATCGATCTGGTGTCGGCGTTCGGGGTGTTTCCGAACCGGGGGATTCGGGTGGAGCCGATGGCGGTGCTGAAGATTGTGGACAAGGAAGGGAATATCCTGGAAGAGCGGATACAGGGGAACGAGCACGTGGTGTTGAGCGCGGAGACGACGGCTGTGATGACGAGTCTGCTCCAGTCGGTGATGGATATGCACAAGCAGACCGATCAGGCCATGTGGAATGGTACCGGACGGGGAGCCCGGATAATTTACGGTTTCCGGCGTCCGGCGGCGGGCAAAACCGGGACAACCCAGAATTTCGCGGATACCTGGTTCGTGGGGTTTACCCCCCAGATCGTGGCCGGGGTCTGGATCGGGTTCGATTCCAAGGTCTCTCTGGGAAAGCGAAAGTCCGGGGCGGTGGTGGCTCTGCCGGTGTGGGCGCAGTTTATGAAGCGGGTGCACGAAACGCTCGACCTGCCGGAAGAGGACTTTGAACTGCCGACGACCCTGGCAGAGGTGGAGGTGTGCGAGGACACCTACAAGGTGGCATCTATTTACTGCCCCAAACGCCTGACGGAGGTATTTGTACCCGGAGCGGACCCGAAGAAGCCGTGTCCGCGGCATACGGTGGTGACACAATACCCTTCGGAGAAGAAGCAGCGGAAACGGGAATATCAGTTTTGAACGGGGAGGGGAGAGCAGGGAACGTACACAAAAAAGAGGCCCGGCGGAAATCTTCCGCCGGGCCTTTCGGGTTCCGGGTTACGATGCGCGGGCGGCGCTGCGGCGTTCGGCAGCGGCATGCCACTCCATCACAATGGGGCTGGCCACGAAGGAGGAGGAGTAGGTCCCCACCATCACGCCGATGAGGAGGGCGAAGGCGAAGTCGTGGATCACCTCTCCGCCCAGGAACAGCAGCGCCAGGACCACCAGCATGGTTGTGCCTGAGGTGAGGACGGTCCGGTTGAGGCACTCGTTGATGCTCCGGTTGATCACACTGCCGTAGCTCTCCCTGCGGTAGAGGCGCAAACCTTCCCGGATGCGGTCGAAGACGACGATGGTGTCGTTGA
>JAAXHW010000005.1 GCA_012270675.1 Candidatus Latescibacterota bacterium | reverse complement strand
GATACGGGCGGGTTCTCCCGCCTTGACCACCACGTTTTCGCTCGCGCTCGGGAACTCACCAGGAATTTTAAAACAGCTTCTTACAACAGGACATGGTCCCGGCGGATGGTTGGGGACTGATGGTTAAACATAACGATTCTTCAGGGACCAAGTCAAGGGAAACAAGCGCAGGCTGTGGGTCTTCTTTTCGGATTGACGCTGATGCGGAATTCTTTTAGATTGGGATAAGAAACCGCTGGGGGTTTTAAGACAGCTTCTGAGGAGGGAAAGCGCGTATGGATGTTCTGATTACGGGGGCGGACCGGCCGCTGGGCCGGCTTGCCGCCGGGCATTTCAAGGAGGCGCACCGCCTCCGGCTGACCGGCGCTGCGCCGTCTGCGCCCGGGGGTGAATACCGGTCTGCGGACCTGCGCGAGCCGGAGGAGGTGGCGCGCCTTGTTGCGGGCATGCAGGCTGTTTTGCACCTGGCGGTGTACGATCCGACGCCTCTGTCCGGTCCGGGGGCCGAACAGGCGCGGCTTGAGGTGGCCGCCAGGGGGACGTACGTCCTGCTTTGCGAGGCCCGAAAGGCAGGGGTCGAGCGGGTTGTGCTGGCCAGCCGGCTGGCGCTGATGGAGGCCTATCCGGAAGACTATGTGGTGGATGAAAACTGGCAGCCGAGGCCTGAGGCCGATGCGGAGTCGCTGGCGCCCTATCTGAGCGAGATTGTCTGCCGGGAGTTCGCCCGTGAGGGAGGCATCCATACGGTCTGCCTGCGGTTGGGAGCGCCGGGAGAGGCGGAGGCGGATGTTCTGCAGGCGCTGGAGGGTTCGCTGGCGCTGGGTTTTGAGCACCCGGGGTACCGGTGGCATCTGTTTCACATCTCGCGGTCGGCGCGGTTTCCCATGGGGGCGGGGGCGCTCGGGTTTGAGCAGAAGGGAGGTGCCTGATGCCTGGAATCGAACAGGGCAGGGTCTGCATCTTCGGCGCGGGAGGGCCTGTGGGCGCCTCGGCGGCACGCGCGCTGAAAGAGGACTATACGTTGCGGCTGACGGATATTCGGGGGATTGAGGAGATTCGGGAGCCGCAGTCTCCGTATGCCCCGATGCCCGCCCGCCCGGAGCCGCCCCACGAGTGGCGGCAGGTGGACGTGGCCGATTACGACCAGGTCCTGGCTGCTGCGGAGGGCATGGACGCTCTGATCAATGTGACGGTGATCAGGCCGGAACTGGTGGGGGCCTTCCGGGTGAGCATGGTCGGGGCCTACAATGTGATGAAGGCCGCCGCCGAATGCGGGATCAGGCGTGTGATCCACACCGGCCCCAGGCACCTCTACGTGGGGTTTGAGGGAGACTACAAAAACGATTTTGACCTCCCGGACGACGTGCCCCTCCACCCCGGAGCCGATCTGTATGCGCTGACCAAACACCTTGGAGGACAGATTGTGCGGGTGTTTGCCGAGCAGTATGGGATTGAGGTGGTCTGTTTTCTGTACTGCCACTTCCGGCCGGGAGACGGGGGAGACGCCGAAGACGGGAGTGGGGTGGGGCCGTTTACGACGTCGTGGGAAGATACGGGGGATGCGTTTTGGTACGGGCTTCGAGCGCCGTCGCTGCCCAGGCCGTACGAGGTGTTCGATATTTGCGCCAGACTGCCGCACGGGATGTACGGCACGGACAAGGCGGAACGGCTGCTGGGGTGGACGCCGAAGCACAATTTCGAGCGGCTGTATCGGAGAACATAAAAGGCGGAGGGACGATGCCGAGGAGCCGCTGTCATTTTGCCCTGCTGTCTGCGCTGCACAAGAGGCTCCGGGTTGAACAGCCGAAGGCCGCAGCGCTCGCAGACCGGTATCTGTCCGATTTTGTGGCGGGTTCAACGGCGCCGGACGGACTGCGTTATGTGGGGGAAGCAGGGAAGCTGGCGACTCATTTTTATACGGACGAGCAGGAGGAGACCTGGGGACAGGCGGTGGCCAGGATGTTCCGCGCGCACCCGGACCTGGCCGACCCGGACCGCCTGCGGGAGCGGGACCTGGCGCTGGTGCTGGGATATATTTCACACCTGACGGTGGACGAGGCATTCCGGGATGTGGTGACCTCCCAGCTTCACGGGATGGCGGACTGGCGGCCGGTGGTGCAGGGGTTGTGGTCGATGGTGGATGAGCTTCCAGTGGGCTATTCGGACGTTGCAGGCGCGATCGATCGGTTTTCCCGAAAGGACCGGGTCGGATTTATCGACTGCGGGATGGTGGGGGAGTTCCTGACGTTGATCCGGCCCTGGGCGACCGAAGAAGATCCCTGGAGGTTGGAACGCATTTTTTTAACGCTGACCCGGAGCCGGGTGCCCCTGGAGGAGGCCCGGCAGAGGTGGGAGGCAAATCGACAGCGGGCAGCCGCGTTTATGGACAATGCGCGGCGGGAACGGTTTGTGGGTGAAGCCCTGCGGATGGGGGCTGAGGAGATGGCGCGGTACCTGGAAAGCGGGTACAGCGGACCCCATACGCAATAGGGCTTGCTCTGTGAAAGAGATGGTCCTATTTTATATTTTTGCTGTCCGGTGGTTCAGGTCTATTCATCCGGAGGAGGGAAATATGCATGTTGAACACGTGGCGTTTCTGGTGGACGATCCGAATGGAATGGCGGACTGGTATTGCGAGCATCTGGGCATGAAGGTCGTCCGGAAAGGGGGGCCGCCGACCCATATGACGTTTTTGATGGACGAGGCGGGACGCACCATGTTTGAGATCTATACACGGAGCGATCTGGAGACGCCCGATTATGCCTCCATGAATCCTTCGGTTTTGCATTTTGCCTTTCATACGGACGATGTGTCGGGCGACCGCGGGCGGTTGATCGCCGCCGGGGCCACGCCTGTGGATGAGATTTCCGTGACGGATGCGGGCGATGAGATGACGATGCTGCGAGATCCCTGGGGGGTGGTTATCCAGGTGCTGAAGCGCAGGGAGCCGATGCTTTAGGCACTGAATGGGAGGCGTGATGCCCGTTGTTGAGGTTGGGAGACTGGAGCGGGACTGTGCGCGGGTTTTCAAAGGGGCCGGGCTGTCGGGCGAGGAGGCCCAAAGGGTGGCCCATTCGCTGGTGCTGTCCAATTTGATGGGGCACGATTCGCACGGTGTGATCCGGGTCGCGCAGTATGTTCAGGCAATGCAGGATGGGATTGTCAGGGCAGGACAGAGCATCAGGGTGGTGAGAGAAGCAGATGCGTCGGCGGTGGTTGACGGCGGGTGGGGGTTCGGGCAGACGGTCTGCCGGCAGGCGATGGACCTGGCCGTGCAGAAGGCAAAGGCCCGGTCGGTTGCCGCGGTGGAGCTGTTCAACAGCAGTCACATCGGACGGTTGGGCGAATATGTGGAGGTCGCCGCGGAGGCGGGCACGATCGGGATTGTGATGTGCAATAACCATGGCGGCGGCCAGCTGCTGTCGCCTTTTGGAGGAATCGATTCCAGGATGTCTCCCAACCCCATCGCGGTTGGAGTGCCCACCGGCGGGGCGTACCCTGTTGTGGTGGATATGACCACCAGTGTGGTCGCGGAGGGAAAGATCCGGGTGAAACGCAACCGCGGGGAGCCCCTGCCGGAGGGGTGGGCGATTGATGCGGAGGGAAATCCCGCGGTTGCGCCAGGGGACTTTTACGGGCCGCCCCGGGGCGCCATCCTGCCTTTTGGGGGGAATGCGGCGCATAAGGGCTACGCGCTGGCGGTGGTGATCGATATTCTTTCCGGGGCGCTGGGCGGGGGCGGGTGCAGCCGTGCGGGAGCGCCGTCGGGGGGCAACGGGGTTTTTCTGATGGCGATTCAGATCGAGGCTTTTACCGGGGCCGGGCGGTTCCGGCAGGAGGTGGATGCGTTTGTGGATTATCTGAAGTGTTCACGGCTGTTGCCCGGGTTCGATGAGATCCTGGTGCCCGGAGAGGTTGAACACCGGCTGAGGCGCCAGCGGGAGGCTGAAGGGGTGGCGGTGGACGAGGAGACGTGGCGACAGATCCGGGAGACGGGAGAGAAGGTGGGGGTGAGGGTGGATTGAAGAGCGAGGGTTGATATTCAGCTCCCCAACAAGGAGTTATGCCATGCCGTCTATCAAGATTACGCTGCTTGGACACGCATCGTTTCGGCTGGAGCCTGATACCGGAGAAGTGATCTATTTTGATCCCTGGCTGGATGGCAACCCCGCGTGCAGCCTCAGGGTGGCGGATGTGGAAGCGGCGGACGTGGTGATTGTCACGCACGGGCACGACGACCATGTGGGGGATGCGTTTGCGGTCTGCAAGCAGACGGGCGCGACCTTTGTGGGGAATTATGAGCTTTGTCTGACGGCCGCGAAGAACGGGCTGGAGATGGGGACGCAGGCCGTGCCGCTGAATCCGGGCGGTACGGTGGAGGTGAAGGGCATCCGGGTGACGGCGACACAGGCGTTTCATTCGCTGTCGATGTCGCCCAACCAGGCGCTGGGGCCGGAGCCGGAGGAGGCCTACTTCCGTCCGGACGGGGCGGTGTGCGGGATGGTGATGGCGTTTGGGAACGGGATTACGGTTTACGATACGGCGGATACGACGGTGTTCAGCGATATGCAGCTGATCGGGCAAATGTACGGCCCGCAGGTGGCGATATTGCCGGTTGGGGGACTGTATACGATGGGCATCCGGGAAGGCGCACGGGCAGCGAGCCTGATCCGGCCGGATATTGTGATTCCCTGCCACTACGGGGAGGCGGTGGGGCAGCCTGCGGATATCGACGCGTTGTCCGATGCGGTTGCTTTCCTGTCGCCCAATACACAGGTCGTCAAGCTGGACCCGGGACAGTCGGTGACGTATCGGGCAAGCCACTTTGAAGTGGGAACATAGAAGCGGAACCGCGCGAAAAAGCCCCTTCCCCCCGCCCCAAACCGGGGGAGGCGAGGCGTGCGGAGGTTTTAAGACAGTTTCCAAGAGGATTGTTCGTGGTAAAAGAAGCGTTGAATGCGATTGTGACTCAGAAGATCGAGGTCACGCCTGAGCTGATTATTCTTCAGGTGAGGCCGGATGGATGGGAGTTGCCCGATTTTGAGCCGGGGCAGTTTGCGGTTCTGGGGCTGAAGGGATCGGCGCCCCGCACGCCCTGGGCAGACCCGGAAGAAGTCCTCCCCGATCCGGACCGGCTGATCCGCAGGGCCTATTCGATTGCCTCGTCTTCGGTGGCCAAAGAATACATGGAATTCTACGTCATCCTGGTCCGCGACGGCGCGCTGACGTCGCGGCTGTTCGCTCTGGAGATGGGCGAACCGATCTGGCTTGGGAAAAAGGTCTCGGGGATGTTCACGCTGGACGAAGTGCCCAAAGGCAAGCATGTTGTGCTGGCCGCCACGGGGACCGGACTGGCGCCTTATATGAGCATGCTGCGCACACACCTGCCCCACGACGGCGGACGGCTTTACGCCGTGCTGCACGGCGCCCGGCATTCCTGGGATCTGGGGTATCGGTCTGAGCTGAACACCATGCAGCAGCTCTGCGATAATTTCACGTATATCCCACTGATCAGCCGACCGGCCAACGAGCCGGTGCCCTGGGGCGGGCTGACGGGTTATGTCCAGGACCTCTGGACCGGGGGTGAGCTGGATAAGGAATGGGGGATGCGCCCAACGCCTTCGGATACCCATGTCTTCCTGTGTGGAAACCCCAATATGTGTGAAGATATGCTGGCGCTGCTGGACAAAGAGGGGTTTCAGGAGCATACCCGCAAGGTGCCGGGTGAGGTACACGTGGAAAGGTACTGGTGATTGTTCCCGTATGGATTATGACGGGATTATCGTGGGGGCCGGTCACAACAGTCTGGTCCTGCAGGCCTACCTCTGCCGGGCCGGGCTGAAGGTGCTTTGCATCGAGCGGCGGGATGCGGCCGGGGGCGGGCTGGCCACGGTGGAAGACCCACGGTATCCCGGGTTTTTGCACAATACCCATTCTTTTTACCACCGGGCATTGAACCGGATGCCCTGGTACCGGGACCTGGAACTGAAACGCCACGGGGCGGTCTACCTGGAGCCGGAGCTGAATGTGTCGCTTCTGCTGAAGCGCGGCGCAGCGCTGGAGTGGTGGACCGATTTTGAGAAGACGGTGGAGGCGTTTGCGCGTTTCAGCCGGAGGGACGCGGATACGCTGCGGCGCTGGCGGGACGATTTTCTGCCGATTGTGGAGGAGATCCTGATCCCGGAAGCGCAGGCCCCGCCGCTGCATCCCGGGCGACGACGGGCGCTTCTGGAGCAGAGCGCCCGGGGACGGCTGCTGCTGAGTGTGAGCGCGCTGTCACCGCTGGAATTCGTACAGAGGGAGTTCGAGCATCCGGTGATTCAGGCCGGGCTTCTGTTTTTTAACGGGTTGCGCGAGGTTGACCTGCGGTGTGCCGGGTTCGGCCACCACATTGCGGCCCTGCTGGCCAGTTCGGGCAAGGCCCAGATGTGCATCGGGGGCTCGGGCGCTCTGGCCCGCGCTCTGGTATCGGCGGTGGTTGAAAGCGGAGGCGAGATCCGGCTGCAGACGACGCCGAAACGATTTGTGGTGGAAGCGGGGCGCGTGGTCGGCGTTGAGACTGCCTCGGGGGAGCGGTTCACGGCACGGCATTTTGTGGCTTCCGGGCTCAACCCCCACCAGTCCTTTCTGGAACTGTTCGACGAGGATCTGCTGCCCTCGGCGTGGCGGGACCGTGCCCGGGGCTTCCAGTACAATCTGATCGCTCCCCTGTTCGCCCTGAACCTGAACCTGAGCGAGCCGCCCTGCTACCGGGCGGCCGAGCGGTATGCCCACCTGGACGATGCGTTTATGGTGATCCTGGGGCTGGAGCATGTGGACCGCTACCTGGACATGGTCCGGTGCCATGAGGAAGGGACTATGCCGCCTGTGGTGATGTGGGGGAGCTGCCCCACGATTTTCGATTCTTCCCAGGCGCCGGAGGGCAGACATACCGCGTTTATGTGGCAGAAGGTTCCCTACCGGCTCAACGGAGATCCGACGAACTGGGACCGGGAGAAGGAGCGCCACGGTGGAGATATGCTGAGCGTGTGGCGCGAGTACGCGCCCAACCTCAAAGATGCCGTCATCGATTCGTTTGTGCGCAGCGCCCTGGATATCGAACGCACGTTTCCCAATATGAAAGCGGGGGATTTGCTGGTGGGCGCATTTACCAACGGTCAGATCGGTTACGACCGCCCTTTTCCCGGGGCCGGACACTACCGCGGCCACCTGCCCGGCCTGTACCTGTGCGGTTCGTGCTGTCATCCAGGCGGCAATATCACCGGGTTGCCGGGGTACAACTGCGCTCAGATTATTCTGAACGACCTGGGCCTGAGGGCCATGTGGGCACCCGAACCCCTGGAAAGACGTCTGGGACGGCTGTGATGCTGCTGCCTACCCTTTCCTATCTCACGGACGTTTATTTCGGTTTCGGCTCGGTGGAGACGCTGCCGGACCTGCTGGAGCGGTTTGGCCTGTCACGCCCCCTGGTGGTTACCGATCCGGATCTTGTGGCGGTTGGCATCCTGGAACGCCCGGGAATGGACGATGCGCCGGTTTTCGATGGGGTACAGACCAACCCCACCGAGGCACAGGTGCTGGACGGCCTGGCCCGGTACCGGGAAGCGGGGTGCGATGGGATGGTGGCTGTGGGGGGCGGATCATCGATCGATCTGGCCAAGTGCGTGGGGATGCTCGTCCACCATCCGGAGCCGTTTGAGCAATATGCGATGCGCCGGGGTGGCGTTTCGCGGATTACCGATCGGGTGCCGCCGCTGATTGCCGTTCCGACGACCGCCGGGACCGGAAGCGAGGTGGGACGGGCCGCGCTGGTGACGCTGGCGTCGGGCGATAAGGTGGGGTTTCTGAGTCCGCACCTGCTGCCGGTGGCGGCGCTTTGCGATCCGGAGCTGACGCTGAGCATGCCCCCGCGCCTGACCGCTGCTACGGGTATGGATGCCATCTCGCACTGTGTGGAGGCCTATTGCAGCCCCCGGTACAACCCGGTGGCCGATGCCATTGCCCTGGACGGTTTGGTGCGCGGGTGCGGGCACATCGCCACGGCGACCGAACAGGGCTCAGACCTCACGAGCCGCAGTGAGATGATGATGTGCGCACTTGAAGGCGGGCTGGCTTTTCAAAAAGGTCTGGGGGCGGTGCACAGCCTGAGCCACCCCCTGGGCGGATTGGCCGGGAAGCGGCTGCACCACGGGACGCTCAACGCGCTCTTCCTGCCGCCGGTGTTGCGCTTTAATATCGACCATTGCGTGGAAAAGATGGATGAGATGGCCCGTCGTTTAAACCTTCAGAGGGGCGCGGACCTGCCGGGGTTTTTTGAGGATTTGAACCGGCGTCTGGGTCTCCCTCGCAGCCTGAGTGAAACGGGTGTGACGGCAAAAGACCTGGAGCCGCTCGCGCAGAAGGCGGTGAACGACCATTGCACGTCGACCAATCCCCGCCCGCTGGGTCTGGACGCATGTCGCGCACTTTACCGGGAAGTCCTGTGATGAGGACCGGAAAGGGAGAGATGCTGTTCGTGGCCCTGGCCGCTCTGTGCACCCTGACAGGGGCAGTCCGTCTGTCGGCGGCGGCGGACGGGGCGCGGCGTGTGGCAGAGGGGCAGGACCTGCTGGCCCAGAAGCGGTTTGAAGAAGCGGAGAGGGCGTTTAAATCGGCGTTGGAGGAGGCGCCGATCGATGCGCGGAAGGGACTGGGCCAGGTCGCTTTTGTCCGGCAGGACTGGGGGAAGGCGAAGGATGCGTACGAAAGGGTTCTGAAGCTGCACCCGGGCGACATAGACGCCCTTTACCACCTTGCGATCTGTTTTCGGGAGACGGGCAAGTTCAAGGCCCTGGTGTTTCGCAGGGCGGACTGGAACCGTTCTCAGGGGCTGTTTGAACAGGTGCTGGAACAGGATTCGCTCTACCTGGATGCGGTTTACCAGTATGCGGTTTTAAAGCGCTGCCAGGGGAAATATCGGGAGGCGATTCTGCTGGGCCACCGGCAGGTGGCGCAGAAGCCGGACCTGAGGGCCGCGCAGCTGGGGCTGTTCCGGCTCTACCTGCATTTTCTGGACAACCGCGCCGAATGGAAGACCATCGCCTGGCTGCAGAGGCAGGATTTTGAACATGCGCGCTATTTTGTCGGCGAGGCCTTGCGCCGGGCCGGCCGACCTGCCCGGGCCGATTCGGTCCTCCATGCGTGGCTGGCCGCTGCGCCGTCCATCAGCGCGGTTGCGGCCCGGCTCTCCCTGGTCCGGCTCGCGTACCAGCGCGGACAGCCGGGGGCCGCGGAGGCCACTTTCTGGACTGCTGTTGACAGCATCCGCACGCGGCTGGACGCGGAACTCATCTTCGAAGATGTGAAATACGTTGTTACGGAAATGGAGCTGGAATCGTTTCGGGGCCTTTCTTCGCCGGAGGAGTACAGGGGGTTCTACCGCCGTTTCTGGACCGGCCGGGACCCCACGCCGGCCGCGGAGACGAACGCCCGGCTGGCCGAGCACTACCGGCGGATGATCTTTGCCGAGGCGTATTACGTCTACGACGGCTTCCGTACCTGGACCAACAGTCCCGACAAGACAAACGCGCTTGCGTATCCGGCTACGTTTTATCTCAATGACCGGTTTAACGACAAGGGGCTGATCTACATCCGCCACGGCGACCCGAACGATTACGCGCAGACGCCGGGCCAGAATATCGTGGCCAACACGTCCTGGTTTTACGGAAAGACCGAGACGCTGCCCGAGATGGTGTTTCATTTTGTTATGGATGAAAACGCCTCGGGCAACAACTGGCAGCTGTCACCCTATCCCGGGTCCGTGCAGGGGCGCGAGACCTGGGGGGCGGTGTATCAACCCCAGCAGGGCCGGCGCCGCCGGGGTCGGGGCCGCGGGGGGCGATGGCGCGCAGGTCGACAGCCCGGAGACCTCCGCCGGATGGCGCGTGAAAGAGAGATGGTGGTACAGAGCCGCAGCGCGGTTGAGGTGGGGTTTCGCACAGACCGGCACGCCTGGGGGCGGGATGTCGATCTTTTGCCTTATGATTCCTACCTGGCATTTTTTAAGGAGGAGACAGGGGGTACCACGCTGGAACTTTACTACGGGGTGCCGCTGGAGGACACGTCGGTGGCCGACACATCCGCAGTGTACGAGTACGGCATGGCGCTGCACGATCTGGAATGGCATCCGGTTCTGCGGCACCGGGGGCGCGTCGTGGCAGCGGACATCCCCCGCATCCGGTTTGAAGAGACGGGGATTGGAACAGTCCGGCTGCAGGCGAGGGCCGATTCGTGCCACGCGGCCTTTTATATTGGAGAACGCACCGGACAGCGGCTGGGCGGCTGGAAGGGCGATATCCGGATTCCGGCATTTTCCGAGGTCGCCCTGGAGATGAGCAGCATTGTGCCTGCGCATGCGATTTCGTCTGCTGTTGAAGCGAATGACGCATTCTTTTTCCGCGGGCTTCGGCTGGTGCCCAACCCTTCCCGGCGGTTTTCACGCAAAAAGCCGGTGTACATCTATTTTGAGGTTTACAATCTCACCCCGGATGAGGGGGGGGTGACCTCCTTTGATGTCGAATATACGGTTTCCAGGCCCAGGCGGAAGAGACCGATCAAAAAGCGGCTTTCCATATTTGGCAGCAGCGCCAAACCTGCCACCACAGTTGCTGTTGAACGCATCGGAGATACGCCGACTTCGGCGGAGTACCTTTCGCTGGATCTCAGCCGGATAGGACGGGGCGAGTTTCGGCTGGATATCAAAGTGACGGATCGGCGGTCGGGTGAACAGAGCGAGGATTCCGTGGACCTGGTTCTGTTTTGATCAAACCGCGTTGCCCGGATAAGGAGTTGAGCTATGCGTGCGGACCGACCGGAAGCCCCTCTGAGGAAATTGATGGGACCGGGGCCTCTGGATGTGCATCCAAGGATCTACAGCGCGCTGACGTCGCCGGTGATCGGACACCTGGACCCGGCGTATTTGAAGGTGCTGGACCGAATCGGAGCACTGCTTCGCCCGGTTTTCGGGACACAAAACCGGGTGACCCATGCAACACCGGGGACGGGGACATCGGGAATGGAGGCGTGCGTGGCGAACCTGATGGAGCCGGGAGACCGGGTGCTGGTCTGCGTGCACGGCTATTTTGGGGATCGCATCCGGCAGATGGCCCAGCGGCAGGAGGCAGAGGTGACGCTGGTGGAGACAGAGTGGGGGAGGCCGACCGATGCGACGAGGGTCGCGGAGGCGTTGAAGGACGGGGGGTACAAGGTGCTCACGCTGGTCCATGCAGAGACGTCGACCGGGGTGCTTCAGCCGATGGATGAGATTGCAGAACTGGCAAAGGCGCACGGGACGATGATCCTGCTGGATACGGTAACATCGCTGGGTGGGATCGAGGTGAATGTGGACGAATGGGGGGTGGATGCCGGGTATAGCTGTTCCCAGAAGTGCATCGGGGCGCCGTCGGGACTGGCGCCGGTGACGTTCAGCGACCGGGCCGTTGACGTGGCGGCGAACCGAAAACATCCGGTGCGGAGCTGGTACCTGGATATTTCACTGCTGGATCAGTACTGGGGACCGGAGCGGGTGTACCACCATACGAGTTCGAGTACGCTGAATTATGCGCTGTTGGAGGCGCTGCTGCTGATGGAGGAAGAGGGGCTGCAAAATCGGCTGGCGCGGCATTTGAAGAACCACGAGGCGCTGGTTGCGGGCGTGGAGGCGATGGGGCTGGAGATGCTGGTGGCCCCGGAGCACCGGCTGCCCACGCTGAATACCGTGCGGATTCCCGAGGGGGTGGACGATGCGAGGGTGCGGGGATATTTGCTGGAGACCTTTGGTCTGGAGATCGGCGGGGGACTGGGCGCGCTGAAGGGGCAGGTGTGGCGGGTGGGGCTGATGGGCTATTCCTCGTCGGCGGAAAACGTGCTCTTTTTCCTTTCGGCGATGAGCCGGGCGCTGGCCGACCAGGGACAGGTGATGGACGTGGAGGCCGGGCTGGAGGCAGCGATGCTGGTGTTGAACGCGTGAGATGACCTACCCTGAAGTCGTTCTGAAAGCGGGACGGGAGCGCCGGATTCTGGAAGGACACCCCTGGGTGTTCAGCGGTGCTGTGGCCGAATATCCCGCGGCCGCAGAGCCGGGCGGTATTGTGGATGTGTTCGATCAGGACCGGAAGTTCGTCGCCAGGGGCTATTACAATCCGGCATCGTCAATCCCGGTGCGGGTGCTGACCCGGGACCCGGAACAGCGGGTTGACCGGGCTTTTTTGCTTGCGCGCATCCGGCAGGCGCACGCGCTGCGGAGGGCGTGGCTGGATACGAAGGTGACGAATGCTTACCGCGCGGTACACGGCGAGAGCGATGGGCTGCCGGGGTTGATTGTGGACCGGTACGCGGATTTCGTGGTGGTGCAGTTCCATACGCTGGGGATGGACCGGCTTCGAGAGCCGGTGGTAGAGGCGCTGCAGCAGGTGGCAGGACCGACCGGGATTTACGAGCGGAGCGATGTGGGCACGCGCCGGCCGGAGGGGCTGGAGACGTTTCCCACAGGCCTGCTGGCAGGGGAGCAACCGCCCGGGTTGATTGAGATCCGGGAGCACCGGGCGCGGTTCTGGGTGGACGCGCGGCAGGGACAGAAGACGGGGTTTTACCTGGACCAGCGGGAGAACCGGCTGGCCGCCCAGGCTTTTGCCCGGGGGCGGGAGGTGCTGAACTGTTTCAGTTATTCCGGGGGATTTTCGGTGTACGCAGCCCGGGGAAAGGCCTCGCAGGTGGTGAGCGTGGATGTTTCGGAGGCGGCCCTGGACCTGGCCCGAAGCAACCTGGAACTCAACCGGCTGGATGCAGACGCGCACCCCTGTATTGCGGCCAATGTGTTCGATTATCTGAAGGCGTGTAAAGCGGAGAAGAGACGGTTTGACATGGTGATTGTGGACCCCCCGGCGTTCGTGAAGACCCGGGAGGCGTTAACGCAGGCGGTGCGGACCTACATCAGTCTAAACCGGAAGGCGATTGAGGTTCTGCGGCCTGACGGGGTGCTGGTGAGCGCGTCGTGCTCCACGCAGGTGAATTACGAGACGTTTTTTACGATTCTGAAACATGCGGCCACCGCGGCCCGGCGGGAGCTCCGGATTGTGAAGAGCCATTTGCAGGCCGTGGACCATCCGGCGGTTACAACATTTCCGGAGGGGCGGTACCTGAAGTGTTTTTTCGGGGTTGTGAGGTAAGCTTTAGTGGAGGATGAGGAGTTGCCAGTTGGCAGAGATGGAGAGGACGAAGCCGAGGGCGGTGAGCCCCAGCAGCGCGAGGGCAAAGAGGATGGCGATGCGGCTTTCGCCGCGGTTGACGCCGGAGACGAGGAGGCGGGAGGCGATCCAGCCGCCGATGAAGCCCCCCAGGTGGGCGAAATTGTTGACGCCGCTCATCAGGAAGCCCAGGATGAAGAGGAGGATGGCCCACTGCCAGACCTGCCGGGTCATCATCGCCATCATGCTGCCTCCGTGCCAGCGGCCGTAGACGATGATGGCCCCAAAGAGGCCGAAGATGGCCCCGGAAGCGCCGATGGTGGGGGTGCTGGTGAGGAGGTTGGAGAGGACAAAGCCGACGCCCCCCCCTGCGGTGAAGATGATAAAATAGCGGGCGGGACCGTAGAGGTTGCCGACTTCCGGACCGAGCTGCCGGATCCAGAGGACGTTGAACAGGATGTGGAGCAGCCCCCCGTGCAGATAGGTGGCGGTGAAGATGGTCCACCAGTGGCCCCTGGCGGTGGCGAAGCCTCCGGTCATGCCCAGGGCATAGAGGGGGCGTGTGCCCGGGCTGAGCATGCCAAAGAGGCCGCCGCGCACGTTGAGCGCTGCGCCAAGGTCGAGCAGGAGGCTGAGAACGTAAAGGACAATACAGGCGGTGGGGATGAGGGTAAGCACATCGATCCGTGCGCCAAAGAGCCGGGTCAGCGCCGGTCCCAGGCCCCAGAGGCCGGGGCGGTAGGCGCCGCAGTAGGGACACCGTGTCTCCTGGGTGCTGATGAGGTTGCGGCAGTTCGGACAGACCATCGAGGTAGGGGGCATGGGTAAGAAGACCACCATCCCTGGAGAAACAAGAAAACCCGTTAAACCGGGGCTTAACGGGCGTTTGAAATCTGGAGCGGGAAACGGGACTCGAACCCGCGACTTCAACCTTGGCAAGGTTGCGCTCTACCAGCTGAGCTATTCCCGCTCTGCTTGGGCCTGCGTTGAATATACTCACAAGTCAGGGGGCTGTCAACCCCTTATTGGATTGACAAATTTTACCCCAACCCCTATACTGTCTGTAAACGTTCACGTGACGTGGTGAACAGGAGGCGAAGCGGTTGTGGCTTTTAATACCGGGCGCTACGCTCTGGCAATCGACATTGGGGGAACGTTTACGGACGTTGTGGTGCTGGATACGACGTCGGCGAATATGGCCGTGGCCAAGGTGTTGACGAGCACGCCGGACCCCTCAGCAGCCGTTCTGGAGGGTGTGAAACACCTGCTGAGGGAGCAGGGTGTGGCCGCAGAGGAGGTGGGGCGCGCCATCCACGGCACCACGCTGGTGACCAATACGCTGATTGAGCGGAAGGGCGCTTTGACGGGGCTGATTACGACCGGGGGGTTTCGAGACGCGCTGGAGATCGGGCGGGAGGGGCGCTACGATATCTACGATCTGTTCCTGGAATTGCCCGAGCCGCTGGTGGAACGGCGGCTCCGGATGGAGGTGCCCGAGCGACTGAACGTGCGGGGGGAGGTGCTGGTGCCCCTGGACGGTGGGGCCTTGCGGGAGGCGTGTGAGGTGTTGCGAAGTGAGGGGGTGGAGGCGGTTGCCATTTCATTTTTGCACGCCTATGCCAATCCTGTCCACGAACAACAGGCGGCCGAGGTGGTCCGCGAGGTGCTGCCGGATGCGGCGCTGTCGGTTTCTCACCGGGTGGCGCCGGAGCTGCGGGAGTACGACCGGACCTCGACGACGGTGGCCAACGCCTATGTGCAGCCGCTGGCCGGGCGTTATCTCATGGGGCTGGAGGGTGGGCTGCAGGGGTGTGGGCTGAGGGCCCCCCTGCACATTATGCTTTCCAACGGGGGCAGCTGCTCGGCAGAGACGGCGGCAGCGTTTCCGGTGCGGCTGGTGGAGTCCGGCCCCTGCGGGGGGGCGCTTGCGGCGGCGTACTGGTGCAGGCGGTGTGGGTGGGAGGATGTGCTGGCCTTTGACATGGGGGGGACCACGGCCAAGGCGATGCTGAGCAGCCGGGGGGAGTTCCCGATTACCACCGAGTCGGAGGTGGGCCGGGTCTACCGGTTCAAGCGGGGCAGCGGGCTGCCGCTCCTGGTGCCGGTGATGGATATGATCGAGATCGGCGCCGGAGGAGGCAGCATCGCCCACCTGAACGAGATGGGCCTGCCCGCGGTGGGGCCGGAGAGCGCCGGGGCATTGCCGGGGCCGGCCTGCTACGGGCAGGGAGGGTCGACGCCGACGGTGACGGATGCCGATCTGATCCTGGGGTTTTTGAATCCCGGGTATTTTCTGGGCGGGAAGATGCGCCTGGAGGTTTCCAGGGCACGGGATGCGATTGAGGGCCTGGCGCGGAAGCTGGAGATGGATGTGGAGCGGATGGCCTGGGGCGTCCACCGCCTGGTGAATGAGAATATGGCCAATGCGGGCCGGGTGCACGCTGCCGAGCGGGGGGTTGACCTCCGGGGGTATACGATGGCGGCCACGGGGGGCGCCGGTCCCGGGCATGCGTGCGGGGTGGCGGAGCGGCTCGGCATCGAACGGGTGGTCGTCCCCCCGGCGGCCGGGGTGGGGTCTGCTTTCGGGCTTTTGCTGGCGCCGATTTCGTTTGATTTTGCGCGGAGCTACGTCTCCCGTCTGGAGAATCTGGATTTTGACCGCCTGAACGGTCTGTTCGAAGAGATGGAGCGGGAAGGGGGTGTGGTGTTGCGCGAAGCGGGGGTGCCGGAAGGGGCGATTCGGATGGTGCGAACCGCCGATATGCGGTATGTGGGGCAGGGACACGAGATCCGGGTGCCCCTGCCGGGGGGGCTGTTCGGGCCGGAACACGTGAGCCGGCTTCAGGAGGTTTTTGACGGGGAGTACCGGCGGATCTACGGACGGGTCTGCGAGGGGGTGGCCGTAGAGGCGGTCCACTGGCGGCTGGCCGCGTCGGCACCCAGGCCGGATGCGGGAGAGGTCCGGGCCGCAACGTCCCGTGCGGGTGGGGACGTTCTGAAAGGACGCCGGCCTGCGCTTTTTGACGTGGAAGGTGGCGCGGTGGAGACGCCGGTGTACGATCGCTACGGTCTGGCGGAGGGCTTCGCGGTGGATGGCCCCGCGATCGTGGAGGAGGCCGAGTCGACGACGGTTGTGCCGCCGGGGTGGGCCCTGGCCGTGCACCCGGCGGGGAGTCTTATCTTAACACGATCAGGAGGCGGAGGATGAGCCGGTGTGGCCGGGAGCTGGATGCGGTCCTGCTGGAGGTGCTGTGGAACCGGTTGATTTCGATTGTGAACGAGCAGGCCGCGGCGTTGATGCATGCGTCTTTTACGACGGTGGTGCGGGAGGCGGGAGACCTGTCTGCGGGGGTGTTTGATGCGGAGGGGAATATGATGGCGCAGGCGGTGACGGGCACGCCGGGGCATATCAATACGATGGCCACCTGCGTGCGACATTTTGTACGGGCCTATCCGATCGAGACGCTGGCGCCGGGGGACAGCCTGTTGACGAACAACCCCTGGCTGGGGTCCGGGCATTATCATGATATTACGGTGGTAACGCCGGTGTTCCACAGGGGCCGTGGGGTCGGGTGGTTCGCCAATACCTGCCATGCAATGGATATCGGCGGACGGACGCTTGGGGCGGATGCACGGGAGGTGTTCGAGGAGGGGCTGCACATCCCGATTATGATGCTGTTCCGGGAAGGCCGGGTGAACCAGGACCTGATCGAGATCGTGCGGGCCAACGTGCGGATGCCGGACTCGGTGGTGGGAGACCTCTACGCGCAGCAGGCAGGGAACGACGTGGGGGCGGTCAAGCTGATCGAGATGATGGAGGAGTACGATCTGGACGATCTGGATGCGCTGTCGGCGCTGGTCTTCTCCCGGTCGGAGGCGGCCACCCGGGAGGCGATTTTCCAGATTCCCAACGGGACATATTATGACGAGGTGGACCTGGACGGGTTCGACCACCCCTTGAAGATGTGTATTGCGCTTACGGTGAACGACCGGGACCTGGTTGTGGATTATGAGGGCACTTCGTCGCAGGTGGACCGGGGGATCAATGTGGTCTACAACTACACCCATGCCTATACGACCTATCCCCTCATGTGCGCCATCAGCCCGGCGGTGCCGAATAACGAGGGGAGCTTTCGACCGGTGACGGTCAAAGCGCCGGAGGGCTCGGTACTGAACGCCCGGTTTCCCTGCGCAGTGGGCGCCCGGCACCTGATCGGACACTTTCTCACCCAGGCCGTGTTCGGCGCGCTGTCGCAGGCGATGCCCGAACGGGTGCTTGCGGATGGGTCGGCCGGGCTGTGGAATACGCAGCTGGAGGGCTACGACCGGAACGGCCGGATGTTTGCCTATATCTTCTTTTCGGCGGGTGGGATGGGCGCCCGGCCAACGGTGGACGGGCTGTCCGCAACGGCGTTTCCCAGCGGGATCAAGGGGGTGCCGGCCGAGGCGATCGAGGCGGTGTCTCCGGTGCTGATGCTGAAGCGGGCGCTGCGGCCCGATTCGGCGGGGGCGGGGAAGTTCCGCGGCGGCCTGGGCCAGGAGATGGTGTTGAAGATGGACAGCGACCGGCCGGTGCTGCATTCCTGTATGTACGACCGCACCCGGTGCGCAGCCCGGGGGTTTCTGGGCGGCAAAGACGGGGCCACCGGGGAACTGTTCCTCTCGGACGGCACACGGCCCCATCCGAAGGGAAAGTACGAGATTCCACCCGGTGAAACCGTGACGCTGCGCCTGCCGGGGGGCGCGGGATTCTATCCGCCGTGGGAGCGGCACCCGGCGCGGGTGCTGGAAGACGTGCGGCAGGGGCGGGTGTCGGTGGGGGCGGCGCGTGAGGACTACGGCGTGGTGATCGATACGGGCCGGTGGACGGTGGATGAGGCCGGAACAGCGGCGCTGAGGAAGCGCATGCAACAGGAGGCGATATCGTGTCTGTAGAGATTACGCTGGCGAACGAGATTCGGGTCCGGCGGCAGGGGGAGTGGCTCTGCCGCGGGCTGCCGTTTCCCCAGGGGATGTTGACGGACGTGGGGGGCCTGTGCCTGTGGGACGAGGCGGGAGGAGGGGTGCCCCTGGCTTCGGAAGTCCTGGCCTGCTGGCCGGACGGGTCGGTCAAGTGGGCGCTGCTGCAGTTCCCGGTGCACTTTGAGGGGTACGGCCGGAAGACCTATACACTGGACTGGACGGGCCGGAAGAGCGGGCAGGGGTCAGGGATTGTGCTGTCCAGATCCGGAGACCGGTGGGAGGTGGACAACGGGCTGTTGTGTTTCGTGCTCCCGCTCTCCGGGCAGGCTTTTCTGGAGGCGTGCAGGCGGGGAGATGAGGAATATGTCCGGTCGGTTCGGGCGGAGATCGTGGATGGGGAGGGTGTGGCGTTTGTCAGCGAGCTGGAGGGGGAGCCTGAGATCGAGCATTTCACCGAGAAGATGCTGGTGGTGAGCCGGCGGGGGGTTCATCGGGACGGGAATGGGAGGAAGCTCTTTTCACTGGTGTTTCGGGTGACGGTATTTGCGGATGCGGACGAGGTGGAGGTGGAGTATCAGTTTATCCACGATGAGCCCTATCGGGATGTCCCGGTACGTCGAAAGCAGGCGCAGGGGATAGGGGCGCCCAGCGTGGATGCGGAGAGTCCCAGGGCGCAGACGCTGCAGGCCGTCCGGCTGGTTGTGGCGCACGCCATCGGCGGGGTTCGGGAGTTTGCGACCTGTCCGTTCGGGACGGTGGGAAACGAAGGCCTGGTGACGTCACCGCGTCCGCTCCGGGCGTTGCTCACGGATGCTCCGCAGACGGCCCTCTACGATGCGATGATCGATGCCGACGTGTACGACGGTGAAACGGCGATGGGCCGGTCTCACGGATGGGTTGCGGCGGGTGACACCAGGCGGGGGGTTGCGGCTTCGGTGCGGAAGTTCGCCCAGCAGTGGCCCAAGGGGTTCGCGGCCGATGGGGAGGCGATTGTTCTGGAGCTGTGGCCGGCGGCGGTGGGCCCGCTGGTGATCTTCCAGGGGCAGGCGAAGTCGCACCAGGTAAAACTGCGGGCTTATGAGGGGAGTGCATCAGCGGCGCGGCTGCCGGACTGGCATTTTGCGTATCAATTCCCGATCGCGTTTTCCTCGCCGGCGTGGTTTATCGACTCGGGGGCCGTCGGGCCTCTGTTCCGGTACCAGCCGGAGAAATTTCCGGGGATCGAGCAGAAATTTCGGCTCGAGTTTGAACAGTACCTCAGCTTTGACCGGCGTCTGGGCATGGTGGACTACGGCGACCATGAGCAACTGGAGAGCGCGTCGTGGGGACGGATTGATTTTATGGCCAATTGCGAGCACGATTTCGGCCAGACGGTTTATCTGCAGTTCGTGCGCACGGGGAGTTATCTCTATCTGGATACGTTTGAAGCTTCCGTGCGTCACGTGATGGACATGGATATCGTACACTTTGACGATTGTTTCGACGAGCAGGGGGGATGGACGGCGCACGGCGCGTTCCACGTTGGGATGGACGGGCGTCCGAACTGCCACCTGTCGCACATGTGGGCGGAGGGGTTTCTCTCCTATTATTACTATTGCGGCTATGCGCCGGCACTGGCAGCCGCGCAGGGTGTGGCCGATCTGATCTGCCGGAAAGTGGCGTCAGGCGGCGGGCGATCCGGGGCGCGTGACAGGGGGTGGCCGCTGATTGCGCTGTGTAGCGTGTACCGGGCCACGGGAGAGGCGCGGTATGCGGAGGCTGCGAAGCGCATTATGACGTCTTTTGCCGAGGGCCCCGATCCTCTGGAGGCCAACGGGGGATGCAGCGGCGGCTGGGGGCCTATTCCCTACCAGCAGGCGGTGATGGGGAGCATCGCCGCGACCGGGCTGGCGTACTACCATCAAACGTTCGGGGACCCGCTCAGTGGGGAGCTGTTTTTGCGCCTGTGCGATTTTCTGGCCAGCGAAGACGTGCGCTCGCCGGAGGGGCTTTATCTGTCGATGCCCGGCAATGAGACCCCGATGAGTTACGTGGGGTTCTCCTGCCTGCGGGAGAGCATCGGCTACGCCTGGGAGCTTGTCAGAGACGAGAAATACATTCAGCTGGGTCTGCGCAATATCGAGGCGAATATGATTTCTACGATTCCGATGGTCGGACATTATGTTCGAACGCGGTTCGGCTATGAGGTCATTCGGGCGACGGGGGGTATGATCAGCATTCACTGGCGCGACTTGCTGCGTTTTTTCTCTTATGCGGACCGGTCGGGGCTGCTGCGGGATTTCTGACCCTGCGCCCCTGTTATGTCCCGCATTATGTTTGTGGTCCCGCATTCGCAGGGGCGACCCTTGTGGTCGCCCTTTTCAGCGCGGCCCTTGCCAGCAGGCGGGTGGAGTCCAGGGTGGGGAGGGACGCGTCTTCTGGCGAGATTAACAGCGGGATTTCGGTGCAGCCGAGTACGGCGGCGTCGCAGCCCCGGTCTTTTAGCCGGTTGATGACGCCTGCAAAATAGGCGCGGGACGCATCGGTGAAGATGCCGTTGACCAGTTCGTGGAAGATGATGTGGTTGATGCGTTCTCTTTCCTCCGGTTGCGGGATGCAATGCGCAATTCCCAAAGCGTCCAGTTTGGCGGGGTAGACCGGGCCTTCCATCAGATATTTCGTGCCCAGGACGGCCAGGCAGTGGTGGTTGTTGCGGGCTGCCTCGGCGGCCACTTCCCCGGCGATGTGGAGCCAGGGGATGGGGGACCGGTCGACCACGCGCTCGAAGGCCTGGTGGATGGTGTTGTCGGGGCAGATGGCGAAATCGGCGCCGAGCGCTGCGACTTTCTCCGCAGAGGAGACCATCAGGTCTGCAACGCCGTTCCAGTTGCCGGGGGCGATATTGCGCATGTAGTTGCTGAGGGGGTAGGTGTGCATGCTGACCTCGGGGTGGGCATGCTGTCCCATCAGATCCGCGCCTTCAACGCAGATGGTGCGGTAACAGAGGGCCGCACCCTCGGCGCTGCATGCGACGATGCCGATGTGTTGAGCCATTTTGTCTTAGAAGCTGTCTTAAAATCCCCA
>JAAXHW010000004.1 GCA_012270675.1 Candidatus Latescibacterota bacterium | reverse complement strand
AGCGAACTGGCACCATTGATTAATAGGTGTAGGGAGAAAATAAAAACGACTGAGTTTGATGTTCTGGCACAGATTATGCTTATCCTGAGGCGCAAGGGGGCGGTGCCCGTTGAGCAGGCGGTTGATTTGGATGGGATATTTCAAATAACGTTTTATAAAACAGTAACGTGTGTTGTGTTTTGTGAAAGACGCTACTTTCACCTGGATGCTCTGAGAAGTGACGCTTTTTTGACTCACAATCATACATATGTTGTATAAAATGGCAGATTGGGTTCTGGCCTGGGGGCGTGTATTCATCCGGGCGTGCGTGGAACTTTTTGATAGACGGTTCGTTTAAGGTATGTACCCCAAAATCTCCAGGCCTTGGATACTGATGCCAGGAGGTGATGAGATGACAGAAATCCGAGAGGAGTCGTTGCTGGATATGGACTTGAACGATACGGTTCAGACGCGTTCTGCACACGATGCTTCCGTGCAGCGGTATCTGAAGGAATTGCGCAAGTACCCTCCGATGAGCCGCAAGGAGGAAGAAAAGACCCTGCGGCGTGCCCGGAAAGGGGACGCCAGCGCCATTGAACGGTTGATTACCTCCAACCTTCGCTTTGTGGTCAGTGTCGCTTTGGAATACCAGGGCCGAGGGGTGCCCCTGTCGGACCTGATTGCAGAGGGAAACATGGGGTTGATGGAGGCCCTCAAGCGGTTTGACGAGAAACGAGGGTATAAGTTCATCAGCTATGCGGTCTGGTGGATCCGCCAGGCCATTCTGAACGCCCTGAAGCGGACTTCGACGGTCTTGATGCCGGCCAATCGCCAGGAAGACATGGACCGGATGGCGAGGCGCTGGGGCCAGATGACGCAGGAACTGGGCCGGGTGCCCACGCTGGATGAAGTGGCCACCGACATGAAGCTCAGTCGGAAGCGTGCGGAACGCGCGCTTCGGTGTGTCCGTTCCGACCTTTCGCTGGAATCTCCGATGGACCCGGCCAAAGAGCAGACGCTGCTCCAGGTCCTCCGGGTAGAAGAGCCGGGGCCCGATTTGCATGTTCTGGAACGGGACCGTCTGGAGCTGGTCAACGAATCGCTGATGGGCAGCCTGGACAACCGGGAGGCAGAGGTGATTCGGGCCTATTTCGGGCTGGACGGCCAGGAGCGGCGCACCCTGGGAGAGATCGGGGCGAACCTGGGTGTGACGCGTGAGCGGGTGCGCCAGATCCGCAACCGGGCCCTGGGAAAACTGCGCCGGTTTTTTAAACAACGGGTGCACGCCGGGGACTCCTGGGAAGACGTGGTCTGAGGTTCCAGCGGGCAGAGCGCAGAGTGGGCAGGGCGAAGCGGTCCTGCCCGCTTTTTTTTCCGGCTGGAGCGCAAGAGGCGGTGCGTTCTCCTGTTTTCCTGTTGCATTGGCGGATGGTTCTTGCGATCTTGCTTGTAAATGCTTAAATTACGGCTATATTCAGCCCCTAATTCTCGAATGATCGTTCAGATCTGCAAGCGTGTCTTTCGCCGCATTATGGACCATAAGTGCACGGAGACCGCTGGTGAGATGGCATTCGACTTCTCTCTTTCCATCTTTCCGGCGGCGCTGTTTACCGCGGCTCTGGCCGGGCTTCTGGGGATTACGCCTGAATTTGTGTCCAGATCTCTGGATGTGATGGGGATTTTCCTCCACGATCTTGTGAGGGAAATGGTGGAGGAAAATGTCCGCAATCTGGTTGCAGCCAGTTCCCAAAAGCTTATGACCATCAGTCTGTTGGGGGCGCTGTGGGTTGCCTCAAGCGCGATCTCGGCGACGATCAGGGCCCTCAACCGGGCCTATGGCGTTGAGGAGACCCGGTCCTTCTGGTTTCGCCGAATGCTTTCTGTTGGGCTGGTGGTCGGGGTGGGGCTGGCTATGCTGGTCTCTTTTAACCTCCTGATCATGGGAACGTGGATTGAACAACAGCTGCTGGTGCGTCTTGGCCTGGCGGAAGGCGTGTTCCCCCCCTGGTCGTGTTTCTCAAATGGCCGATCGGTTTCTTAAGTGTGGTGGTGATGGTCGGGCTGCTCTACCACCTTGCGCCCAACTACAGGCCAAAATTCCTGCGTGTGCTGCCTGGCACCGTGCTGTTTGCCGTGCTCTGGTTTTTCCTTTCCAAGGGATTTGGATATTATGTGGGCAATTTCAGCTATTACAACAGGATCTACGGCCTCCTGGGCGGATTTATCGTTCTCCAGGTCTGGATTTACCTCACGGCCCTGTTCCTGCTTGTGGGTGGAGAGCTGAATGCGGAGCTTGCCCGGGGAAAGCGCAGAGAGGCCTGAGTGTCTGGTTTGTAACGGTTTCGAAGTCCCCTTTTTTGGGGATTTTTGATACGCATCGTCAGGTCGGTTTTTTGCGTTTTTGCACCTTTTGCCATTGCAGAGATCACATGGAACGTCTCTTCCGTTTTCTCGGCGTTTATATCGTTCGGTTTTTCTCTCAGACGTATCATATGTATCGCTATTTTACCCACTGTCTGAGAGAGTTCCGGCATCTCTATTTTTATCGCCGACAGGTTGTTGAGCAGTGTTATGCCATCGGGGTGGGTTCCCTGTCTCTGGTCTGCCTGGTTTCCTGCTTCAGCGGGATGGCGGTTTCCATCCAGATGACCTATCAGATGGAGGCCTACGTGCCGGATTATATGGTGGGGAGCGTGGTGCTGCGTTCCGTGGTACTGGAACTGGCGCCTGTGTTGATGGGGCTGGTGCTGGCCGGCCGCGTGGGGGCGGGCATCGCCTCGGAAGTGGGGGCTATGAAGGTCTCCGAACAGGTGGATGCGCTGGTCTCTCTGGCTGTGGATCCGGTGGGATACCTGATGATGCCCCGGCTGTTGGCCGGACTGATGATGATTCCGGTACTGGTGGTCTTTTCCAGTTTTGTGTCTGTCTGTGCAGGGTTCATCATCGCCATTATCAAGATGGATATCAGCGTCTTTAATTTTGTCAAGGGTATGAAGTTGGATTTTCAGGCTTACGATGTGTTTGTGGGGCTGGCGAAATCGACGGTCTTCGGGGGGCTGATCACATTTATCGGATGTTATATGGGGCTGCAGACCGGGGGCGGAGCCCAGGGGGTGGGCCGGGCAGCCACGGCCGCGGTTGTGATTTCTTCGGCCCTGATCCTGATTCTGGATTATTTTCTGACGCATACGATGCTGTATTAGTATAGAGACGGGCCATGGCGCAAAACGGACCTGCCATCCGGTTTGAAGAGGTGTACAAGCAGTTCGATGAGAACCAGGTGCTGAAGGGGCTGAATTTAGAGGTGCACTGGGGTGAGGTGACCACGATTCTGGGGCCCAGCGGCTGCGGCAAGAGCGTGACCCTGAAGCACGTTATCGGCATCCTGCAGGCCGACCGGGGGCGTGTGGTGGTGGACGGATACGATATGAATACCATCAAGCAGCGAGATTTGTTTGGGCTTCGAAAGCGCATCGGGGTGTTGTTTCAGTCTGCGGCGCTGTTTGATTCGATGAACGTGAAAGAAAACGTCGCTTTCGGGCTGCGGATGCATACCCCCATGTCGGAGTCCGAGATTGACGAGCGGGTGCGGGTCTGTCTGGAGCAGGTGGAACTGCCCGGCGCTGAAGAGGTGATGCCCGTTGACCTTTCGGGAGGGATGCGGAAACGGGCGGCCCTGGCCCGGGCCATTGCCCTGTCGCCCGATATTATCCTCTACGACGAGCCGACCACCGGGTTGGACCCCCATACGGTCAATGTGGTGGGCGATCTGATTTTGAAACTTCAACATGACCTGGATATCACCTCGGTTGTGGTGACCCACGACATCCCGCTGACCCTCCGCGTGTCGGACAGGATCGCATTGATCGATAAGGGCAGGGTAGCAGCGGTGGGGACTCCGGAGGAGATCCGGGAGGATGCGGTATTCAAGGGTTTTGTTGCAGGACAATTGGGGGCAGAACATGGCAAGTCATGAGCGTGAGGTGGTCCTCGGAGCGGTCGTCTTTGTGGCCCTTGCGATTGTGGTGGTAGGCTCTGTATGGCTGTCAGAGAATTACGCCGGAGCTGCGGGGGGCTACAAGGTAACCGCCACGTTCGACTCTGTTCAGGGGCTTACCCCAAACGCCTGGGTGACCCTCCGGGGCGTGAAGGTCGGCAAAGTGCTGGACATCGACACCCGGGAGGGGCGCCCGGTGGTGACGCTCGGACTTGAAAAGATACGCGGCCTGCCCCGGGATTCGAAGCTGATCATCAGGAGTTCGGGCATGCTCGGTGAGAAGGAGATCGAGGTCCAGGCGGGCTCGGACAGCCGGGTGCTTGCCGATGGCGAGCACCTGACCGGGGTCTTGAGCCCGGGACTTGAAGAACTGACGGCCAGGGCGACTGACATGGCCCAGGACCTGAACCGGGCAGTGGATAAGCTCGTCACCGAAGACAACCTCGCCCATATCCAGAATACCCTGGTGCAGATGGACAGCACGACGTTCAGGTTAAAGACGATCCTGGAGGAGAACCGGGCCACGTTTTCAAAAGCGATCGACAGCCTGGCGCTGGCCTCCGGGGAGGCACGGGGTATGCTGGGCGAAAACCGGGAGCAGGTGCGGCAGGCCGTGGAAGATCTGCGTACCACAACAGAACGGCTGGCCGCGGTGTCGGAAAACATGGAAGCTGCCTCGACGTCTCTTCAGGAGGTGCTGGAAAACCTGAATGAGGTCTCGCGGAAGGTCCGGGATGGGGAGGGCACCCTGGGGCGCCTGGTCAACGACGAGCAACTCTACAGAGAACTTCAGAGCACGTTGGCTTCGGTGAACAGCCTGCTGGAAGACGTCAAGAGAGATCCTGCCCGCTATTTTAAGTTCAGCATTTTCTGATCTTAGATCTTTTCGGTGAGGTCCACTATGCGAATCGCTGTGGCGGTCTTCGTTCTTGCGATGGTTTCGGTTTTTTGTGTCCCCCCGGCCCGAACCGGGGAACTGGAATGGTACCGGTGGAAAGAGAGTCCGGACATCTCATTTGGCGGGTTCGTCGATGAGATGCACCCCGTGCGGGTGATTGCCTCGGAAGATGGGACCGACCGCCGGATTATTTACGGAGACCGCGTGGGACAGATTCACGCGGTGAGGTTTAAGGAAGGCCGGTTCCAGGAGGAGTGGGTCAGTGAGACCCTTAAGTCATCGGTTGCAGGGGTTTTTGTGGCCGATATTGACGCCGATGGAAAGCTTGAGATTGTGGGCTACTCGGAATTTGGGGATATCGTCTTTTACAAAGCCGACGACTACAGGGTGATCTGGAGGAGTACCGATGATCAGTACACCACGATCTCTGCGATGGTTGTCACCAATGTGGATGAAGACCCGCAACTTGAACTGGTGTTTTGCGGCGAGGCCGTGGCCGATGTGTCGGGCTACCAGCCCGGCGTGAGAGGGGAGAGTCAGGAAGAGATGGAGCGGCAGCGGGAGGCCGAGATTTCCCGCCTGTATGTCTACGATTGCAAGCACCTTTTTCTGGAGTGGGAGAGCGAACCGGGTCTTTCTGCACGCAGTATTATCGTGGGTGACCTGGACGACGATGGCATTTTGGAGATCGTTTTGAATACCGGGTTTGTTGTGGATGCCACTTACCGTCAGGTGGAATGGCGTTTTCCGGATGGTTTCGGACAGAAGATCGGATACGCCGATGTGGATGGAGACGGCATTCCCGAACTGATCGGGGAATATGAAAGCCCAACCCGGCCCAGACATTTTCTCCGGTTTTTCGATGTCGATCAACAGACGGAAAGCTTTTTGAGTACACGTAAGGGGAGATAGGTGCGGCATGGAATCTCATCGTGATCCCGGCGGTCCGGAGGGGGCTTTGGAGGGCCGTGGGGCGCGAGATAAGGTCGATTCGGCGATGCCTGTGCCTGCGCCCGGACAGGGGACCGCGGACCGTTACAGCGCCGACAAACCCGATGCCCGGCCCGGTGATACGGCGGGTTCTGTCGGGGCGGGTGACCGTCTTTTTTTTCGGGCGGTCGTGCTTGTCTTTTTGGGGGTCTTTCTCTATGTTCTGCGAGACGAGCTCTCCCCCTTATTGGTTGGCGCTTCGATTTTTGGCCTGCTCCTGCTCACGCAAAAAGGCGTCCGGTTTGAAGTGGGCATCGGTGTTATTTCCATCCTGCTGATTGCGGAATGGTTTATAGCCGAAGTCGTCGGTCTGCTCTGGCCATTTGTGATTTCCTTTGTTCTGGCCTATCTCTTAGCCCCCCTGGTGGGGGTTATGGGACGTCGCCTCTCCCGAACGCTGGCCATTGGCGTCATCGTTCTGTTTGTCCTGGGCGTTCTGTCGGGGATCGGGGTCGTGGTGGTCCCCAGGGTGATCGATGAAGTCAGGGAACTGGCCCAACGGTTGCCCACGTACACGGCTGATATCGAGAGGGCTTACGAGCGTCTGCTGGCCAATCTCCGATTCTACGGGTATATGATCCCTGCCGGTGAGATTCAAGCGTGGTTTGTTGAACAGCTGCCCCAGGTGGGGCAGATCTTTGCCGACCAGATGACGGACGCACTCAAAGGATTGACATCGGGGCTTGCGGCCCTTTTAAATCTGCTGATGATCCCGTTTGTCACTTTCTACGTTTTAAAAGATTATGAGCGCATCAAACAGGCCCTGCAGGATATCCTGCCCCGGAACCATGTCGACAGGATAGTCGGGATTCTGAGGGAGGTGGATGCTGTGCTGGGGCAATATGTACGCGGGCAGATCCTGGTTTGCGGGTTTATTGCGGTTTTGACCTCTCTGGGGCTGGGCCTGTTCGGCATCCGGTACGCGGTTCTTCTGGGCCTCATGGCCGGGCTCTCCAACCTGGTGCCCTACGTTGGTCTGGCCGTTTCTCTGGGGGTGGCCTCTCTGGTTGCGCTTCTGGACGCCGACCCTTTTGTGAATCTGCTGAAGGTGATCGGTGTTTTCGTGGTGGTGCAGAGTATCGAGAGCAATTTTCTCTCTCCCAGGGTGGTGGGGCAGCGGGTTGGGCTGCATCCGGCCTGGGTGATGTTTGCGCTTGTGGTCTCGGCCCATTTCTGGGGATTTGTGGGGATGGTCATCGCAATCCCGGTGGCGGCCGTTTTGAATATCCTGATCAAGATCCTGGCCGGCATGTACTTCAGCTCTCGGTACTACGGCAACTCTGTGGACTGACGGGCCCGGGGCCGGGGGGGTGGGTATTGACTTTTGGGGCGTTTGGACTTATTTTTATTCAATCGTTGTCCTGGTAACAAAACCTGGAACGACAGGTTCAGGGGCGGATATTTTGATGTCGGGGCGTGGCGCAGTCCGGTAGCGCACTATCTTGGGGTGATAGGGGTCGCTGGTTCAAATCCAGTCGCCCCGACCATAAGAGCAAAACGGGCAGGGGGATTTGAAAGATCGGCCTTCTGCCCGTTTTGTTGTGAGGCCGGATCGGGGTGGGAATGCTGAAACGACTCTACGATTGGGTGATGGGGTGGACCGAGAGCCGCTACGCTACGCCCGCGCTTTTTCTGCTTGCACTTGCGGAGTCGTCATTTTTCCCGGTTCCGCCGGATGTGTTGTTGATCGCCCTGGCGATCTCACTGCCCCAACGCGCCCTCTTTTACGCGGCGGTCTGTTCGGTGGGGTCGGTGGCCGGCGGGATTATTGGCTATGTGATCGGGCTGGAGTTCTACGAACTGGTGGGGCACCGGATTATCGAGTTTTACAGCGTCACTGATCAGTTCGACTATGTGGGCGGGCAATACCGGGAGAACGCTTTTTGGGCCATTGCGATTGCAGGATTTACGCCGGTGCCTTACAAGGTTTTTACAATTGCCGCGGGGGTCTTTCAGATCCCCTTTATCACGCTCGTATCCGCTTCTCTGCTGGGCCGGTCGGGACGGTTCTTTCTGGTGGGGGGGATGATCTCCATTTTTGGTCCTGCGATCAAGACCTTTATCGACCGCTATTTTAATATCCTGTCCGTGGTTTTTGTGGTTTTGCTTGTGCTGGGGTCTGTGGTTGTCAAGCTGGTACTGAACCGTTGATGTTTGCTTCCGGCTTAAGAAATTGCTATATTTGTATGCTTCTGAATTGTCGGGGCGTGGCTCAGTCCGGTAGAGCGCCTGCTTCGGGAGCAGGAGGCCGGAGGTTCAAATCCTCTCGCCCCGACCATTGAGAACCCTCTGCAAGAACAACTGCTTGCAGAGGGTTTTTTTCGTTTCTGGCCCTGCCAGGCCTTCTGGCAGGATCGCCTGCATATTCGATTTGGCTTGACATCTGAGCCTGAGAGTAGAATATTGGTTGCACAGGGTAGACAAATGTGGGACAATCGTCAACAAAAGAGGGGATTATGGCGATCGATCAGGTAACCCCCCCCGATGCCAGGGCGGCGCTGGATGCCGACCCGGAAGTGGTCTACCTGGACGTGCGCACCGAAATGGAATTTGCGCAGGGCCACCCGGAGGGGGCCATCAATATACCGGTGGCCATTCCCAATCCAGGCGGAGGGATGGCGCCCAATCCTGACTTTCTGGCGGTCGTAGAGAAGATTTTGCCCCCGGAGAAGCCGATTTACTGCGGTTGCCAGTCAGGTATCCGGTCGCAGATGGCCGCAGAGATCCTGAACGGGGCGGGGTATGCAAGACCTGTGAACGTGCAGGGCGGGTTTGGAGGCAGGGTGAACCCGGCCACGGGGATGGTTGAGGTACCCGGCTGGCGGGATTCGGGGCTGCCGGTATCGACCGAGGTGACCCGGGAGAATTCCTACCAGGGACTGAAAAAGAAGGCTGGAGTCTGAGCCGCGCGATGGAGATGAGTGGGAAGGGGTTGCGCTGGTAAGGCGCATCCCCTTTTTTACGAACTGGAGGAATGACACGTTGGATATCGACTTGAGCGCCCCTGCCATTTTCTGTCAGGGGGTCAGCAAAGTGTTTTCGGTGCGGAAGAAGCGGGAGGGGCGCAACGGTTTCTGGGGCAGGCTGCGCCCGACGTACAGGCCCGTCTACGCTGTGGATGAAGTGAGCTTCGAGGTGCCCAGGGGCGAGATTTTCAGCGTTCTGGGGCCCAATGGGTCGGGAAAATCGACCCTGGTTCGGATTCTTTCGACTCTGGTGTTTCACGACGCGGGCGAGGCCAGGATTTTCGGAATGGACGTGTTGAAGGATGCCATGCCCGTGCGGCGTCACATCAACCGGGTGTCGGTGGATGCGGCCTTTTTCAAGAAGCTCTCCGCCTGGGAGAATATGAGCTACGCGGCCCGGCTTTACGGGGTGCCGATGCGGGATGCCAGGCGGCGCGTGGAGGAGATTCTGGGGGAGATGGGATTTGGGCCGGACCGGATGGATCAGCCCCTGGAGGACCTCTCGCGCGGGATGCAGCAGAAGGTGGCCGTGGCCCGGGCGCTGTTTACCCGGCCGGTGCTGCTGTTGATGGACGAGCCGACCACGGGGCTGGATCCGGTGTCCAAGCGGCAGGTGCAGGACTATATCCTGCACATCAGGCAAAAGAACGACGCCACGGTGTTGCTGACCACCCACGATATGGACGAGGCCGAGCGGGTCTGTGACCGGGTGGCCATTATTCACCACGGGCGGTTTATTGCGGTGGGCACAGTGGAGGAGCTCAAGGCCCACGCCGGCTGCGAGGGTGGGTGCCTGGAGGATGTATTTTTCAAAATGACCGGCAAGGACCTGGCCCATGCCGACCTGGAAGACGAAGCCGAAGGGGGAGCCGGAGAATGAATTCTGTGACAGGAGAAATGAAGGCCTCCGTTGCGTTTGTGGAGCGAAATTTCAATCTGGCCCGCCGCTACGCGAGTTGGGAGGTCATTTTTGTGCTCTGGAACGTGGTGCACGTGCTCACCATCGGGCTGATCGGGGTCTACATGGGGGGAGACGATCCGGTGAAGGTGCGCCAGAGTGTGCTCTTTCTGATTGTGGGTGCGGTGCTGTGGAATTTTCTCCGGCTGCTCTTTTACGAGGTGGCCGACGCAGTGGCCTGGGAGCGCTGGGAGGGGACGATCGAGTATACTTTTATGGCCCCGGTCTACCGGTTGACGCACCTGGTGGGGCAGTGTCTGTATGCGGTCCTCTACGGGTTTATCCGGGCGGGGATCGTGCTGCTGGCCGTGGTACTTTTTTTCTCGCTGAGTCTGGTGGACGCCAACCTGCAGACGGCCGCCGTGGTGCTGGCCGCGGGCAGCCTCTCCTTTTTGGGGATGGGGCTGATGGCGGCGGTGTTCCCGCTTCTGTCCCCGGAAAAGGGCGCCCGCGCAAGCGATATCTTCGGGACACTGGTGCTGCTGATATCCGGGGTCTATTATGACGTGTCGGTGCTGCCGGACTGGCTGCGGCCGCTGTCGACCTATTCGCCGGGGACTTATGCGCTGCGGTCCATCCGAAAGGCGCTGCTTCAGAATGCCTCTCTGGCCGAGGTGGGGGGAGACCTGGTGATTCTGGTTTTTACCGGGGCTCTCCTGATTCCGCTGGGATTGTGGGTGTTCCACCTTGCCGAGGTCTATGCGAAGCGAACGGGGAGGCTCAAGCGGAGCGGGTGAAGTTGTCATTCCCCCAACACAAGGACGGGGTGCGGGGGCGTAGTCTGGGGTAGAAAGATGCTGCTTATCAAGCATGCCGGAGTTCGCCCCGGTGAGGAGGTGCTGGACCTGGGGTGTGAGGGCAAGCCCGCTGGTTTTGGGGTGGCGGAGGTGGCCGAAGAGGTCTGTTTTGTGGGTTCGGATATACGGCATATTCGCTTTTGCAAGCATAAGATACAATCTGATGGATTGGTCAATTTTCGGACGGTTCTGATGGAGTCGCTGGAGGAGGTATCCGGCGGCTCCTTTGACATTGTGCTCTACCAGCCCGTGCGGTGGGCGGCCAAGGAGCGGGTGTTTGAACTGATCGACGAGGCCTTTTCGCGGCTGCGTATGGGGGGGAGGTTCTGCCTGGCCGGGCGCAAAGACCGGGGGGTGGGGAGCTACCGGAAACGGCTTGAGGCGGTTTTCGGGAATGTGGAGGCGGTTGCCAAAAAACGAGGGGTTCGGGTCTACCGGGCTTGCAAGAAGGGAGAAGCGCCGGGCGTTGAACCGGTCAATACCCTGTATGCTTTTGAGGTGCCGGACCTGCCTGCCGGTCCGTATCGGTTTGAAGTGCGGGCGGGGGTCTTCTCCAGAGACGGGCTGGACCCCGGGACCCGGTTTTTGATCGAGACGATGGCGGTCCGGCCCGGAGACCGGGTGCTCGACCTGGGGTGCGGGTACGGGGCGATCGGGATTGCGGCAGCCCGGCTGGCCCGGCAGGGGGAGGGGGTGCTGGTGGATGCGGACCTGCGGGCGGTCCGGTGCGCCCGGATAAATCTGGATCACAATGGCGTTACAAACGCCAGGGCCGAGGTGAGCGATGCGTTCGAGGCGGTTTCAGGCGAGGCGTTCGATCTGATTCTGTCCAACCCGCCAACGCACGAAGGGATTGCAACGGCCGATCCGTTTGTGGAGGGGGCCGCAGCGCACCTCAGGCCCGGCGGACGATTGATGGTGGTGGTGATGCGGCCGAATCTCTACCGCCGCCGGATGGCGCGGGCCTTTGAAGAGGTGAAAGACGTGGGGCAGCGGGGGGGATATACAGTCCTCTGCGCCAGGGGAGCAAGATGACGATCCTGTACGCCGGAGACACAGGGGACAGCCGTTTGAAAAACGCTTGACAGTGTTGTTGAGAAATCGTATTCTTGTGCTCGTTAGGCTTTTTTTGATCCATATCATCCCCCAAAAATGATAGGAGGAATTGCCTTGCACGCATTTGACTATGCGGCTCCCCAATCGGTCGATGAGGCGGTTTCGCTGCTCTCGGAACACGGCGATCAGGCCCGCTTGCTGGCCGGGGGGTCCGACATTATCGCACAGATGCAGGAGGGGCGGCTCCGGGTGAATATTCTTGTGGACGTTAAGAAGATCCCCGAGGCCAACGCGTTGTCTTACGATCCCGAGAACGGGCTTCAACTGGGCGCCGGGGTGCCCTGCTGCCGGATTTACGAGGATGAGGCCATTGCGGCGGCCTATCCGGCGCTGGTGGATGCAACGTCGCTGATCGGGTCGATTCAGATCCAGAGCCGCGCAACGGTGGGCGGCAACCTGTGCAATGCCTCTCCGGCGGCGGATACGGTTCCGTCGATTATGGTCCTTGGTGCAGTGGCGCAGATTGCAGGTCCCAACGGCAGGCGGGAGGTGGCGGTTGAGGATTTCTGCACGGGCCCCGGACAGACGGTCCTGGGTCACGGAGAGTTTCTGGTTTCGCTGCATATCCCACCGCCGCAGCCCAATTCCGGGGCGTTCTTCCTCCGGTTCATTCCGAGGAACGAGATGGATATTGCGGTGGTAAACGCAGCCGCGTCGGTGGTGCTGAATGAGGACAAGAACAGGGTTGCGTCTGCGCGGATTGTCGTGGGCGCGGTAGCGCCAATCCCCCTGTTCCTGTCGGAGGCCGCAGAGGCCCTGGTCGGGAACGGGATTTCCGATGAGGCGGTTGAGAGGGCGGCGGAGATCGCGAGGGAGGCCGCCCGGCCTATTAGCGATATGCGCGGCACCGTGGAACAGCGGAAGCACCTGACCGGCGTGTTGACCAAGCGGGCGATCAGGGGCGCTATTGAACGCGCACAGGCGTCTTAAAACGAGCAAAGGAGCTGGATCAATGCCTGGCAAAGTACACGTAGAGACCAGAATTAACGGTGAGGATGTCGATCTCCTGTGTGAACCCCGGGAGACGCTCCTGGGGGTCTTGAGGGATACCCTCGGGCTGATCGGCACAAAAGAGGGGTGCAGCAACGGTAACTGCGGGGCCTGCAGCGTCATCCTGGACGGGCGTGTGGTCGATTCCTGCCTGGTGCTGGGGGTGGAGGCGCAGGGGAGCGAGATCACAACGGTCGAGGGGATCGCCAGTCCCGAGGGGCTGCACCCGTTGCAGCAGAAGTTCCTGGAACACGCGGCGCTTCAGTGCGGCATCTGTACGCCGGGGTTTATCGTGGCGGCAAAGGCGTTGCTGGACCGGGAGCCGAATCCGTCCGAACACCGGATCCGCCTCTGGCTGGCAGGAAATCTGTGTCGTTGCACCGGGTACGATAAAATTGTCCGGGCCGTGCAGGATGCGGCCCAGACGATGGAGGGATAGAACCGATGGCGGCCAAGACCGAAGACTATCTGGGGATTGAAGACTATAAGGTGATCGGCACCCGACCGATCCGGCACGATGGGGTGGACAAGGTCACGGGACGGGCGATCTACGGCGCCGATGTGCAGATGGCCGGCCTGCTGCATGGGAAGGTGCTGCGCAGCCCCCATGCACACGCCCGGATCAGGTCGATCGATACCAGCAGGGCCGAGGCGCACCCGGGGGTGAGGGCCGTGGTGACGGTTGCGGATATCCCCGTTCCGGAGTCGGCGATTGTGGAGTTGGGCGAGGGCCCCACCAATATCCTGTACCTGCGCGCCAACGTGCTGGCCGACGGCAAGGTGCTCTACGAAGGGCACGCGGTGGCGGCGGTGGCGGCCACCGACCCGAACGTCGCCGAAGAAGCCCTGGAGCTGATCGAGGTGGACTACGAGGTGCTGCCGCCACTGCTGGACGTGCGGGAGGCGATGGCGGAGGATGCGCCGCTTCTGCTTGAGGATCTGACCACCCAGTCCCTGGGCGAGGATACCGGCAAGGTGAGCAATATTGCCACCCACTTTCAGCACAGGTTCGGAGATATTGAGAAAGCATTTGACGAAGCGGACGTCGTGGTCGAACGGGAGTTTCAAACCGGTACTGTGCACCAGGGGTATATCGAACCGCAGAACGCCACGGCGCTGTGGAACCCGGACGGGCGGCTGACGGTCTGGTGCAGCACCCAGGGGGCGTTTACGGTCCGTCAGCAGGTGGCGGCGCTGCTCCAGACTTCGGTGGTGAACGTGAGGGTGATTCCCACAGAGATCGGCGGGGGGTTCGGCGGGAAGATCCGGGTGTATCTGGAGCCTGTTGAGGCGCTGCTGTCAAGGAAGACCGGACAGCCGGTGAAGATGGTGATGAGCCGGGACGAAGTGTTGAAGGCGACCGGACCGACCCCGGGATCGTATATCCGGGTGAAGATGGGAGCGAAAAAGGATGGCAGGCTGGTGGCCGCACAGGCCTATCTGGCCTACGAGTCGGGTGGGTTCCCGGGCGGCTGGGCAGAGCCGGGAGCGATGTGTATTTTTGCGCCGTATGATATTGAGAACATACTGATCGACGGCTACAATGTGGTGGTCAACAAGCCGCAGACGATGGCCTACCGGGCGCCGGGCGCGACCAATGCGGCGTTTGGGTCGGAGACGGTGGTGGACGAGATCTGCGAGCACCTGGGGATGGAACCTCTGGCGTTCCGGCTGATGAACTCGGCGAAGGAGGGCACGCGCCGTGCGGACGGACCGACCTTCCCCCGGGTCGGGCACGAAGAGGTGGTGAAGGCGGCGATGGAATCCGACCATTACAGGTCGCCCATAGAGGGGCCGAACCGGGGCCGGGGGGTGGCGTCCGGCTTCTGGTTCAATGTGGGGCTGAAGTCCAGCGCCAGCGCCAGCGTGAATACGGACGGTACGGTCAGCCTGGTGGAGGGTTCGACCGACATCGGTGGCACGCGGACGTCGGTGGCGATGCAGCTCGCCGAGCCGCTGGGCATCCCGGTGGAGGATGTGCAGCCGGTGGTGGCGGATACCGACGGGGTGGGGGAGACGGACGTCACCGGCGGTAGCCGCGTGACCTTCGCCACCGGCTGGGCGGCCTACGAAGCAGCGCAGGATATCATCCGTCAGATGGTGGAGCGGGCCGCCATATTCTGGGAGATCTCCGTGGATGACGTCGTGTTTGAAGACGGCACGTTCAGGTCCAAGTCTGATCCGTCGAAATCTCTATCGTTCAAAGAGTTGGCAGGAAAGCTTAACCAAACGGGTGGGCCGTTGATGGGGCGTGCGACCGTTGATCCTCAGGGTGTGGGCGGATCTTTTACGATGATGATTGCGGATGTGGAGGTGGACCCGGAGACCGGCAAGGTCGATATCCTGCGCGTGACGATGATCCAGGACGCGGGGAAGGCGATTCACCCCAGTTACGTAGAAGGACAGATGCAGGGCGGGACGGCGCAGGGCATCGGGTGGGGGCTGAACGAGGAGTATTTCTACACCGAAAGCGGGGAATTGGCCAACGCCAGCCTGCTGGATTACCGGATGCCGACATGTCTGGACCTGCCGATGATCGAAACGGTGATTGTAGAGGTGCCCAATCCGGGTCATCCCTACGGGGTGCGCGGCGTGGGCGAGGCGTCCATTGTCCCCCCTCCGGCGGCGCTTGCCAATGCGATTTACCGGGCGGTCGGCGTGCGGATGGAGGTGCTGCCGATGTCTCCGGGGCAGATCCTGGAGACACTCTGGGCCACAGGTGGGGATGGATCGTAGGGTCGCCCGGTGCGGCCTGCCGGCTACGGAAATCCGGATTTTAAAAGTGGGTTAAGACCCTGGAGATAGACCACAAATGGCGACAAAGATGGAAGAATATCTGGGCATCAAGGAGTACAAAGTCGTCGGTACGCGACCCATCCGGCACGACGGCGCGGACAAGGTAACGGGGCGGGCGGTGTATGGGGCCGACGTGCAGATGGCCGGTCTGCTGTACGGGAAGTCGTTGAGAAGCCCGCATGCGCATGCGCGGATCAAATCGATCGATACCAGCCGCGCAGAGGCGCACCCCGGTGTGAAGGCGGTGGTGACGGGTCAGGACCTGGCCAGGGTTGTGGAAGACAAGGTCAGAGCGGTGGGCGAGGGGGTTGTTGTGCTGAGCAACCTGATGAAGAACGTGCTGGCCTATGACAAGGTACTCTATGAGGGGCATGCGGTTGCGGCTGTGGCTGCGACCTCTGTCCATATCGCGGAAGAGGCGGTGGAACTGATCGAGGTCGACTATGAGGTCCTGCCCCCGGTGCTGGATGTTCAGCAGGCGATGAAAGAGGATGTGCCCCTTTTGCACGACGACCTGACGATGAGATCGCTGGGGGAAAAGACCGATAAGAAGAGCAATATCGCCAACCACTTCCAGCACAGGTTCGGCGATGTTGAGCAAGGGTTCGAAGAGGCGGATGTGGTGGTCGAGCGGGAGTTTACAACCGGGACGGTGCACCAGGGATATATCGAACCCCACAACGCCACGGCGCTCTGGAATACGGACGGTCGGGTGACCGTCTGGTGCAGCACGCAGGGGCCTTTCGACGTGCGCAGCCAGGTGGCGGATGTGCTGGGCATCTCCATTGCCAGGGTTCGTGTGGTTCCAGCCGAGATCGGCGGGGGATTCGGCGGAAAGTTTCGGGTCTACCACGAGCCTGTGGCGGCGCTGCTTTCCAAAAAGAGTGGCCATCCGGTCAAGTTTGTGATGAGCCGGACGGAGGTCCTCAAGGGCACCGGTCCAACGCCCGCGTCGTACATCCGGGTGAAGATGGGGGCGACGAAGGAGGGAAAGCTGGTGGCCGCACAGGCGTATATGGCCTACGAGGCGGGCGCTTATCCGGGGTCTCCGGTCGGGGCGGGCGCAGGCTGTATTTTTGCGCCCTACAATATCGAGAATACACTGATTGATGGGTACGACGTGGTGGTCAACAAACCCCAGACGTCGGCCTACCGGGCGCCCGGGGCTACGAATGCGGCGTTTGCGTCCGAGACGGTGATCGACGAGATCTGCGAAGAACTGGGTATGAACCCGCTCGAATTCCGGCTGGCGAATGCGTCAAAAGAGGGCACCCGGCGGGCGGACGGCCCGATCTATCCCCGTATCGGCTGTGAAGAGGTGATCCGGGCTGCGATGGACCACCCGCACATCACCGCCCCCCTGGAGGGGCCGAACCGGGGGCGGGGTGTCGCCCTGGGGTTCTGGTTCAACGGCGGGGGAACGTCGGTCGCGATTGCAAACGTGAATCCCGACGGGTCGGTTACCCTGGTGGAAGGCTCGCCGGACATTGGGGGCACCCGGACGTCTATTGCGATGCACCTTGCAGAGGCGCTGGGTATTCCGGCAGAGGAGGTCACGCCGATGGTGGTCGATACCGATGCCATCGGCCATACGGACGGAACCGGAGGCAGCCGCACCACGTTTGCCACCGGTTTTGCGGCCTACGAGGCGGCGCAGGATATCAAACGGCAGATGGTCGAGCGGGCGGCCCGGTTCTGGGAAATCCCGGAAGACGACGTGGTCTACGAAGATGGCGCGGTCCGGTCAAGGTCGGATGCTTCGAAGTCGATGACATTCAAGGAAGTGGCCGGAAAGCTCGGGCAGACGGGTGGACTCGCGCTGGTGGGCCGCGCGACGGTGACGCCCAGAGGACCGGGCGGGGCTTTTGCGTTGATGATTGTGGATGTGGAGGTGGACCCGGAGACCGGGAAGGTGGATACCCTGCGCTGCACCATCGTCCAGGACGCGGGGAAGGCGATCCACCCCAGCTACGTGGAAGGGCAGATGCAGGGTGGCGTGGCGCAGGGCGTTGGGTGGGCGCTGAGCGAGGAGTATATTTACAACGGTGACGGGGTGCTGACCAATGCCAGCTTCCTGGATTACCGGATGCCGACCTGCCTGGACCTGCCGATGATCGAGACGGTGATTGTAGAGGTGCCCAACCCCGGGCATCCCTATGGGGTGCGCGGCGTGGGTGAGGTGCCCATTGTGCCGCCCCCGGCGGCGCTTGCCAATGCGGTTTACCGGGCGGTCGGTGTGCGGATGTACGAACTGCCGATGTCGCCGGGCCGGATCATGGAGGCCCTGTGGTCCAAAGATGGAAACGGAAAGGCGTAACCCGATGCCCGTGGTCTGGATTCCATCGCTGATGCAGGGCCTGACAGGCGGGAAGGAGCAGGTTCGGGTTGAAGGGGAGACGATCCGGGAGGTGGTCAATAATCTGGAGGCCGCCTATCCTGGCGTTAAAGACCGGGTGTGCGAGGAGGACCGGATTCGGCCCGGTCTTGCCGTTTCGGTGGACGGGGTGGTGACCAACGAGGGAATGAGGCAGAAGGCAGGTCCGGAAAGCGAGATCCACTTTGTAACCGCCATCAGCGGCGGGCGATAACAGGCAAACACCGAAGGTTTGAACGGCCAGCAATTGAACGCTCAATCGCTGGCCGTTTTTCAGAGGCGCACCATACGAAGTGATATGTCTCTGTTCATCGGAATTATCGGCCTGCCCAATGTGGGCAAATCGACGCTGTTCAACGCGTTGACCCGGGCGCAGGCCGAGGCATCCAACTACCCTTTCTGTACCGTGGAACCCAATGTAGGGATGGTGGAGGTTCCGGACGAACGCCTGGTTCGTCTGAATGAGATCATAAAGCCCGAGACCTGTACGCCTACCCACATTCGGTTCGTGGACATCGCCGGACTGGTTCGGGGGGCCAGCCGGGGAGAGGGACTGGGCAACCGGTCTTTGGGCCATATTCGGGAGGCGGATGCGCTGGTACACGTGGTCCGCTGTTTTGAAGACGACCGGGTGGCCAGTGTGGGAGGTGGGGTAGACCCGGTGCGGGATGTGGAGACCGTTGGAGCGGAGTTGATCCTGGCCGATTTGGAGTCCGCCGAAGGGGCGCTGCAGCGGCTGAGGAAGGCCGGTCTCCGCGCTCCTGAAAAACGAGAGCAGGATGTTGTGTCCAGGGTTGTATCGGAACTGGAACAGGAGGTGCCGGTGCGCGCCCTGGACCTCTCCGAAGACGAGCAGAGGGTTATTAAGGGCTACCACTTCCTCACCGGGAAGCCGGTACTTTATCTGGCGAATGTGGGAGAAGAGGATGTGCCCGGAGGTGGGGCATATGCGGAGCGGCTGAAGGCGTGCTGCGGCCCGGACCGGGTGCTGGTGATTTCGGCCCAGATCGAGTCGGAGATCGCTCAGTTGCCTCCCGAAGACCGGGAGGTTTTTCTGTCCGATCTGGGCCTGGAAGAGACGGGTGTTGAACGGTTGATTCTGGCGGGCTACCGGCTGCTGGACCTGATTACTTTTTATACCGTGGCCAACGAAAAGCTCAGGGCATGGCAGCTCGTAGGGGGAACGCCTGCCCCGGAGGCGGCTGGTAAAATTCATTCCGATATGGAGCAGGGGTTCATCCGGGCAGAGGTGGTCTCTTATGGCGACCTGGCCGCTGCCGGTGATATGGACAGGCTCCGGGAGGCCGGAAAGATACGGACCGAAGGTAAGGATTATCCGGTGCAGGATGGGGATGTGGTTCGATTTTTGTTTCACGTCTGAGAATATCCATACGGATTTATTCTAAGGGTTTGACCTGAAGGGATGATTTGGGTATATTTCACTATCCGCACGTATTTTTTCAATCCGTTCAGGTCAACGGCCGGGCACCTGAAAAGTGGAGGGAGCAGATATGGGATGGCTTATGTTTCGCAGGGGAGGCGCAGGAGGGGTTTTTTTGACCCTGCTGGTCTTTGCAGGCAGTGTGGAGGCGCTCAGTTTGAAGGGGCTTGGCCTGAAGGTCGGTGTGGACCTTACGCAGCAGGAAAATTTTTTTGGAGGGACTTCATTCGATACCGCCAGCCTGGTTCTGGGGGGGCATCTGGCCCTGGGGCCGGTCGTTATTCCCAGGCTCCACGCGGTGCCCGGGATGGATGTGGTGCTGCAGGACAACCGCAAGACGTTCTCGCTGAACGGGGATGCCCGCTACCTGTTTGTTCAGAACGGGAAAATGATCGGATACGCCGGGGGAGGCATTGGGGTTCACCTCAACCGGTTTGATCCTGCGTTTCTTCAGGCCAATCCGGACTTAAAAAACGATACCAAGATCAGCCTGAATATCCCGCTCGGATTTCAGCGACAGGTAAGCAAGGGGCTGTTGTGGTTTGGCGAACTGAAGCTGGTTATTGCAGATGAGCAGATAGACAGCTCTTTCCGGTTCAGCGTGGGATTGACGCTGGGCGCAGGCCAATAGACGGTCTGTAGAACAGCATCCAAAGAAAAGGCACGGCCCTGTGGCCGTGCCTTTTCTTGTCAACGCCCGAGTTGATATGCCGCCGCCAGCTTCAACCGCCGGCCTTTGGGATCGTGGGTGAAGCCATCGTAGGCTTGCTCGATGTTCACCAGAGGCGGCCTGGTATCCAGCAGGTTCATCCCCGAAAGCGCGATGTTCACTCCCCTGGGCAAGTTCCAAAGAAAGCTCACATCCCACGTGACGAACGGGTCGATGGTACCGAATAAGTTTTTAATCGTCGTGTTATCAGAGCCCATGGCCCCCCGGTCCTCGTAAGACGAAATATAGTTCAGATAGCTCACGAGGCTGCGGGTTTTCCAGTGATAGCCCGCCGATACCCGGGCCTTCAGCTTGGGAAGCGAGGTCGCAATGGGATTGCCAAAATTCAGGTAACTAACCCGCCACCTGGCCGCTGAGCGAGCCGAGCCGCATCCCGGCCAGGGACGTGCGATCCGCCTCCACGCCAACACCGCAATTTGGCCCCCCAAACCCGCGGAAACCGAGGAAGAGCCGTTCGATGTACACCCCCGGCAGGTTGTAGTTGCCCTCGGTGCGGGAATAGGACAGGCCCAGGTCGAAATGCGCGTCCCGCCCGCCGAATGCCTTAAAGTCGCCATTTGCGGAAGCCGCCACGCGCCAGGTGCGGGAGTCGCGGTCCAGCGTGCGCCCTGGGCCCGAGTTTCCGAATGGACGGCCGTTGAAATACCAGTTCTCGCCGCCCTGGCATGCCTCGTAATATGGGTCGTTGGGCACAGCGCCGTAGTCCTCGCAGAATGCCAGTCGGCCCGGGTGGTCGGGCGCGACCTCCTGGATACTGGTATCTGTCAGGGGGAAGGGAGGGTACGAAGGGGTTGTGTACCAATCATCAATCCTGGCCTCGGCCCACAGGCCCTCGACGTGATAATCGGTGCCATTGTCCAGCGAACCATTGATCTCGGCAAAAGCACGGGTATGGCTCATGTCTTCGATCAGATTCTCATACTGTTGATAGCGGAAGCGGCAGGTCCAGGATTCCCGGTAGCCGCCGAATTCCTCGCAGCGCGGAGCGTGGATGGCGGCGGTCCAGGGAGCGGGAGCTCCGATGGCAAAGGTGCCGGGGTTGCCCAGGCTCGACCATCCGAGGCGCTGCCCGCTGCCGTGCCACGGCTGGAGCAAGTAGTCCCTTTCGGAGGCCGGCAACTTTTGCCGTCCCCGCCATTCCGCAGAAATAACCGCATGGGCATCGCCGAGTTTCCCACCCCATATCGCACCGGCATTGGTATCGCCGGCGCCCGGGAAATATTCGTGCGCGGCGGAGACTTCAAAGCCCTCGAAGTCGGCGCGGGTCAGGAAATTGGCCACGCCGGACACCGCATCCGACCCGTAGATGGCCGAGGCCCCCTCTTTGAGCACCTCGACCCGGTCAACGGCGATAGATGGGATGCATTGACATCGACGAAGCGCCCACCGATCAGGCGTGCCGGGACATAGGTCTGACGGCGGCTGTTGATCAACACCAGGGTGCGCGAGGCGCCCAGGCCGCGCAGGTTGACGTTGGCAATGCTCTCCGTAAGGGTGGCGGCCTGGCCGGCGTTGTACCAGATGCTTCGCTCGCCGATCACGCCGTGGCTCGCGCCCAGGTTCTTGAAGAAATCAACCGCCTGCGGAGACCCCTGTTCCGCCATCTTTTCCCGCCCGACCACCGCAACCGCATAGGGCAGGTCGATGGGGGATTCTTCAAAGGCCGTACCGGGCGATTTCAAGCTTCCAGGCCGCAATATTCTCAGTCACACCGGTATAGCCCTCAACGGTGTGCTGGTAGAACGCAGTGCCGCCGAAGGTGCCAAACCACAGCAAACATAAAAGCGTCGGCAGAAGGAGCACGAAAACAACGAATTCTCGAACCGTGCGCCCCTTTGAAACGCGGGCGATGAACGTGCCGACGAACGGTGCCCAGGCAAACCACCACGCCCAGTAGAAAGTCGTCCAGTCTCGCAGAAAACCGGTATCCTCACGCCCAATCCAGTTGCTGAGTGGTACAATCTTTGCGAAATAGCTGCCGAGTACAGCGAAGATACTGCGGAAATTGTAGCGCGTCGGGCCAAGCAGGATAACAGCCAACAGCAACAGAAACGCGAGCAGGATGTTGAACTGGCTAAGGCGCTTGATGCCGACCTGAATACCCGTCAGCACCGATATCAGCGCGATGGACGTGATCACCACAATCAGCACCACCATGGTGGTATTGTTCGCGGGGATATGAAACAGATAGTTGAACCCGGAGGTCACCTGCTGCACCCCCAAACCGAGGGAGGTCGCAAGCCCGAACAATCCTGCGAATATGGCGAACGTATCAATGATGTGTCCGGGCCAGCCCCAGACGCGGTCGCCGAACAGGGGGTAGAACGCCGAGCGGATGGTAAAGGGCAACCCCTTGTTGTAGGCGAAAAACCCGAGGGCGAGTCCGACGACTCCGTAGATTGCCCAACCATGCAGCCCCCAGTGGAAGACCGTCGCTGCGATGCCGACGGTAGCGGCCTCCTCTGTTTTGGGGGTAATACCCAGCGGCGGCTGCTGAAAGTAGTAGACCGGCTCCGCCACCCCGAAAAACAGCAGACCGATGCCCACGCCTGCCGCAAAGAGCATGGCAAGCCAGGTTAGGTTGGTGTATTCGGGTTTTGCATCCCTGCCCCCCAGGCGCACCCTGCCCAGGGGCGACAGCGCCACATACAGACAAAAGAGCAGGACGAGATTGGCAGCAATCATAAAAAACCAATCGAGGTTTGTCGTAAGCCACCCGCGGGTATTGCTGAAAACTTCCGTCGCAGCTTCCTGGAAGACAAGTGCCCCAACGACGAAGACGACAATGGTGATGCTGGAAATCACGAACACCGGCGTCAGGTAGATATCCAGACCGAATAGCTTGCGGTAGTCCCTGTCATCCGGCAGTTGGGGTTGTTTTCCTTCTACATACATTCACACGTTTCCTTCGAATCGGGGCACACGTCCGAAATCACAATCAGCCATTATCATCAATGGTACGCTGAAAAAGGATTCCCGTCAACAGGTTTTCAGTCCTTTTGCTTGACGTTCGGGCGGTTTCCGTATATACTTACGTCATCTGGTAAAACGGGTCTACAATGGTCTTCAATGGGGATGAGAGGAGCGTATGGCTGAAGACAGAATGGAGCGGATCAGCTATCACATTGCTGAGATTATGAAAGTTCTGAATCTGGACCTGAACGATCCCCACCTCCGGGACACACCCGAGCGGTTTTCCCGCATGTATCTGGAGATTTTTGAGGGGTTGGACGATGAAAATGAACCCGGGATGACCGTATTTCCCAACGAAGATGGATTCGAGGATATGGTGGTGATGACGGATATCGCGTTCTATTCGATGTGCGCGCACCACCTGATGCCCTTCTGGGGACATGCGCATGTGGCCTATATTCCCACAGACAAAATTGTGGGGCTGAGCAAGCTTGCCCGGGTGGCGGAGTACCACGCCAGACGGCCCCAAATCCAGGAACGGATGACGCATCAGATCGCCGCATATCTGGAGCGGGAACTCACCCCAAAGGGGACTATGGTGGTCGTGGAGGCCCGGCATCTGTGCATGGAGATGAGGGGGGTGGAAAAGCCCGGCACGTGGACGACCACGTCGGCCGTTCGGGGCGTGTTCAAAAAGGAGCGGGTTACGCGGGAAGAGTTTCTGGACCTGCTGGGCAGAAGGCGCAAAGCGTAAAGAGGAAGGCCTTTGGGGGTGCTATCCCTTCGAGCGGTTGTCGTAGATGTCGGCGATGTGCAGGTCGAACGGCTTGTGGTCCGGATTTTTTGACACGTTTCGAAAGGCGGTCTTGCAGGCATAACAGATGGTGACTTCCGGCAGCATCACGTAGAACAGGAGGTCAAGCAGGGCGCCCGCCCCCAGGCTGAAGTAGAAATAGAGGGGGCGGCCCAGCCAGACAAAGACCAGCCCGATGAGGGCGAACAGGATCATGATGCCAAGTCCCAGCCTCTGGTTGAAGTCGCGCTGGGTGTAAAATGCCGTTTTACCACACCGGGGACAGACATCCACGAGGTTGTGTTTCCGGATGGATTCGGACGGAGTGAGCGGAATCGGGTGGCCACACGCAGAACAGGCGACCGGGTTCTGCACCTCGATCGGATCGATGCTGTGCGCAGTCTGGCACTGGGGACAGCGGCAGGTGATTTCCATGGGCTTACAGGGGGATCGATGTGGTGTAGAAGATATACCTGGAGGTCGTTTCGCCGATCAGGACAAAGATGGTGGCCACGTAGAGCAGGCCGGTCGCCGACTGCGTGGAATTGATCTTGACCGTTTCCCACGTCATATAGGCAACAGCCGTGGGGCCGATTAGCCCGAAGAGCACCCGGGTCCAGAAGAAGATGCCGCCGACCCCGAAGAATGACCGCAGGACCTCGCGGGCCTGAAGCCCTCCGGCCGTCCAGAAAAGGTAGAAGGTTAGCCCCGCGAGCAGGACTTTGAGCAGGGTGGTGACAACCACCGCCAGGGTCAGTGACCGGAGGGGATGGATGGGGAGGGTGGGCACCACCAGGTACCAGTGGCCCAGGATCATCGCAAAGATGACACTGCCCAGGAAGAGCGCGGAGACGAGGGAGTAGAGGGCCCCAAGCAGGGGGGCGAAGGCGGGCATGTCCACGGGTACGCCGTGGAAGCCGTCGATCAGGATACCGGCAGCGCCCAGCAGTCCCGCCCCGGCCAGGAGGGGCTTTTGCAGGGGCTGGCGCTCTGCGACTACGGCGATGACGAAGCCGAGCGCCAGCGCGCCGGTGAGGATGAGGAGCGTGAGGGAGAGCGCGTGTCCGGTGCTGGCGCTGGTGAGGAAGTCACCCACAAGCGCCAGGGGATAGGGGCCGGCCCAGAGGGCCAGAATGAGTAAAATCAGGCAGGTGATGCCGCAGAACCTGAAGAAGCTTTTGCCCGCCGATGGGGGCACAAGCAGGACGGCGATCAGGCCGCCCACGGCGAGTTGACTGAAGATCTGATAGATGAGGGAGCTGAACATTTAAGATAAATAATAATAAAATGTTAAATGCTTCAGATGAGGGGTTCCGGGACCTTTAATATACAAGAAAATTGCAGATTGCAAATTGAAAAATTCGGATAGCGAATCCCTCTGTGTTTAAATTTGAAGATCCATAACCTTCACCCTCCAACGAGGTCGTATCCATGCACAAACAGGCACTTGAATCTATCGCACGGGCACTTGTCCCGGAAGGGAAAGGAATTCTGGCTGCCGATGAGAGCGATCGCACCATCAAACGCCGTTTTGAGAGCATCCACCTCGAACCGACGGAGGACAACCGCCGTGTCTACCGTGAGATGCTGTTCACCACGCCGGGGATTGAGGCGTTCATCAGCGGCGTCATTCTCTACGAGGAGACCCTGCTTCAGACGGCCGGGGATGGGACGCCCTTTCCCGAACTGCTTTCGCAGGTGGGCATGATCCCCGGCATCAAGGCGGATACGGGCCTTGTGGATCTGGCCGGTTTCCCCGGTGAGCAGGTTACGGAAGGATTGGACGGACTCCGCGGTCGTCTCATCAGGTACCGCGACCTGGGGGCACGGTTTGGCAAGTGGCGGGCGGTGACCACCATCGGCGAGGGTATTCCGACCCGCGCAGGTATGGACGCGAACGCGCATGCGCTGGCGCGCTATGCCGCCCTTTGCCAGGAGGCAGGGCTGGTCCCCATCGTCGAACCGGAGGTGCTGATGGAAGGCGACCACACGATCGCGCAGTGCGAAGCGGCGACAGAAGCGACTCTGAGCCGGGTGTATTCCGAATTGTTTGAGCACCGCGTGCTGCTTGAGGGCACACTGCTTAAGGCCAGCATGGTTCTCCCCGGCGCGCGTTGCCCGCAGCAGGTGGGGGTGGACGAGGTTGCAGAGGCCACCGTGCGCTGTTTGCGCCGGACCGTTCCGGCGGCCGTGCCCGGGATCGTATTCCTCTCCGGCGGTCAAAGCCCGGAGCAGTCCACGGAGCACCTCAATGCGATGAACGCCCTGGGTGACCACCCCTGGGAGCTGAGCTTCTCCTATGGGCGGGCACTGCAGGATCCGGCGCGCAACGTGTGGAAAGGGAAGGCAGAAAACGCGCCTGAGGCCCAGCGGGTCTTCTACCATCGGGCCAGGTGCAACAGCGCAGCGCGCTATGGCAGGTATTCGCAGGAGATGGAAGCCGTCGCGGCCTGATCGGGCTTTGTTTTTTTCCACGTTGCGGTTTATATCCGGAAAATTTAATATTTGAACAATTATTCATTTATTCGGTCCAAAAAGGTTCAATTCACCTGCCTCACCAACCGGAAGCCGATGCTTCCGTTCCCCATAAACTCCGGAGGAAGGCCGCTGCGCCGGGCCGATCTTGTCCGTGCGGCATCGTTGTTGAAGGCGCCACCTCGAAGGACGCGGTACCTGCCCGATGGGGGGCCGGTGGGGTCTACGGGAGGAGAGGTGCTGTAGTAGGTGTCCGAATACCAGTCCTGTGTCCACTCGCATACGTTCCCGTGCATGTCGTGCAGTTTCCAGGGATTGGGCAGCTTGGTGCCTACCCTGTGCGCATACTTCTCTCCTTCATCCTCCTGATCGCTGATCCAGGCGTTGTTCAGGTACCACCCATAATCTTGCATCCAGCTTTTATTGTTCCCAAACGACCACGCCGTAATCGTCCCGGCCCTCGCCGCATACTCCCATTCCGCCTCGGTGGGCAGCCGGTACAGCGAATCTCCGGCGGTCTCGTTCATTTTTTGGATGAAAGCCTGTGCAAGGTACCAGGAGATATACGCCGCAGGGTGGTCTGGGTGCTCCACCACATAGGCTCTTGGCCCCTGGGCAGGGGGGCGCAGGCGCCAGGGGTAGGTGCCCATCACCGCCGTCCACTGCCCCTGTGTTACCTCAAATTTTCCGATGTAGAACCCCTCGCTTATTGTGACTGTATGCTGCGGGCTCTCGTCCGCAAACCGCCCCTGTTCAAACTCGGACGACCCCATGACAAATATCCCGGACTCGATCCAGACAAACGCTATCGTCGTACTGTCCGGGAGCGCCGCGCTGAAAACCTCGCCTTCCTGCGGCCCGTCCGGGGGGACCGTGCCGCAGCCTGTTGTGGAGAACAGGCAGAATGATGCGGCGATCAGCAGCACGCCGGCGTTCTTTCCCATCGCAGAGATGGATACGCCTGCCGTCATTTTGCGTCCTCTTCTATTCATGCCGGGGGATGACATTGACGAATCTTCTGGACCATTGGTCGGACACAGGATATATTTATGGACTCGATCAGGAGTTCCTGTGTCGCTTGAGAATTTTTAGTGGAACGCCTGGACCGGTATTATGTTCCCTATGTGATCTGAAAGAGGAGGAGGCCATGCCGATTCCATCTGCAGCGCAAAAGATTTCGGATACGATCTGGGAGATCCCAACCTCCCACAAAGAAGGGATGCGGGTACCTGCACGTATTTATGCGACCGAGAAGCTGATGGGGGAGATGGATGAGGGGGTGATCGACCAGGTCACCAATGTGGCCACGTTGCCGGGGATCTTGGAGTACGCCTACTGCATGCCGGACGGACACTGGGGCTACGGTTTCCCCATTGGGGGGGTGGCGGCGATGGATGCGGAAGAGGGGGTGATTTCACCCGGCGGAATCGGGTTTGATATTTGCTGCGGGATGCGCCTGGTCACCACAAATCTGACCCACGACGAAGTGAAGCCCCACCTGAAGAAGCTGGTGGACAGACTCTTTGAACGCGTTCCGGCCGGGGTGGGCAGTACTGGATTCCTCAAGCTGTCCCACAACGCGTTCCGGACGGTTGTTGAAGAGGGTGCCCGGTGGTGTGTGAAAAAGGGGTATGGTTGGGAAGAGGACCTGGAGCGGACCGAGGAAGGGGGCTGCATCGCCGGGGCGGACGCCTCCAGGATCAGCCGAAAGGCCGTGGAGCGCGGGTTCAACCAGATTGGTACGCTGGGATCGGGCAACCACTATCTGGAGATCCAGGTGGCCAAACCGGCGTTCGTTTACGATAAAAAAACGGCCGAGGTCTTCGGGATAACGGTCCCGGACCAGGTGGTCGTGATGTTCCACTGCGGCAGTCGGGGGTTCGGGCACCAGGTAGCCACTGACTACCTGCAGCTCTTTTTGAAGGTCATGCAGCGCAAGTACGGCATCCGGGTGCGGGACCGGGAGCTGGCCTGCGCGCCGTTCCGGTCGCCGGAGGGGCAGGACTATTTCGCTGCGATGAGATGTGGTGTGAATATGTCATTGGCCAATCGGCAGGTTATCCTGCACCGCATCCGTGAGGTCTTTTCAGAGGTGCTGGGGCGCAGTGCGGAGGAGATGGGGATGCGCATGGTCTACGATGTGGCCCACAACACGGCCAAGCTGGAGCGGCACGTTGTGGATGGGGCGGAGCGGGAGGTGCTGGTCCACCGAAAGGGCGCGACCCGGGCCTTCGGGCCCGGGATGGCGGATCTGCCGCAACACTACCGGCAGGTGGGCCAGCCGGTGATTATCGGTGGGAGCATGGAGACCGGGTCTTACCTCCTGGCGGGGGTGGAAAGCGGGGCGCAGACCTTCTTCTCCACGGCTCACGGCAGCGGGCGCACGATGAGCCGCACCCGCGCCCGGAAGCAGTTCCACGGGAAGCGGCTGCAACAGGAGATGGAACAGCGGGGGATCTACGTGCGCACCGTCTCCTTCCGGGGCCTGGCCGAAGAGGCGGGTGGGGCCTACAAGGATATCGACGAGGTGATCAACGTCACTCAGCAGGCAGGCATCAGCCGGCGGGTGGTGCGGTTTATTCCGATTGGGAACGTGAAGGGATAGGGGATGAAAACGCCGATGATCCTTATCTCCGGTGCGCTGGGAAGCGGGAAGACGACGCTGCTGCGCCATCTGATCGCCCACGCAGACCGGAAGATCGCCATTCTGATGAACGAATTCGGAGAGATCGCGATCGACAGCCGGATCGTACAGGGTGAACATATCCAGATGACCGAGCTGGCCGGGGGCTGCGTCTGCTGTTCCCTGGTGGGCGAATTCGAGGTTGCGGTGCGGGAGATTACCGAGAGGGTAGGGCCGGCGCTGATCGTGGTGGAGACCACCGGCGTGGCCGAGCCGGATGCGGTGATCTTCGATGTGGAAGACAGCCTGCCGGAGATCCGCCTGGACAGCGTGATTGTGATTGCAGACGCGGATGGGATGGTCCGGTTTCCTGACCTGGGCTACGTGACCCGGGCGCAGTTCGAGGCCGCTGACGTGGTTCTGATCAACAAGGTCGACCTGGTGTCCCGAAGCGACCTGGAGGCTGTTGAGGCCCGCCTCTGCGCGGTCAACCCGGATGCGGCGAAGTTGCGAACGCTCCGGTGCGAGGTGCACCCCTCGCTCCTTTTCGGGATGGATGTTGCCGGCCGCAGCCGTCCCGCGCGGGGCGTGGGTCACCATCACGATTCGGAGGTCGACGCTTTTGTTTACTGTTCGGACAGCTCCCTGGACCGGTCGCGGTTTGAATCGGTGGCTGGCTGCCTTTCGCCGCAGATATACCGGGCCAAGGGGTTTCTGCGGTGTGCTGACGGGAATTTTTTGTTCAATTTTGTGGCCGGAAACTGGGAGCTGGAGCCGTTTGAGGCGGATCGGACAGAGCTGGTCTTCATCGGGAAAGGGGCAGAGGAGGTGCGGGAATCGGTCCTGGAAAAGCTTCAGAATTGTGAGATATAAATTTTTGTGGCACAGTGGAATACATTGAATGCCTTATCGGTTTCTTGAAGATGTGGCGATTGCCGATGTGGCCTTTGAGGCCTGGGGCGATACGGTAGAGGCCATGTTCGTGGCGGCGGCAGAGGCCACGATGAACGTGATGGTGGAAGACCTGGAGACGGTTGCGGCGCGGACGCGCCGGTCCGTCCGGGTCGAAGCAGAGGCCTTAGACCTCCTGTTGTTCAACTTTTTGCAGGAGTTCATCTTTTATAAAGACGCCGAACGGCTGCTGCTCCGGGCGGAAACGGTCCGGATTGAACAGGAGGGGGAGACCTTCCGGGCGTCTGCGGACCTGGTGGGCGAGGAACTGGATATGCACCGCCACGAACTGATCGTGGATGTGAAAGCAGTGACGCTCCATCGCTTTTGGGTGGGGAAGACGGAACGGGGCTGGGAGGCGTTTGTGATTTTAGATATCTGAACAGTAGATTTTACGGCGCGAAAGCTTTGAGATCCGAGATCCGAAATCTTCCCATGGGTGGAATCGTGCTCTGCGGCGGCGAAAGCCGGCGGATGGGCACCCCCAAGGCCTGGCTTCCGTTTGGTGGGGAGTGGATGCTGCAGCGGGTCGTCCGGGTGCTGGGGGAGGTTGTGCACCCTCTGGTGGTGGTGGCCGCCCCCGCACAGGAGGTGCCCCCCCTTCCTCCGGCGGTGGCCCTGGTGCGAGATGAAAGCGCGGGGAAAGGCCCCCTGCAGGGCCTGGCAACGGGATTCTCGGCCCTGTCCGGGCAGGTCGAGGCCGCCTATGTCTCCTCCTGCGACGTGCCCCTTTTACGGCCTGCTTTTGTGCGTCATCTGATCGGTTTGCTTGGGGAATGGGAGGCCGTGGTTCCCCAGGAAGGCGGTCTGGCGCATTCCTTATCGGCGGTCTACCGGGTTTCGGTCTTATCCAGGGTGCAGGGTCTGCTCGGCCAGGGGTGCCTGCGCCTGAGTCTCTTGCCCGATCAGTGTCGGGCCCGGCGTGTCCCGGTAGAAGATCTGCGGTGTGTGGACCCGGACCTCCGGTCGCTGCGAAACGTGAACAGCCCGGAGGACTATGAAGCTGTCCTGCAGGAGGTCAATGGGGAACTGGAGGGTTGATAAATTTCCCCCTCTTTGCTATATTTGGAAATATCACAAGAGACACTTGAGACAATTCTTTGAAGGGAGAAGCGTATGTCCGTAGAGGATAAGACCCTCGTCAGCGAAGCGGAGATCCGGGATGCGCTTGCCGGTCTGGACGGGTGGGAGTACGATGCGGGGAAGAAGGAACTCCGCCGGGTCTGGAAGTTTGAGAAGTTTGTCCCGACCATGGCCTTTGTGCGAAAGCTGACCCGGGTTATGGACAGCAACAACCACCACTCGGATATTCACCTGGACAGCCGGAACAAGACCCTCACCGTAACCGTAACCACGCATAGCGAGAATGCCGTAACCCGGGCGGACCTGGATTTTGCAGAGGCTGTCAATGCTTCTGAATGACGTTTAAAAGGGTTGCGAGATCTGAAATTTTGATTATCTTTAGTTCCGACAATCGTTTATTTACCCCTTTCTGAAAAGGAGGACAGAATTCTATGGCAGACCCCAAGGTTGTTGCTTATTTAAAACCGAGTTGTGGATGGAGCCGCGGCGTGCGCGCGGTTCTGGGAAAATACGGGCTGGAATACCAGGACAAAGACATTATCAACTATCCCGAAAACTACGCAGAAATGGTCCGTAAGAGCGGGCAGCCCCTGCAGCCCTGCGTGGAGATCGACGGCCATATGCTGGCCGACATCAGCGGGGACGAACTGGAGGCCTACCTGATCGAGAATGGCTATGAGCCTGGAGGTCGGGAGACGGACGTTCCCACAAACAGTGCGTGTACGGATGAAGAACACGAGGCGATGGCGCGCCAGGCTCAGCAGGCTGTTTTTTTCAATCCGAGAATCGAATAAGCTGGATGTACGGATGTGCAGGAGGCGATCCCATATTCCGGGGGTCGCCTCTTTTTTTCTGAAAGAAGAGATTGGGCAAGTGTTCCCGAAAAAAGGGGGGTAGGGGGGATTCCGTGTTGTTCGCGGAGGTCGCAGCCTGCCGCCGCTGCCCCCGGCTGGTTGCTTATTGCGCCTCCTTCAAACAGGTAGAGAAGGGCAGGGGCGCCCGGACCGTCTACTGGGCAAAGCCCGTTCCGGGCTTTGGCGACCCGGATGCGGAACTGCTGATTATCGGGCTGGCCCCCGGTGCGCACGGCGCCAACCGGACCGGGCGTCCATTTACCGGAGATGCGGCCGGGGAGGTGCTCTACCGGGCGCTGCACCGGCACGGGTTCGGCAATGTTGCGTCGGTCTCCCACAGAGACGACGGCCTTTTGCTCCGGAACGTCTATATTACCAACGCGGTGAAGTGCGCCCCACCGGGCAACCGGCCCTCCGGAGCGGAGAAGCGGGCCTGTCTGGACTGGTTGGCGCAGGAGGTGGTCCGGTTGAAGCGGGTGCGGGTGGTCCTGGCGATGGGGAAGGATGCGTTTGACGCGTATCTGCGTCTGTTAAAAGCAGAGGGGAAGATCCCGGCGCTGAGGGCCTGCCGGTTCGCGCATGGGGAGGTCTACCGGTTTGAGGGGGACGCAAGAGCGCTTCTGGCAAGTTACCACTTCAGCCGGTACAATATGAACACCGGGGTGCTGACCGAAGAGATGGTGGAGAGGCTCTTCGGGCAGGCAGAGGCGCTGTTGGCGCAGCGGTAGGGAGGATTTTGGCAGTTGCATTCTAAAGGGCCATTGCTTATTTTATTGGACGTGTTGTTGGTTTCCCTTAAAACAGCTTCTTAAATTGTGTTGACATAATCGAAGGAATTTCTTGTGGCGGAAATGGTTGCAGGGATTGAACCGGCTTATTATGAGGCGCTTCAGGGGTCGTATGTGCTCTACGAACGCGCCCGGCGCATCTTTCCAAACGGGGTGACGCACGACCTGCGCAGTTACGGTCCGTTTCCGATCTACGCAAGCCGGGCGGCAGGGGGGCGCAAGTGGGATGTGGACGACCGGGAATACGTGGATTTCTGGATGGGGCACGGGGCCCTGCTGCTGGGGCACGCCCACCCGACGCTGGTGCAGGCCGTGACCGAACAGGTTGCTCTGGGCACGCACTACGGGGCCTGCCACGAACTGGAGGTCGAATGGGGGGAATGGGTGCAGCGCCTGATCCCATCGGCCGAACGGGTGCGGTTTACCAGTTCGGGCACAGAGGCCACCATGATGGCGTTGCGGCTGGCACGCACCTTTACCGGCAAGCGGAAGGTGATCAAGTTCATCGGGCATTTTCACGGGTGGCACGACAATCTGATCGTCGGCGTGATTCCCCCGTTTGATGAGCCGGTACCTCCCGGCATTTTGCGCGAGGTGGCCGACACGGTGCGCCTGTGTCCGCCCAACGATATTCATCGGATTGAAGATATTCTCAAAGAGGACGACGATATCGCCTGTGTGATCCTGGAACCCACGGGCGCGACGTTTGGCGCCATTCCCACCCGACAGGGCTTTTTGCAGGACCTGCGCGAGGTCACAAGGCGGCACGATGTGCTCCTGGTTTTTGACGAGGTTGTCACCGGGTTCCGCTGCTCACCCGGAGGGGCCCAGGCCTATTTCAACGTGATGCCCGATCTGACCTCTCTGGCCAAAATCCTGGCGGGTGGGCTGCCCGGAGGGTGCCTGGCGGGGCGGGCGGATATTCTTGAACTCCTGGCTTTTCGCGGAGACCGGGAATGGGACACCTGCCGCAAAATGCCGCATCAGGGGACATTTAACGCCAATCCTCTTTCCGCTGCAGCCGGTATTGCGGCGCTGAAGACCATCGCCTCCGGTGAAGAGATTGAGAAGGCCAACCGGAATGCAGACCATTTGCGCAGGCACCTGAACGAGGTGATCGCCGCCCACCGCGTCAACTGGGTGGTCTACGGAGACTTTTCGGGCATTAAGATCCTTCCCGATTGTGGAGACCCCGAAGAGGCTCTGTCGGCCATCCGGGAGGGACGGTACGATTACCGGGATCTGAAAGGGCCGGATGCGGCCATGAGAGACGCCTTCCATTCGGCCATGCTGTTGGAGGGGGTTGACATGTGCGGGTTGGCGGGGCTGGCTGCTTCGACACATACCCGGGAAGATCTGGACAGGACGGTGCAGGCCCTGGACTGCGCCCTGGACCGGCTCGCAGGTGGATAGGAGACCAGGGCCTATGTCCGGATCAACTCAGGTGCTGATTGTGGACTGCGATTTGTGACGGAAGCCGATTGTCTTTCCTTTAGCCTGTAAGGGCTTCTCTTATGCCCAACCGTATTCGTGTTCTTCCCGATGACATCGCCAATCGGATTGCCGCCGGAGAGGTGGTGGAGCGACCGGCGTCGGTGGTGAAGGAACTGGTCGAAAACGCCATTGATGCGGGTGCGGACCGGATTGTGGTCGAGGTCGCCGCAGGGGGGAAAGAGACCATGCGGGTCAGCGACAACGGCTGTGGCATGTGCCGGGACGATGCCCTCCTGGCCCTGGAACGCCATGCGACCAGCAAGATTTGCGACCTGTCTGACCTGCGCACCCTGCGCACCCTCGGGTTTCGCGGAGAGGCCCTGCCCAGTATTGCGGCCGTGTCCCGAATGGTTCTGGAAACCCGACTGGAAGAGCACGAAGAGGCAACCCGGATTGTGGTGGAGGGCGGACGGGTCCGGGATGTGACGTCCGCTGGACGGGGACGGGGGACGACCGTGACCGTTCACGGGCTTTTTTTTAACGTACCGGCCAGACGCAAGTTTTTAAAGGGGACCGACACCGAACTGCGGCATACGGTCAACACCGTGACTGGCCTGGCCCTGGCCTATCCCGAGATCGCGTTTGTTTTTTCGCACAACGGCCGCGAAATGCTCAACCTGGACCGCGCCGACCGAAAGCGCCGGATCGAATCGGTATTCGGGGTCTACCTGGGAGGGGATGCGATCTTTGTAGAGGGCGGCGCAGAGGGCATCCAGGTCTGGGGCTTTGTGGGTCGCCCCGAGACCGCCTCCAGGTCGGGCGCGCAGCAGGCCCTGGTCGTGAACGGTCGGTGGGTACAGCATAAGGCCATGACCTATGCGGTTTACGATGGCTACGGCGGACTGCTGACCAGAGGCCTCTATCCGACCTTTTCCATTTTTCTGGAGGTCGATCCGGCCCGCCTGGATGTGAACGTGCATCCGTCCAAACGGGAGGTCCGGTTTGCCGATGAACGCACGGTTTACCGGACCCTGGCCGAGGCTGTTCGCACGGCGATCCGCGAGGTCGATCTGATCCCCGATATGGGGCCGGGCGACTTTGAGCCGGTTTCCACATTTTCGGGAAAGGCGTCTCCGTCTGTACATCCGCCGGAGATGATGCCCGGACGTGCGCCGGAACTGGTCGCAGAGCGCCCGGCTGAAGAACGCCGTCAGGCCTATCTCACAGATCCGGGACTCGACAGGAGCCCCCAGATGGCGCTGCCGCTGACGGTGCGCAAACCGGCCGTGGAGGGCGTGCAACCGGACAAAGCGTTGCCCGAAGAGGGCCTGATCGAAGAGCACCCGGCCCAGGTTTCGGTCTGGCAGCTGCATCAAAGATACATCCTGGCCCACATCAAGAACGGGTTTATCATCATTGACCAGCACGTCGCGCACGAGCGCATTCTGTACGAACAGGTGCTGGAACATTTCCACGGTACGCCCGGTGCCGGACAACGCCTCTTGTTTCCCCTTACGCTGGATTTTGGACTTGCGGAGATCCAGGCCGTTCGGGAGGCCATGCCCTTGCTGGAAAAGATGGGTTTCGGAGTCCGGGATTTCGGGGGAAATACCGTGGTGGTCGATGCGATTCCGGTGGACCTGAAGGTCTGGGAAGAGGGGAAGCTCCTCCGGGAAATTGTCCGGGATCTGGAGGGCCGGTTTTCCGCTTCGCCCGGACAGGACCGGCAGATCTCCTCCCTGGAGCACCGGCTGGCCGCATCGTATGCCGCCCATACGTCCATCCGGTCCGGGGACGCCCTCTCCACAAAAGAGATGCAGGGCCTCATCGATCGGCTGTTTGCAACCCGGGAGCCCTTTGTCGGCCCTCAGGGCCGGCCTATTGTGGTCAAGATGTCGTTGGATGAAATCGACCAGCATTTCAGACGGTAGAACAGATGTGCCGGCGCTCCTGGTCCTGGCCGGGCCCACGGCCTCGGGCAAGACCGGCATCGGGGTGGCCCTCACACAGGCCCTGGATGGAGAGATTGTTTCGGCCGACGCCCGGCAGGTCTACCGCTACATGGACATCGGAACGGCGAAAGCTACACCGGAGGAACAGGCGGACGCACGCCACCACATGATTGACGTGGTCGGTCCCGATGAGCCTTATAGCGCAGGGCGCTACGCCCGGGAGGCCGCCGAGGCGATCCGGGATGTGCAGCGGCGAGGGCGGTTGCCCATCCTGGTCGGTGGATCCGGGTTTTACCTGGAGGCGCTGCTGGATGGGTTCTCTCCGGTACCGGAGATCCCTTCAGAGGTCCGGAGTCGTCTGTGGAAGGAGGCCCGGGATGATTTGCCGGGGCTCTACTGCCGTCTTTCGAAAGTCGACCCGGAGATCGCGCAGAGGTTGCATCCACACGATTCCCAGCGTGTTGTCCGCGCCCTGGAGGTATTTGAGGGCACAGGGGAGCGGCTGTCAGACCTCCAGAAGCGCCCCCGGGAAGGCCGGTGGGAGGCCCGCTGGTTCGGGCTGGACATGGACCGGGCGCGCCTCTATGGTCGGATCGAAGCCCGTGTGGACCGGATGCTTGAAGCGGGATTGGTCAATGAGGTCAAATCCCTTCGCAAACGGGGCTACGGCCCCGGGCTCAATGCGCTGAATACGTTTGGATACCGGGAAATCTTCGCTGTTCTGGATGGGGACCTGGACCTGGAGACGGCTGTCAATCGAATTAAGGTGGGCACCCGGCACTATGCCAGGCGGCAGCTGACCTGGTTTCGCCGGGAGTCCCGGCTGACCTGGATTGACCCCACCGCAGAGGACGCAGCGGCGGCTATCCTCAAAAGACTTGACAGGCGCGGTGAGCGTTTGTAGATTTGAGTGTTTCTGGATGGAAGCGGGAGTAGTTCAGTGGTAGAACGCAAGCTTCCCAAGCTTGATGTCGCGGGTTCGATCCCCGTCTCCCGCTCCATTTAAATTTTTAAAAATAAAAGGTGATGGGCAATTCTCGTTTTTGAGACTGCCCGTTTTTTTTATTCGTACTATAAATTATTATTTGAACAATTATTCATATAAAACACTCCCATAAACAACCCACAAAGCATCATATAGAAATTTTCCTTGACCGCGCTTTTTGTTTGGGTTATCTTTCAAAGTAATTGTATAAACTATTTGTCCAATACCTTGTGTAACAATCAAATATAGGCGTTCTATGAAAGGTCCGAAACGGATTGCGGTAGAAGGTCTCCGTATGGTCGAAAAAGTGGAGGGGAGGGTAAGGATCAAGGAGGTCGTCCCCGGTGGCATCGGAGAGGCGGTGGGCATACAGGTTGGGGATGTGATCGAGGCGATCAACGGGGAGCCCATCCGCGATCCCATCGACTACCGGTTTCACATCGGTGACGAGGCGGTTGAGGTCCACCTGCGCAGGGGAGAAGCGCCCGCCATCTTCGACATTGAAAAGGACGCTGACGAGGATCTGGGCATTGTGCTGGACGACATGCCGATCCTCAAGTGCAACAACAAGTGCGTGTTCTGTTTTTTGCACCAGATGCCCAGGGGGATGCGGAAGACCCTGTATTACCAGGACGATGACTACCGGCTCTCATTTCTGCACGGGGCCTACGTGACCCTGACCAACCTCTCCGAAGAGGAATTCCGGCGCGTCGTGGATCAGCGGCTCAGCCCGATGTACATCTCGGTCCACGCCACGCACCCGGACCTGCGGGGGCAGTTGCTGGGCCGCTCGGAGCCGGTCGATGTGATGGAGCGGATCCAATTTCTGGCACGGCACGATATCCAGATGCACACGCAGGTGGTGCTCTGTCCGGGGATCAACGACGGCCCTCATCTGAAGCGCACGGTGTTTGACCTGGCGGCCTGTTATCCCGATGTGGCATCGGTAGGGATCGTCCCGCTGGGGCTGACCCGGTATCGCAAGAACCTGCCCGAACTGCATCCGGTCACCCCTGAAGTCGCGGTGGATTGCGCCGATCGGGTCACCGGGTGGCAGGAGCGGCTCAAAAGAAGACTGGGGATCAACTTTGTCTACCTCGGGGATGAGTTTTACATTCTGGCAGGCCGCGAGCTGCCGGATCGGGCGCACTACGATGGATTTCCGCTGTTGGAGAACGGCGTGGGAATGGTGCGGCGGTTTATCGATGCCTTTGAGGAGGGGGTTGCCGACCTTGAATCGGTGTGCCCGGACCCGCTCAGGGCAACCCTGGTCACCAGCGTGTTGGGCGCAGGGTTTATGCGGCGTATGGTGGACCGCCTCAACCGTCTGTCCTGGCTGAACGTCCACCTGATTGAGGTGCGCAACCGGTTTCTCGGAAGTGGAATTACCGTTTCCGGCCTCCTGACCGGAGGCGATATACGCGATGCTTTAAAGGCGCGATGGGTGCCTGCGGACGTGGTCGTTCTGCCTCCCAACTGCATCAGCCATACCGGGGTTTTTCTGGATGACCTGACCCCTTCGGATCTGTCGGAAAACCTGGGGTGCGAAGTCCTTGTGGGGAGCTACGATCTGGTGGAGACCCTCAAGGATGTGGTGAAGGGACGGGGCGGGCGGGAGGTGGGCAGAGAGACCGGAGAGGCCGCACATCCCTATATTTCGTCGCGTCAGGTGGTGTGATGAAGGGGGGTGAACGCTTTTGGGGCAGCGCAAAGCGGTAGTTGCCATTGTGGGGCGGCCCAATGTGGGTAAATCGACCCTGTTTAACCGCTTTTTGGGCGAACGCCGGGCCGTTGTGGACGACCTGCCGGGGGTCACCCGGGACCGCAACTACGCCGAGGTGGCCTGGAACCGGCGCGTCTTTACCCTGATCGATACGGGGGGATACATCCCGCATCCGGATGAACCGCTCGCCGAAGACGTCACACGCCAGGTGGAGATCGCACTCTCCGAGGCCGATTTGATCCTGGTGGTGGTGGATGCAAAAACGGGTCCTGCCGACTACGACGGGGAGATGGCCCGGCTGATCCGCACCTGTGGGACGCCCTACCTGCTGGTTGTGAACAAGGTCGACTCCGAGCGGGATGAGCCGGATGTAGCCCCGTTTTACCGCCTGGGATTGAGCGACCCCATCGGTGTATCGGCCCTCAACGGGCGTCTGTCCGGCGATCTTTTAGACGAGGTGGTCGCCCGGTTGCCCGAAGGCGAAGAGGAGGTAGAGGCAGAGGCGGGCATCCCCCGGATCGCGGTGGTGGGCCGGCCCAATGTGGGCAAATCGACCTTTGTCAACCGGCTGCTGGGGAAAGACCGGGTGGTGGTCAGCCCGATTCCGGGTACGACCCGGGACGCGATCGATTTGCCCATGCGGCGAAACAGACGGGATTATCTGCTGATTGATACGGCCGGTCTGCGGCGGCGTGCCCGGGTTCGGGAACAGGTGGAGTATTACAGCACGGTGCGCACGTCTGCGAGCCTGGGACGGTGTGATGTGGCCATTGTGCTGATCGATGCGGAAGAGGGCTGTACGCTTCAGGATGTCAGGATTCTGGGTCAGGCGGTGGCGTTGGGAAAGGGGGCCGTTCTGGTTGTGAACAAATGGGATCTGATTGAAAAAGACGACAAAACCGCGGCAATCTGCACCCGGGACCTCATCCGGCGGTTTCCCTCCCTGCACGATTATCCAATGGTCTTTATCTCCGCCCTGACAGGGCAGCGGACCTGGCGGGCGGTGGATATGGCGCTTGAGGTCTACGACCGCCGCCGGTACAGGATCGGCACGGGGGAACTCAACCGTTTCCTGGAGGAATTAAACGCCGAATCGCCGCCCCCGTCTCGAAAGGGGCGCACCTCGCGGATCTACTACTGCGTTCAGCCCGGTACGGAACCGCCCACGGTGCTCTTTTTTACGTCCAGGCCCCGGGACGTCCCCGAGCACTACCGGCGCTTTCTGGAGCGGCGGCTTCGGGAACGCTTCGACTTTCAGGGCACACCCGTTCGCGTCGTCTTCAGACAAAAATAGATCATTTACGGGCTGAGACTAATGAAAAAACTCTACTATTCGATTCGTGAGGTTTCCACGCAGACCGGGGTTGAACCCCATGTGCTCCGTTTTTGGGAAAAAGAATTTCCAATGCTTCGGCCCAGGCGGGGCAGGTCCGGAAACCGGTTTTACAGAGAACGGGATATCCGGATTGTCCTGGCCATTAAGGAGCTGCGGCACAACAAGAAATACACCGTTAAAGGGGCTGTGGAACGGCTCAAAGAACACCCCTCTCTCTGGCAGCAGCATTCGCTGCAACCGAAAGTGGAGGAAAGGCCGGAGCCACAGCATTCGGGAGCCCTCTTGTCCGACCTTCGCGGGATGCTCCTTGAGTTGAAAAATTTGATCGACGGGAAGACCTGACCGGCATGCAAAAACGTCCTGGAAAACCCATTTCTCCCTTGCGTTATTGTATAGAATACTATATATTTGCCTTTCTGAGGCGAGAGTGGGCGGGTGCCCACTCTTTTGAGTATATAGGTCACTTTGTTGAAAAGGCCAAGTCCAGTTTATGGATGACCTGGCGCTGTATGAGTCTATCGAACGGCTGGTGGAGGGGTTCCTGGAAGCGCGCGGTGTGGAGTTTGTTGAGCTTTTGTTGTCCGGAAATCCGCGCCGCAGGATGCTCCGCATCTATGTTGACCGCCCAGGGAGGATCACCATTGATGAGTGTGCGGTCCTGAGTCGGGGCCTTGAAGATCTTCTGGATACGCACGATCCCATTGATGGGAGCTACACCCTGGAAGTCTCTTCACCCGGCTTGAACCGGGCGCTGAAATCGGAGCGGGATTATCAGCGGGCGGTGGGGCAGGATGTTCGGCTGGTTGTTGAAGGGCGGGGGGTGCTTACGGGTACCCTGGTGTCCTGTCAGGGCGCAGAGCTGGTCCTCACAATCGACGGTGAGGTAGACCGTATCTCCCGTGCCGAGGTCAGAAAGGCCAATCTCCACTTCGACTTTTGAGGAGAAGGTGTTTTGAACTACGAAGTTCTGGAAGCCTTGGGGCAGATTGCCCAGGAGAAGAATGTCAACCGGGATCTGGTCATCGAGACCCTGGAAATCGGCCTTCTTTCTGCCGCCAAAAAGCGGTTTGGCATGTCCGATAACGTAGAGGTCCAGATCGATAGCGTTTCGGGGAATATTCAGATTTTTGCGAACAAAGAGGTCGTAGAAGATGACGCGGTCGAAGAACCGGGTTTGCAGATTGGCCTGTCGGCTGCCCACGAGATCGCTCCCAAAGCCAGGGTCGGCCAGCAGGTTAAAGAGGAGTTGCGTTTTTCCGACTTTGGGCGCAATGCGATTCAATCGGCCAAGCAGATCCTGATCCAGCGGGTACGAGAGGCGGAACGGGAGCGCATTTATGAAGACTATCGGGGGCGGATCGGCGAGATTGTCAGTGGGACGGTACAGCAGATCAGCCACGGGGATATCCTGATCAACCTGGGGCGGACCGAGGCGGTGGTCCCGCTCAAGGAACAGATTCGAAAAGAGCGGTACCGCCAGGGGGACCCTCTCCGGGCCTACCTGGTCGATGTGCTGCGCACTTCGAAGGGCCCCCAGGTGGTGCTCTCCAGGACCCATCCCACCTTCCTGGTGAAGCTCTTTCAGTTCGAGGTCCCAGAAATCTACGAAGGCATTATCGAGATCAAGGCCGTGGCGCGGGAACCAGGAGCGCGGGCCAAGATCGCCGTTCATTCCAACGATGACCGGATCGACCCGGTGGGGGCGTGTGTGGGTATGAAGGGGTCCCGGGTGCAGGCGGTAGTCCGGGAGTTGAGCAACGAGCGTATCGACATTGTCGCCTGGAGCGAAGACGAGGCCATCTTCCTTTCCCGGGCCCTCAGCCCGGCTGTGGTCAAGCGGGTGGTGGTCGACCGCAGGGAGAGGTGGATGACGGCCATCGTAGAAGACGACCAGCTCTCGTTGGCCATTGGGAAATCGGGCCAGAATGCCCGGTTGGCGTCCCAATTGACAGGGTGGAAGATTGATATTATTACGGAGACGAAATTCCAGGAGATCCAGGAAGAAAAGGCCGCGACCTTTGTGCCTTTAAGCGATGTCCCCGGCGTTGGAAAGATCATGCGGGAGCGCCTGCAGGCAGCGGGAGTCGCTTCGGCCAACGATGTCGCGGAGGCCTCGCTGTCCAGGCTTCTTGAAGTGCCCGGTATCGGTGAGGTCATTGCCTTGAAAATTCAGTCTGCGGCCCGGGAGATCGTTTCCATAAAGGTCGAGGCCTATCGAGAAGAGCAGAGAAAAGAGAAGGCGGCGGCGGAGGCTGCAAGGGCCGAAGAAGAGGCCAGACAGGCGGCGGCGGAGGCTGCAAGGGCCGAAGAGAGCGCAGCCGATGAGCCTTCCGAAGCCGCGCCCGAATCAGAAGGAGGTGAACAGCATATTGGCGACCAGGATGAGTAAATTCGCCCAACCATCGGCTAAAGTAAAAGTGGACGATGCCAAGAAAAAACGGATTTACGAAATCGCCCGGGAATTCAATCTCTCCAGCGTTGCAATGGTTGAAGTGGTCAGGGGGTTGGGATACGATATTAAGAACCATATGGCCATTTGCACCTCGGAGATGGTTGAAAGCGTTCAGCGAAAGTTCGAAGAGGAGCGACATGTCTCCCGGCAGGAGATGAAGCGCAAGACCACGCAAAAAAAGGAACGGGAAGAGCGGGAGAAATCAAAAGCGGTCGCGGAGGCCAAACAGGCCAAACAGGCCAAACAGTCTCAAAAGCTTCAAACCAGGAAGGAAGAGAAATCTACAAAAGAAGAACGGGAGGCCAGGCCAAAACGCCGGCGTCGGAAACGGACTTCCGGACGGCAGGAAGTCCTCCCTGTGGTTGAAGACAGCAGCAAGGGGACGCCTTTGTCCCCACCCGTGGGCGGTAAACCGACTTCGACGTCCGTTGTTTCGACAGGTCGAGGCGCCGGGCGGAAGCGCAAACGGCGGCGCGGTCGGCCGGTCGTGGATCAGAGGGAGGTGGAGGAAAGCGTCCGGCGGACCATGGCCCAGATGGAGGCGGGGGTCTCTCGCCCCCGGAGACGTCGCAGTCGGGAAGATGGCACCCCGGAGGAAGAGACAGAAGGTCGTGCCCTGAAGGTGAACGAGTTTACCACGGTTGGCGAACTCGCCAGTCTGATGGATGTACCCCCCACCGAGGTCATCAAACAATGTCTCCAGATGGGGATGATGGCGACCATCAACCAGCGGCTCGATATGGACACGATCACGCTGGTTGCTTACGAGTTCGGCTTTGACGTGGAAGAGCTCGATGAGTATGCCGAAGAGGTCCTGGAGGAGACAGACGAAGACGCCGAAGGTGACCTGTTGCCCAGGCCTCCGGTGGTGACCATCATGGGCCATGTCGACCATGGCAAGACCTCGTTGCTGGACCACATCCGGGACACGAATGTGGTTGCCGGTGAATCGGGAGGAATCACCCAGCACATCGGCGCCTACCACGTCCAGGTGAAGCGTGGGCGAACAGTGACGTTCCTGGATACCCCCGGACACGAGGCCTTTACCGCCATGCGCGCCCGGGGGGCGCAGGTGACCGATGTTGTGGTGCTGGTGGTGGCCGCAGATGACAATGTGATGCCCCAGACCGTAGAAGCCATCGACCACGCCCGGGCCGCCGGTGTGCCCATTGCGCTGGCGATCAACAAGATAGACCTGCCAAATGTGGATGTAGACAAGATCAAGCGGCAGCTGACTGAGCACAATGTACTGGTCGAGGACTACGGGGGCAAGGTCCAGTGCTGTGAAATCTCAGCCAAAACCGGACAGAATGTGGGCAGCCTGCTGGAATTGCTGGCGTTGGAGACCGACCTGCTGGAATTGAAAGCCAACCCGGACAAGCGCGCCAAAGGCACCGTTGTGGAGGCCCGGCTGGACCGGGGTCGGGGGAATGTGGCGACTGTTCTGGTCCAAAGTGGCACCCTCCGCGTTGGCGACCCGTTTGTCACGGGCCTCTACAGCGGCCGGGTGCGGGCTATGCTGGATGAGCGGGCTCGCCCCGTTGAAGTGGCCGGTCCTTCAGTGCCTATTCAGGTTCTGGGGCTGTCCGGGCTGCCCCAGGCAGGGGATTCGTTTCATGTGGTGGAGAATGAGCGCCAGGCGCGGGAGGTCAGTCAAAAACGGCAACAGCTTCGACGGGCGCTGGAGGTCCACAGAGGCAAGCGGGTCAGCCTGGTCGATATCCACGATCAGATCCGGGCGGGTAAGATCCAGGAATTGCGCCTGATCCTCAAAGGCGATGTCGGCGGATCGGTCGAAGCCCTCGATGATGCCCTCTCTCAGATATCCAGCGAAGAGGTCCGCCTGAACGTGATTCACCGGGGAGTCGGCGCCATCTCGGAGTCGGACGTGCTCCTGGCCTCGGCGTCTGATGCCATTATTATCGGGTTTAACATCAGGCCCGATGCCCGGGCACGGGAGGTCGTTGCGCAGGAGCAGGTGGATATTCGTCTCTATCGGGTGATCTATGAAGTGGTTGAGGATGTGAAAGCGGCCCTGTCGGGTCTGCTGAAACCCGCTGTAGAAGAACAGATTGCAGGCACGGCCGAGGTCCGGGAAACCTTTCAGGTTTCAAGTGTGGGGACCATTGCCGGGTGCTATATTGCAGAGGGTATGATCAACCGGAATTCCCTGATCAGGGTGCTTCGGGACAATGTGGTGATCAACGAAGGGCAGATCGACTCCCTCAGGCGTTTTAAAGACGATGTGCGGGAAGTCCAGGCCGGATTTGAATGCGGCATTGCGGTTGAGAACTTCAACGATATCAAAGTCGGCGACGTAATCGAGGCCTATGAACTGGTGGAGACCGCGCGGACCTTGTAGCCCATGACCATCGGACTGTGCCGCCTGGTGCTTTATTTGCCCGAGAGCGGTTCTCTCAAGAGCAAGCGCAGCATTCTGAAAAGTATCCGCACGCGCGTCCGAAATAAGTTCAACGTGTCGATTTCGGAACTGAGCGATAACGACCTGTGGCAGAAAGCCGTGCTGGGTGTGGCGGTTGTATCCAACGAAACGCGCCATGCCAACCAGGTCCTCTCCAAGGTCGTTGACCTGGTTCAGACAGACGCCAGAGTAGAGTTGGTGGATTATTCTTTGGAAATGATCTGATGTGGCGCCCGAACAGTGTTGCGCGACAGATTCAAGAAATCCTCAGCGAGCTTGTTCACAAGCGGCTCAAAGACCCCCGCCTGGGTTTTGTCACCCTTACCGATGTTGACATGACCCAGGATCTGCGGACGGCCAGGGTTTATGTAAGTGTTATGGGGGATGCGACCGCCCGTGAAGAGACCCTGAATGCCCTCACCCATGCCAGTGCCTATTTGCGCAGGGAGCTTGGGAGGCGCATCCGTTTGCGCCATATCCCGGAACTCCTGTTTGTCTACGATGCTTCCATCGAGCGGGGTGCCCGGATCAACCGGCTCCTGGACAGCCTGGAGTAGGAAATGGCGGATTTCAGAAATCCCCATTCCAAAACTCAAGGAGGGGTATCCATCGCTCTGAACGGGCTTTTGCCGGTTGATAAACCTCAGGGATGGACGTCTCACGATGTGGTTGATCGGGTGCGCTGCACGCTCCAGGTTCGCAAGGCCGGACACACGGGCACGCTGGATCCGATTGCGACGGGTGTGCTGGTACTCTGTTTGGGGCAATCGACCCGGCTCAGTTCGTTTTTAACCGATCAGGACAAACGCTACCGGGCCCGCATCCGGCTCGGGATTTCCACCGATACCTTAGACGCGGCCGGCGCGGTGATCGCCCGCTCGGATCAGGTTCCCGCCGACCAGGGCGTGGTCTTTCAGGTTGTGCGGAGGTTCGTTGGGGAAATCGAACAGATCCCGCCGATGTTTTCGGCTCGAAAAGTTGCGGGAAAGCGCCTCTACCAGTTGGCCAGGGCCGGACAGGAGGTTGCCCGAGAAGCCCGTCGGGTGCGCATCTACGGAATAGATATCGAACGGTTCGTCCCGCCTTTGCTGGATCTGACGGTTTCCTGTTCCAAAGGGTGTTATATACGGGCTCTGGCAGATGATATTGGCCGCAAATTGGGATGCGGTGGGCATCTTGTCGCTTTGAGGCGCACGGCTGTGGGCAAGATCGGGCTGGATCACTGTATCCCTCTGGAGGATCTGCAGGTGTTGTGTGCAGAGGGGAGGATTGAAGAACACCTGATCGATCCCAACCGGGCCCTTGGACACATGCCCGGTCTCCATTTGACTTCCGATCAGATTCGGAGGTTTGTCCATGGAACCCCCGTTGCCGGCATCCGCGAGGTGGAAATCCAATCCAGTGATCTGGTTCGGGCACTCGATCCGAAAGGATCGCTTTTGGGTATTGGGCGGTGGACGGCCGACGGGGCGGTCTTAAAGCCGGTACGTGTCTTCCAGCGTCTGAAACGCCAGCCAGCTGCATGATGCGCATAATCACCCTTGAGACGCCTCTGGATCTCCCTGCTCCCGTGGTAACGGTGGGCCAATGCGACGGTGTACACCTGGGACACGTTGCCGTCCTTGAAGCCGTCTGTGCCGAAGCTGCGTCCCGAAAGGGAACCGGGGTGGTGGTTACTTTCGATCCCCACCCACGGACCGTCATTGACCCCACGCAGGCCCCCGGCATTCTCACCTCGCTTGAGGAAAAGGTGCGGCGTGTTGTCCCTCTGGGAATCGATCTGCTGGTGGTCGTGGCCTTTACGCAGGCGCTGCGGGAGTTAAGCCCGGAGGCGTTTGTTGAGGACTACCTGGTTCGGCGTCTGCGAGCGCAGGTTGTCGTGGTTGGCTATGACCACGGGTTTGGGAAGGGCCGCAGGGGCGGCCTGGAGACCATGCAGGCTTTGGGACGGGATTTCGGTTTCGAAGTCAGATCGGTTGCGCCGGTTCTGGTCGATGGGAAACCTGTGAGCAGTACGCGCATCCGGCGGCTTGTGATGGAGGGAAATCTGGAAGCTGCCTGTCGGCTCCTGGGGGGTGGGTATCCAGTTGCCGGACGGGTCGCGCACGGGGATGGCCGGGGTCGGACACTGGGGGTTCCCACGGCCAATCTGGCCATCGAGGAGCCGGGCAAGCTGATGCCTCCGGATGGGGTCTATGCGGCCTTTGCCTATCTCCCGTCCGGGGACCGATGCGATGCGGTGTTAAACCTGGGCTATCGCCCCACATTCAACGGCAGGTCCCGCGCCCTGGAAGCTCATATCCTGGATTTCGAAGGGGACCTCTACGGTCAACGGCTCACATTGGAACTGGTGCATCGGATTCGAGGTGAGCAGCGGTTTGAAACCCCGGCGGCGCTGATCGCACAGATCAAAAACGACCTGGAAGCCGCCCGGGATGTGTTATCACACGTCGATACAACCCTTTTGCGGAGGTAGAACATTGGCATTAACCAGGGAAAAGAAGTCGGAACTGATCGAAGCCTTTTCCAGCAGGGTGGAAGATACCGGTTCCACGGAGGCGCAGATCGCTCTGCTGACAGAGCGTATCCGCAACTTAACCGAGCATTTTCAAACCCACAAGAAAGACCATCACTCCCGCCGCGGTCTCCTCAAACTGGTCGGGCAGCGCCGCCGTCTGATGAGGTATATGCAGCGGAGGGATCTGGGTGGCTATCGGGAACTGATCGACAAGCTCGGCATTCGAGGTTGATTCAATCAAAACGCAGGGCATAGACACTCCCCTCTAACGTGCGGAAGCGCCGGACGTTACCAGATGCCCAGACGTGTATTTTCAGGAGGAATGTGTGGATGGTTGAGAAAGTGGAGATGGAGTTAGAGGGGCGTACGCTGTCCATTGAGACAGGCCGTGTGGCCAAACAGGCGCACGGCGCCGTGTGGATGCGCTACGGCGATACCGTGGTCATCGTGGCGGCTGTTGCAGATCACCGGAAGTTTGAAGGTGACTTTTTTCCACTCATGGTAGATTACCGGGAAAAATTCTATGCCGGTGGGCGAATCCCCGGGAATTTCTTCAAACGGGAAGGCGCGCCGTCGACAACAGAAAAACTGAACGCCAGGCTGATTGACCACCAGATCCGGCCGCTTTTTCCCAAAGCGTTTTCCTATGATACGCAGGTGCTGGTTGCCGTCCTCTCCTACGACCAGGACAACGATCCCGCCGTGCTGGCCATGACGGGCGCATCAGCGGCGATATGTATTTCCGATATTCCTTTTGAGGGACCAATCGGGGCTGTCCGGGTGGGGCGAGTCGGGGGGGAATACGTGGTCAGTCCGACCTGCGACCAGCTTGAAGAGAGCGATATCAATATGGTCGTTTCCGGCAGTCGGGAGTCGATCATCTCCGTAGAGGGAGAATGCCACGATGTCCCGGAGGCCGACATTTTAGAAGCGCTCAAGGTTGCCCATGAGGCCATCGTCAAAATCATCGACCTCCAGGGTGAGCTGGTTGCCCGTTGCGGCAAACCCAAGCGTGAAGTGGTGGAGCCCGAGCTTGATGAAGCGCTGGCGGGGGCCGTGAGGGAACTGGCAGAGGGGCGGGTGGTGGATGCCAACCGGCTGCCGGTCAAGGAAGACCGGGACAGCGCCCTCAGCCAGCTGGTTGTGGAGGTGCAGGAACGGCTGGCCGAATCGTTTCCCGAATCGGAGGGAGCGATTGCAGATGAAATCTCCAGGATCGAAAAGGCCGATATGCGCCGGATGATCCTGGAGGAGGGACGCCGTATTGATGGCCGCGCACTGGACGAGGTGCGCCCGATTACCGTCGAACTGGGCGTTTTGCCCCGCGCACACGGATCGGCGATTTTTACCCGCGGGCAGACCCAGGCCCTGTGTGTGGCGACGCTTGGCAGCAAGATGGATACGCGGATGGTGGATGACCTGGAGGGCAAGTCGTTTAAGAGTTTCATGGTAGATTACAACTTTCCCTCCTACAGTGTCGGAGAAACCAGGCGGATCGGCGCGCCGGGACGCCGGGAGATCGGGCATGGCGCCCTGGCCGAGAAGGGGCTGGAACCCGTGATCCCTTCCGAGGAATACTTTCCCTATACAATCCGGGCCGTCTCAGAGATCCTGGAGTCCAACAGTTCCTCTTCTATGGCCACGGTCTGCGGGGGGTCGCTGGCGTTGATGGATGCGGGGGTGCCCATTAAAACACCTGTTGCCGGGGCGGGCGTGGGTCTGGTGGTGGAAGGAGACAGGTGGGTGGTGTTGACCGATATCCTGGGGGCCGAAGATCACCTGGGAGACATGGATTTAAAGATCACCGGCACCGCCGGGGGGATGACGGCCATCCAGATGGACATCAAGATCAAAGGCATCAGCTTTGATATTATGCAGGAGGCCTTCGCCCAGGCCCGCGAGGCCCTGAACCATATCCTCGGGATTATGAATGAGGCCATTTCCGAGCCCCGCAAGGAGCTCTCGCAGTACGCGCCCCGTATCCTGTCGCTGCGGATTGATCCTTCCAAGATCGGCGCGGTGATCGGCCCGGGGGGAAAGACCATACGGAGTATCGAAGAGACCGGTGCGACGGTTGCCGTGGAAGACGACGGACTGGTTACGGTAAGCTCGATGGATGCGGAATCCGGAGAAACGGCGATGCGGATGATCCGGTCGCTGGTGGAAGACCCGGAGGTCGGCAAGGTGTACGAAGGTGAGGTAAAGCGGGTGATGGACTTTGGGGCCTTCATTGAGATCCTGCCCGGGAAAGAGGGCCTGTGCCACATCTCCGAACTGGATTACCATCGCGTGCGAAGGGTGGAGGATGTCCTGGAAGAGGGCGACAGAACGCAGGTGAAGGTGATCGGGATCGACGAGCAGGGCAAGATCCGGCTGAGCCGGAAGGCCACGTTCGAAGCCCCGGAGGGCTATGTTCCCCCCTCCGGAGATCAGCGCCCCAGAGGGGGGAGGGGGATGAGACGACCAGGCCGACGGTAACTGGCCTGTTTGGACCGGTGAGGAGAAGGCGATCGGAATTTCCCCGGTCGTCTTTTCGCTTTATTTCGGGGGGACTATCCTGTGGCCCCAGGCAGGCGTTTTCGAAAAACAAAGCTGGACAATGGTCTCCGAATTCTGACCGAGCAGGTTCCTTTTGTTCGGTCCGTCTCCCTTGGTACCTGGGTGCAGGTGGGGTCTCGGGACGAAAGAGACGCAGAGCGCGGGATCTCCCATTTTCTGGAACACATGCTCTTTAAAGGCACCCAAAAGCGGGATGCCTTCCAAATTGTCCACAGCCTGGAGTCCCTGGGGGGGAGCCTGGATGCGTTCACCTACCGGGATCTTACCTGCTTTTATGCGCGGTGCCTGGATGAACACATAGACGTGGCGCTGGATGTCCTCCTGGACATGCTTCAAAACCCGCGTCTGGACGCTGGAGAGATCCAAAAAGAAAAAGGGGTGGTCCTGGAGGAAATCCAGAATGTGGAAGATACCCCCGAAGACTTGGTTCACGACCTGTTTGCCAGATCGGTCTGGGGCCGGCATCCGGTGGGGGCACCTATCCTGGGCACCCCGGAGACGGTACGCACCTTTACCGGAGAGGCCCTCCGGGGCCACCTCGACCGCACCTACCGCCCCGACAGGATGGTGATCTCAGCCGCAGGTAACCTGGACCATGATCATCTGGTGGATCTGGTATGCCGGCTCTTCAAACCATCCGGAGCGGCCGGATGCCAGCTGGTCAGAGAGCGGCCCACAGATGCGGTGCGGACGGAGTGCCATTACCAGCGCGATGTCGGACAGACCCACATCTGCCTGGGCACAACGGCCTATGCCTACACACACCCCCAGCAGTACGACCTTTTGGTTGCCAATACAGCCCTGGGAGGGGGGATGAGTTCCCGGCTGTTTCAACATGTACGGGAACGCCTTGGGCTGGCCTACGCCGTCTATTCCTACCTGGAGGCGCTGGAAGACACCGGCCTGTTGGGGGTCTACCTGGCCTGCGACCGGGCACGTGCGGGGCAATCGATCGAAATCGTCCGTTCCGAACTCTCCAGATTCAGACGGGAAGGGATTTCAAAGGAAGAGCTGGAAAGCTGTAAGGCCCAGCTTCGGGGGGAACTCATCCTGGGGTATGAAAGCATGGACAGGCGGATGGGTCGAATCGCCAGGGAGGAGATCTATACGGGGCGTTATCACTCTCAGGAAGAATGGCTTGTGGCCATCAACCGGGTCACCCGGGAGGGTGTGCTGGAGGTCTGTGAGGCCCTGATGGACGAAAACAGGATGCATCTGATCACGCTTGGACGATAGGGGAGCACGCGTCACCCACTGCTTGAAACCGGAGCGTAAAATGGCCGTACGAATATCGATTGCTGAAGTTGGAGAACACAGGGGAGAGGAGGTTCTCCTGGAGGGATGGCTGTATAACAAGCGGTCCAGCGGGAAACTCCACTTCCTTCAGGTGCGCGATGGGACGGGCGCCATCCAGTGCGTGGTGTTTCAGGGGGAGGTCTCCCGGGAAGTCTTCCACCGGTCCGATGCGCTGACCCAGGAGTCCTCCCTTCGGATCAGAGGCGTTGTGCGGGAAGACAAACGGTCTTCTACCGGGTACGAGATCGGGGTTCTGGACCTGGAGGTGGTCCAGATCGCCGATGCCTACCCGATTACTCCCAAGACGCACGGTACGGCCTTTCTGATGGATCACCGGCACCTGTGGCTGCGTTCGTCCAGGCAGCACGCCATTCTGAGGGTTCGCAGTGAAATTGTGAAGGCCTGCCGGGATTATTTCGATGAGCGGAATTTTGTGCTGGTAGACGCCCCTGTTTTTACGCCGGCGTCCTGTGAGGGGACCAGCACCCTGTTCGAAACCGACTATTTTGACGAGAAGGCCTATCTGACCCAGAGCGGGCAGCTCTACATGGAAGCCGGCGCGATGGCTTTTGGGAAGGTCTACTGTTTCGGTCCAACCTTTCGTGCGGAAAAGTCCAAGACCCGGCGTCACCTGACCGAGTTCTGGATGGTCGAACCGGAGGTGGCCTACCTGGACCTGGCCGGGGATATGGACCTGGCCGAGGATTTTGTGGTCACGGTTGTCCGGTGGGTTTTGGAAAAGCGCAGGGCGGAGCTGGAGTACCTGAAACGGGACCTGGGGCCCCTGGAGCGTGTGGCAAAGCCCTTTCCCAGGATCTCGTATACCGAAGCAGTTGAAATCCTCCAAAAAGAGGGGGTTGACCACCCCTGGGGAGACGATTTTGGGGGAGAGGACGAGACCGTGCTGGCGGAACACTTCGACCGGCCGGTGCTCGTCCACCGGTATCCGGCGGCCTGTAAGGCGTTTTACATGAAGTCGGACCCGGAGGATGAGAGGCTGGCCCTTTGCATGGATATGCTGGCACCTGAAGGATACGGAGAGATTATCGGCGGCGGACAGCGGGAAGACAGTCTGGAGGAGCTTGAGCGGAAGATCGCCGAACACAGACTTGATGAGGCACCCTTCCAGTGGTATCTGGACCTGCGCCGTTACGGCAGTGTTCCCCATGCGGGCTTCGGCCTGGGTATTGAACGGACCGTCGCCTGGATCTGCGGGCTGCCGCACGTGCGGGAGACCATTCCGTTTCCCCGGATGCTGCAGCGGTTGTATCCATAAAGACCGTTTAAAAAGCGAGGGACAAATGGCAGACGGTGGGTACGACTTTTCTTCAATTGAGACGAAATGGCGGAAGCGCTGGGAAGAGACCGGGCTTTACAGAAGCACGGTTGACGGGGACCGTCCCAAACACTACGCGCTGACGATGCTGCCCTATACCTCGGGCGACCTCCATATCGGACACTGGTATGCGATAGCCCCCTCCGACGTCCGGGCACGGTTTATGCGTATGAAGGGCTACAACGTGCTCTTTCCCATCGGTTTTGACGCATTCGGGCTGCCCGCCGAGAATGCGGCCATCCAGCGGGGTGTTCATCCGTTTAAGTGGACGATGGACAACGTTGAACAGATGCGGGAGCAGCTTAAAACGATGGGCACGATGTTTGACTGGGAACGGGAAGCGATCACCTGTGTGCCCGAATATTATCGCTGGACGCAGTGGCTGTTCCTCCAGTTCTACAAACACGGCCAGGCTTACAGGCAGAAGGCCCCGGTAGACTGGTGTCCGGGCTGCAATACGACGCTTGCCCGGGAGCAGGTCCAGGGCGAGGATCGGCACTGCGAGCGGTGCGAGACCCCGGTTGTTGTGAAAGAGCTGGATCAGTGGCTCTTGCGCATCACAAACTACGCGGAAGAGCTCCTGGACTTTTCCAGGATCGACTGGTCGGACCGGGTGGTGACCATGCAGAACAACTGGATCGGTCGGAGCGAGGGCGTTGAATTCGAGATGCGCGTCAAGGGCCGGGAAGAGGGATTCCGGGTGTTCACCACAAGGCCGGATACCACCTTCGGCATGACCTTCGCCGTGCTGGCTCCCGAGCATCCTCTGGTGGCCAGGATCACCACCGAAGACCAGCGCCCGGAAGTAGAGGCCTACACGGCCGGGGCCCTGCGCCGGTCCGAGATCGAACGGCTGTCGATAGACAGGGCACGGGACGGCGTGTTCATCGGGGCCTATGCGATCAACCCCATGAACGACGCGGAGGTTCCGATCTACATTGCGGACTATGTGCTGACCACCTACGGAACGGGAGCGATTATGGCCGTGCCTGCGCACGACGAGCGGGATTTCAACTTTGCCAAACGCTACGACCTGCCGATCCAGGTGGTCATCGCCCCGCCCGATTGGGACGGCAACCCTCCAGAGGAGGCCTGTACCGATCCGGGCAGGATGGTCAACTCCGGCCGGTTCGACGGACTCTCCTCAGAGGAAGGCTGGGAGGCCGTGGCCGATGACCTGGAGGCCCGGGGCATCGGGGAGCGCAAGGTCAACTACCGGCTGCACGACTGGCTGATCTCCCGCCAGCGCTACTGGGGGTGTCCCATTCCCATGGTCTATTGTTCTGCGTGTGGAACCGTTCCCATCTCGGAGGAAGATCTGCCCGTGCTGCTGCCAGAAGACGCTGAGTTCCTGCCCACGGGCGAGTCCCCCCTGAAATACCACGAGGCCTTTCTCCATACAACCTGCCCGGAATGTGGTGGAGATGCCGTTCGGGAGACCGATACGATGGATACCTTCATGTGTTCATCATGGTATCAATATCGTTATCTGAGTCCCCATTACAGCCAGGCCCCCTTCAATCCGAAGGAGGGGAATTACTGGCTGCCGGTGGACCAGTACACAGGCGGCATCGAACATGCCACAATGCACCTGCTCTACACCCGGTTCTTCACCAAGGCGATGCGGGATATGGGGTTGGTGGACGACGACGAACCGATGGTCCGGCTCTACAACCAGGGGATTGTCCTGGGCGAGGACTCCGAAAAGATGAGCAAGTCCCGGGGCAATGTGATCAATCCGGACGAGTGGGTAGACCGCTATGGTGCAGACAGCGTGCGTACCTACCTGATGTTCTTCAGCCGGTGGGACCAGGGCGGGCCGTGGAGCTCTTCCGGCATGGAAGGCACGCCGAGGTTTTTGAACCGTGTCTGGTCGCTGGTGGTCGGGCACCCGCCGGAGGTTGAGGGCCAGGCCACGGAGGCCGATATCGACGCCTTGAAGCGGCTGATCCACCTGACGGTGAAGAAGGTGTCGAAGGACCTGGAAGCGTTTGCCTTCAACACGGCGGTTGCCACGCTGATGACGTTCACCAACGGGCTGGGCCGGGCGAAAGCGACGCCGGTCGTCAAGACGGAGACCTGGACGGAGGCGATCCGGACGCTCGTGCTGCTCCTGGCCCCGATGACGCCCCACCTGGCGGAGGAGCTCTGGGAGCGGATCGGGGGGAAATTCAGCGTGCACGAGCAGGCCTGGCCCGAATGGGACGAGGTGCTGGCACGCCCGGCGACGATCGAAATGCCGGTGCAGGTCAACGGCAAGGTGCGGGCGCGTTTCGAAGTGGAGGTCGATGCGCCCCGGGAGGATATCGAGCGCCTGGCCCTGGCGCAGGAGAATGTCCAGACACACCTGGAGGGCAAGTCGCCCAGGAAAGTGATTGTCGTGCCCAATCGGTTGGTGAACCTGGTCGTATGATGGATTGCCGGAATTTAATAGGGGAATGAATTGAAAAAAACCGTTCTTTACGACTGGCATATAAGCGCCGGGGCAAAGACCCTCGGATTTGGTGGGTTCGACATGCCAATCCAGTACAGGACCATTTTCTCCGAACACATTGCGACGAGAACGAACGCCGGGCTGTTCGACATCAGCCATATGGGCAGATTTTTTGTGTCCGGGGGTGATGCGATTCCCTTTTTGCAGTATCTAACTACCAATAATGTACTTGCTCTGAACGAAGTCGGAAAGGCGCAGTATACCCTCATTCCGGACGAAAACGGGGGTGCCATAGACGATGCGTATTTGTACCGGGTAGGTGAAGGTGAATATATGCTGGTGGTGAATGCGGCCAACCGGGAAAAAGACTGGCAGTGGCTGGATCAGTTCCGGCCCAAATTTCCCAATACCGTATTCACGGATAAGAGCGAGGACCTTGCGATGATGGCTCTGCAGGGTCCAAAAGCAGCGTTGATTCTGGAAGACATACTGCGCCTGAACGGGAATTCAGGAAGGCTGCCCGAACCGTTTAAGAATATGCTATCGTTCGTCAGAATAAACGGAAGCGCTGTCATTGTTGCCAGGACAGGGTATACGGGAGAGCCTGTGGGCTTTGAGCTCTTCTCAGAGCGATCGAACGCCTTGTCCCTGTGGGAACAGGTCCTCGACCAGGGCCAGGGGCACGGCGTTGTTCCCGTCGGTCTGGGCGCAAGGGATACCCTGAGATTGGAATCCGGATTGCCTCTGTACGGGCATGAACTGGGTGAGGACCCCAATGGAGACCCCATTCCGATCTGTGCGCTTGCGCTGGGCAGAAAATCCACGAGTTTTGCGGTGGACAAAGGAGATTATATCGGAAAAGGCGCATTAATAGAGCAGAACAAGGAAGTCGTCGAAAGGTTGAGGGCAGGGGGGAGGTTCGCCAGGCCTTTCCACGAGAGAGTTGTGCCCAGGTTTGTTCGGCAGATCGCGATACTGAATGGGGACCGGACCGGGCCGGGAATCAGTTCTGCAAGACAAGGGGACGAGGTCTACCTGGATGAAAGTCCCGTTGGGTGGGTGACAAGCGGTACGATTGTCCCTTATCTGCGGTTTGAGGGATCGGGGTTATATGCTGCACCGGGCGAAGCACAGGACAGGAGGGCGATTGCCATCGCCTATATCGACTCGGCCATCGTATCCGGCAAATCCGGACAGTTCCTGGACATCCGAAAATCCAGAAGCCGTTTTGTACCTGCAATCGTGGTCAGGAGCAACCTGGAGGCTGCGCCCCCGTATTCCAGGGTGATTATCCACCCTGAAGCAAGAAGGTTTCGGTATGGCGTCAACCAGCTGCCCGAGGCAGAAGCATTGTCAGTGCGGGCGGTTGAAAATACGAAGCTCAGGCAGTCCGGAGCGATAAACCTGATTCCTTCGGAACAGACTCCCTCGCGCTTTGTCAGGCTGCTTTCAATCCTGGACCCGGCCGCCAGATATGCCGAGCACAAGACGATAAAAGCGTTTGGAAAGGCTGCAAAGGACGTTTTTTACTATCAGGGGACCGGATTTATTGAATGGGTTGAAGAGGCGGCCCAGGCCGTTCTCAGGGCGTATCTGGAATGCTCCGAAGTCGAGGTGAGGCCCATTTCGGGACAGATGGCCAACAAGTCCGTTTTTTCGGGGCTGGTGGATTATCTGAACCGGTTTGGACGGGGCGAACCTGCAAGGCTGGGCTATGTGATGAACAACCACCTGGGCAGGGGAGGGCACTTAAGCGCGCAGTACATGGGCGCGTTGCGGCACTTGGTGCGGCACGATTCCAGGACGGAACGGCCCGCGGTCGTTCATTTTCCTGTCAGGGAGGATAACCCCTATCGAATTGACGTTGAAAAGACAAAGACGCTGATCGAAGAATACAGCCCACAGCTGGCGGTATTCGGCAAGAGTATGGTGCTGCATCCAGAGCCAGTGAAAGAGATCGCAGCATTCGTGGCAGACAGAGCGGATCGGCCCATTCTCATGTACGATATGGCGCACGTTTTGGGATTGGTGGGCCCGCACTTTCAGAAGCCTTTCGAAGAGGGGGCTGACATTGTTACCGGATCGACACACAAGACCTTTTTCGGGCCGCAGAGAGGCGTTATCGCCAGCAGGATGTCCGAATCCACCTTTTACAGGCCGCTGTGGGAGCGGATCGTAGCCGAAGTGTTTCCCGGAGATGTAAGCAACCATCACCTGGGAACGCTCCTGGCGCTGCTGGGTGCTTCTTATGAAATGATGGCCTTCAGGGACGACTATCAGACACAGGTTATGGCCAATGCGAAAGCGTTTGCCAGGGCCCTTTGTGAAAGCGGTCTGTCTGTCGAGGGCGATCCTTCCGTGGACTATACGGAAACGCACCAGGTGATTCTGAACGTGGGGCACGGTAAAGGCGCTGAAGTCGCCAGGAGGCTCGAAGAAAACAACGTGATCACGAATTATCAGGCCCTTCCAGGCGATGCATCCTTCTCAGATGCCAGCGGCATTCGCCTGGGGGTGCAGGAAATGACGAGATTTGGGATGCAAAAGGACGATTTCCGGGAACTGGCCGGATATATGTCGGATAGTATCCTGAAAAACAGAAAATTGGGGGGGCGTATATCCAAATTCAGAGAGAAATTTACAGCGATGCAGTTCTGTTTACCGGTAAGTGAAGATCTCATAGCGGCTGCATTGGGCGCAGCATAGTCTGGAACACAGTATAAAATTAATAGAAAATAAATAATAAAATTTAGAATTACAAAAGAGGTTCTTATGTCTGCACAAAGTGAAGAAATTCAGCGTTATTTAAACATAAAACAGGCTGCAAATGTTTTAAAAGTAACGGATAAGACCATAAGGAATTATATTGAAAAGGGCGTTTTGGATGCTGAAAAATGGAACGGAGCCTGGAGAATTCAATATAGAAATATTATAGAATTATATTATAAAAAATATGGAAAAAAATTGGAATATTTCGACCCCGAACAACTGCAAAAAGAACCCGTCATATCCGTTTCACAGGAGGAATACGACAGTTTCCAGCAGCGTGCAGGACGGCTTGAATATGCGGAAATTCAGGTAAAAGAGCTTAGAGCCGAACTCAAGATCTTGAATGAACGGCTGGGCCAGCTTGAAAGTTCGTCGGCATCGGGATGGACGGAGGCACGAAAAAACAAGGAAGACCTGGACCGTTTGCGAGATGAGCTTAAAGATGCCAGAAAAAGCGAAAAACAGGCGCTTTTGGAGACCGACTGGCTCCGGCGGGAACTGGACCGGATGCGTCAAATCGAAAAAAAACAGACGGAAGGCCTCCAGACGCTCCACGAGCAAAACCGGGAATATGCGCAGAATCTAAAGACCTGCCAGGAAGAAATTGACAGATGTCACAAGGAAATGAAAAGCCTGCAGGCGAAGTACCGGAGAGACAGCTTTTTGGGGTAACGAGGAAAGGAAGGAGAGCAGGTCGAAAAAAGTCGGTTTTCAGTGGTTTTGGAGGCCTAAGTTTACATAATGTATCTTATGCCCCTTTTTTGTGTGGCAATCTGACCCGATTGCGCTCAATCGGCCGCTGTGGTTTCCACCTTTGCAGACCAGAGGCGAAGCCGCTCCAGGAACCCCTGAAAAATGGACATCCAGCCCACGTAGAAGAAGCCAAAACCGAACAGGGCCAAAAAAGGAACGGGGAAATAGATCTCGTGGTACACCGAAAACCCGATGACCCAGCAGAAATAAAGCCCCACGGCCACCTCCAGAAAAGAAAGCAGATTCCTGGGAACAATGTAGCGCTTGCCCCTCCAGGTATCACACTGATCGACAACCCGGTACTTGGGGGTACGCCGAAATTCCGTCTCACGGCCCACCAGGGCTTCCAGAACGGCCCGGGCATTGTTCAGGGAAATCCCCATCCCGAAGGCAAGCACAAAAGGCATATATTTAAGCCTCGTCTTCCAATCGGCATAGATCTCTTTCTGTGAGTGGATGTAAAACCGGGAGACCACCCCGGTAGCCGCCATAAACAGGGGCAGGTCTACCACAAAAATCCTGTACCATCCGAAATCCTGCCGGGAAAGTACCGCCGGGAAGATCAGAAGCGCCACCAGGGCCATCAGAAAATAGGAAAAATTGGCCGTCAAATGAATGAACCCCTCCAATTTGACCCGTCCCGGAATTTGACTCTTCAGCAGGCGGGGCAGCAGCTTCCTGGCCGTTTGCATCGACCCTTTTGCCCACCGAAACTGCTGTGATTTCCAGGCATTCATCTCCACCGGGACCTCTGCCGGACAGACCATGTCGTCTAAAAAAACAAACCGCCATCCGACCAGCTGCGCCCGATAGCTCAGGTCCAGGTCCTCCGTGATGGTCTCGTGATGCCAGCCGCCTGCATCCTCAATCGATCGCCGGCGCCAGATCCCCGCCGTCCCATTAAAGTTGAAAAACATCCCCGACCGGCTCCGGGCACCGTGCTCCATTACAAAATGCCCGTCCAGGAAAATGGCCTGCACCCGGGTCAGCAGGGAATAATCCCGGTTGAGATGCCCCCAGCGGGCCTGGACCATCCCCACGTCACGGTCAAAATAGGGAAGCATCTTCCGCAGGAAATCCGGCGGCGGCACAAAATCGGCGTCAAAAACCGCCACGAACTCCCCTTTGGCCACCTTCAGCCCCCCCTCCAGCGCCCCGGCCTTGAACCCGGTCCGCTCGCTGCGGTGTAAACAGGCAATATCCAGGCCCTGTTTTTGGAGTTCTGTGACACAGCGTCCGACTATTTCCGTCGTCTCATCGGTCGAATCGTCCAGAACCTGAATCTCCAGCAGCTCGCGGGGATAATCGATCCTGGCCACCGCGCGGATCAGCCGCTCGGCAACGTAGAGTTCATTGAAGATCGGAAGCTGAACCGTCACCCGGGGCAATGTCTCAAAAGCCCCGACAGGGGTCGGTCGCACCTTCCGATGCTTATAATAGAGCCGCACCAGCAGATGCCGGTGCAGGCTGTAGAGCAGAAGCAGGCCCAGTGCAATACTGTAAACAATCAATAAGGCGGTCTGTAACCAGGACATAATTCCCTACCTCTGTACCCTGGGCGGACTCACGTTTCGGGCGCATCGAAATCCGACATCCCGCCGCCGCTGCTCAGCGCGCTCATAGGCCCGGGTTGTGGCGCGCATGCCCTCCCGGTGACTCGCCCAGCTCCCGCCCCGGATGACCTTGGCCTCCTCATTGTCGAACGCATTGGTGTCTGTCCACTCCCACACATTTCCCGACATATCGTAACATCCGTACTGGCTTGCCCCATTGGGAAATTGGTTGACGGCCGTCGTCCCATGTAATTCCAGTTCCCGGCTGTTACAGTTGACCCGGTTAAAGGTATTGCCCCACGGGTAAGTCCGCCCATTCGGTCCCCTGGCCGCCTTCTCCCACTCCTGCTCGGTGGGCAACCGCTTGCCCACCCATCTGGCGTAGGCCATCGCATCGTGCCAGTTCACATTCACCACCGGGTGGTCCGCCTTTTCCGGGGGATAAGTACCCTCCCCCCAGTGCTCGGGAACCTGAGCGTGACCCGTGGTGTCCAGGAACCGCATGTACTGCCGGTTGGTCACCGGATACATATCGATCTCAAACGCCTCCAGGAACGCGGTCCGGTTCATATCCCCCATCAGGAATTTGCCCCGCTCCACCCGAATCACCCCTTCGGTCCCTTCCGCCTCTGCTGCCTGCGTCCGCAGGACAGACAGGGCGGTGTGGCCGAACCCCTCGGCAGGGGCGCGCTGGGTGGACGCGCTTGAATGGGTATAAACCGAAATCTCCTCTTCATCCGTTGGAAAGGGCTTGCCTCGCTTGAGCAGGTTCACCAGCCGCTGATCTTCCAGGAATTCCCGCAGGTGAGGTGGCCCCCCCCCCTCGGGCTCCCCCTCCCGGATGGCCTCCTGTAGCTCTGCAATCAAAAGCGGGCGCTGAAGCGCCCGCTCTGCAAATTTCTCAAAAGCAAAAGAGATAATAATCCATTTGGCCAACAGGTCTTCGTCCATCACCCCATCGCTGAGCAACCCCCGGGTCTCCGCCAGGCTTCTTTGGATCGCAAAGGTATTTAAAAACCGCTTTACCGTTCGGGGGTTGGACTCTACGGTTTCCGAAATATCCTCCAGATAAGGCAGGATCGGACTCTCCTGAGCCTGCCTGCCAATCAGTTCCTCCTGGATGAATTCCTGGATATGGTCCGGCCGGATGGGCGGCAGGTTGAACTGGAGCTGGATGATCTTATCCATATAGGCGTGTTCGTCAAACCCCTCAATGGTCTGGTACTGGGCCTTGACGGCCTTTTCGACGATCTCGGTATCCATCCCAAGCACGAAGACACACCCGGTCCGGTCCATAAAGAGCTTCACTGTCTCCAGCACCCGGACCACACGATTGGGCTGGCACCTGTCCAGATCGTCGATAAAAAAAACCATCACCCCCTCCGAATCGTCATACCGTTCCCCGGGACCGGCAGGGTGGCCCGCCACCGACCACCCGATCAGGCGATCCAGAAACCGCTCGAACTCCCGCAGCAGCGGAAGGTTGCGCAGCAGTTCCGTATCGTTTTTAAGCAGGCCTTTCATCTCGGCACTGCCGCTCTGCTGAAACAGGTCGTCCAGAGACCGGGCAATCCGCGTCCAGTCCAGTCCGCCTTCCACCTGGCGCATTTGATCCAGTTGCCGCCGGGGCAGGCCCTCGGCCACCATCTGGGCCACAATCTCCTCTACCAGCGCCACCAGGATCGCATCCCGGCTGGAATACTTCCAGGCGTTGAACCAGACCGTACGGCACCGCCGAAAGACATTGTCTCTCCCGGCCCGGTCGACCTCCCGGGTAATGTTGACCAGCGTCTCCCGGACGCTCCGCATCAGAGATGTCTTCCCGCTTCCCCACGCACCGCTGATCGCAATCGTCAGCGGCGTCTGATTGGCGCAATCGGCAATCAGTTTGGCAAAGGTCTCCGCATAAACTGAAAACCCAAAATGGTGCGCCCGGTCGGCGGGAGAATCGTTATGAATCCGAATCCGCTTGGTCTGCTTGAGTGCCTCAATCACCGGATCTTACCCTTTATGGGAATATTTCAGGTCTCCGTCGAGTTCTTTTGTCTGCCCCTCCGGGTCCGTAAAGACGGGGTTCAGCAATTCCGCACAATAGGACGGCCCAGCCTGTAAAAACAGGGTCTCCTCCACATGTCCCCCACAGGGTACGTAGCCGGATAACCGGGATGAAAACTGTTTGGAAGGCCCCCCACCCTCAAACGTCACGCGCAGATCGAATCGGACCTCTGTCACAACGGCCTGCCCCCGGTTCTCCACCACCAGGGAGAGAAATTCCTCCCGCTTCTGGAACACCCGGTCCACCGTCCGGATTCCGGTCAGCACCCCCTCTTCTTCCAGACTGTAGAGCCAATCGAACGGCTCCCTCAAGAACTGCTCCGCCAGGAAGGGGCGGCCTGGCACCAGGCGCAGTTCCACCTCCCCCGGCTCGTCCACAGGTCCCGGTCGCCCATGCTCGACAAAAAGGACGGCCCCCTCTTCTGAGACCTCTATGTTCCGGTTACACCCCCTGGCAATTGCCCGTCGGGTCGACGGACGAATCCGTTCCTCTTCCGTCTTGCCGTTGAGAATATTGTAAATAGCCCCTTTGGAAAGCCCGCTCTTTTGGGCGACCTCGGCCACCGAAAGGCTCTGGGCCGCGATCTCACGTTCAAGCGCATCTCTGAATGTCATTGTGGTGACCCGTGGATATCCCTCAGAAGCGATGGCCCGTAAATTTCTCCAAAAAATAAACAAACATAGACAAAAAAATCAAGCAAAAAGTTCATTTTTGTCTATTTTTCCTTGACATATTCGCCCCTTCTGATATATTGTACAATTTATACAATAGTGCCTCTTTTCTCGACGCCTGAATCTCAACAGCCTCCTGGGAGAAGAATACCCGTGTACAAAGAATTCTGGGGGATTGAAGAATTTCCTTTTGAAAACGTGCCCGATCCCCGGTTCTTTTACCCTTCTGCAGAGCATCAGGAGGCGCTGCTGCGCCTCTTTTGTGCGGTCAACAGCAAGGGCGCGGCCATGCTCACAGGAGAGGTCGGATGCGGCAAAACCATCCTCAGCCGCACCCTGGCACAGGACCTCCAGTCCGACCGCTACGAAGTGGGCGTGGTGGCCAACCCCCGCCTCTCCCCCATCGAATTTCTCAGGGGAATCCTCTACCAGCTCGGCGTGGAAGAAGCCCCGGACTCCAGGCCCGACCTGCTCCAGGCCCTCAACGATCGGATGGTCAAAAACCATGACGCGGGCAAAGACACCGTGATCATCGTAGACGAGGCCCAGGCCCTGGAAGACCCGGAGACCCTGGAAGAGCTCCTCCTCCTCCTCAACTTTCAGCTCAACGGCCGCTTTCTGGCGACCCTGCTCCTGATCGGGCAGTCCGAACTCCGGGAACGAATCTCACGCATCAAGCAACTTGAACAGCGCGTCTCCACCAAGTTCCACCTTGGCCCTCTCAAACAGGAAGAGACCCACGCCTATATCCAGTCCCGTCTGGAAAAAGTGGGACTCAAACGGAAAATCTTCGAAAACGACGCGGTGGACGCCGTCTATCGAGCCTCCCGGGGCATCCCCCGGGAGATTAACAACACCTGTGATATCTGCCTGCTCCTCGGATTCGGCGCCCGGGTTGAGGAAATCGACACCACCATCGTCCAGAAGGCCTGCGAGGCCGTCAGGCAGTTCTGAAAATCCACGTTCAGAAGGAGACACCAGAAACATGGCCAACGAAAAAAAGGCGTTTTATACCGACTACCAAGCAGACCATCCTGAAGATGCCAACCCCACCGGAAGCTTTATCGACTCGGACAGAGAATATCCTGTAGAGCGCCGATGCTGTATTACCGGGGAGGTGGTCAAACACAGCTACTGCCGGTACCTGGATGCCTCGCAGGGCACCATGATGGTGATGTCTCGCGAGGTCATGCTCAAGTTCTCACGTAAAGGAAATAGTCTCTCCGAAGAGTTTGAAAGGGTGCTTGGCCTCCGGCGAAAGCACGAAAACCGCACACAGAAACCGTCCTGAGGCTTCCCGGGCCAGAGATTGTGTTGGCTGGTGGTGAGGTTGATTTCTTATGAATAATTGTTCAAATATTAAATCTAAATCGGCCCACCTCTACCGCAGGCTCCAGATCCCCCTGCCTTTTCTCATAGAAGACCGGAAACTCACCTATGGCGGTGATGTCCGCCTGGGAGACCTCACCGGAGATGGGCAGGCCGATCTCCTCGTCTACCGATGTGACCTGGAAAGCGAACTCAAGCCCTGCTTCCTGGGCGCGTTCACATTAGACGGCGAGGTCCTCTGGCAGGATGGCTCCGGCGGCGCCCAGCCCCTTCGTCCAGGAGCGGTTGCGGTACACGACATCGACGCGGACGGCCACAGCGAGGTCCTCTGCTTCTTCTACCGGCCCGACGGCCGGACGCCCAAAGAATCCCTCGCCGACGTGGTCTTCCAGGTCCGCGACGGACGCACCGGGGAGCTGAAACGCGAAACCGCTCCAGAAGCGGTTCGGGTGCGAGCGGGCTGGGGCGCCAACTGGTTTCACCAGCGCCTCCTCATCGCCAATCTCCGGGGGCAGCCCACCCCGCAGGATATCGTCGTCAAGCTGGGCGATACCGTCCTTGCCTTCGACGACCGCCTGGACCTTCTGTGGACCTACACCATCCAGTGGAACGAATACGGCCGCTGCTCAGCCTACATCCCCTCGGTCGGCGACCTGGACGGCGATGGCTGTGACGAGATCAACGGTGGCTACTACATCCTCGATCCGGACGGCGCGCCGCGCTGGGAAGCACAGCTTGCCCCCAACATGGACTCCGTGGCCATCCTGCCGTGGGACAACGGCCGGAGGCGTGCCGTCTGCTCCGGAGGCGGCCATGTCCTGGACATGAACGGCAATATTGTCCTGGCACTGGGTGAAGACGCTGTCCCCCACGGCCAGGAAATCCGCGTCGCCACCTTCCTCGCAGACGAACCCGCCCCTCAGATGGCCATCCGCTACCTGGGACACACCCCGGATGTCCTCATCGTCGATAACCGTGGCCGCATCCTCAACCGATTTCAACTCAATTCTTCTCCGAACGAAACCGGCATGGAAGCCGTCTACTGGAACGGCCCCGATGCTCCTGCCCTCCTCTACAACGGGGGGGCCCTTTTCGACGGCCGGGGTCGTCAGGCCGTCACCCTGCCTGCCCTGCCCGAACCTGTCGGTCCCCGAAAAATGGGATGGTACCACTGCATTCCGGCCGACATCTGTGGGGACGAACAGGAAGAAATCGTCGTGTACAATCCCTGGGCGGACGAGGTCTTTGTCTATACTCCGGAGCCGCTCGACGAGGGGGCCTATAGAGGGTATTGTGCCGGGGCGCGCCAGTACAATGTGCGGTTGATGGACTGATGCCCTGATACGCCTCCCTCCCCACAAAACAAAAAAGGCGGCCGTCCCGGCCGCCCCGAATTTGTCTGCTGCATCGGTTTAAACATATAACACAACCATACGCTCCTCTACCGTAACCGGATAGGTCTCCACCGACGGGGGCTCAACGCCCACCTCGTATGTTTTGACCCTGAGCGGATCGGGCACAAAAATCATCTTCCCTGTGGTAATATCAAATTCCCAGCAATGCCAGGGGCAGCGCAGCACCCGGTTTTCCATCCCGTAGACGTAGTTGCCCGGTTCGGACGGAATCATCGTCCCGGTTAACGTGCCCTGACAAAGCGGCCCCCCCTGGTGAGGGCAGGTGTTCCGCAACGCGTAATACGCCCCATCGACGTTGAACACCCCGATGGACCGTCCCCTCACCTCCACAATCCTTCGGGTTCCCGGGGGGAACTCACGCTTCTTGCCAACGACATGCCGGTGCTTTCCCGTCACACTCACCTCTTAGAGACCATACATCTTCCGGGCATTATCCACCAGAATCCCCTGCCGCATGTGCTCAGGAATTCTGCGGATGATATGTTTGGGGTCGTCGAAGTCCCAGTGCGGGTAGTCGGTTGCAAACAGCATCGTCTCCCCGGCGGACATCATCTCCAGTGTCTGGTGGAGGTATTCGGGATGTGGGGGCTCTTCCAGGGGTTGTGAACCGACGCGAACGTGCTTGAGGATGTACTCGCTGGGCGGCCGCTTCACCCAGGGCACTTCAGCCCGCAGGGACTTCCACTCCCGGTCCAGACGCCACATCAGACCCGGCACCCAGGTGAAACCGAACTCCAGAAAAATCGTCTTAAGGTCGGGGAACTTCTCGAATACCCCTTCGCACACCAGGCTGGTCACATTGTTGATCCCGATGGACACCACCCCCGTTTGCAGCTCGATATAGTGTGTGGGCGCTCCCACTGCCACCTGCGGCCCGTTCAACCCCGCCGACTCGGGTCCCACGTGAAAGGCAACCGGAAGCCCGTGCTTCTGAGCCGCCTCGTAGATCGGCCAGTAGTGCCGTTTACCCAGCAAAATGTCCATCTGCGGCACGGCCACCTGGACCACATCCGGATGATCGCCCAGGCGCTCGATCTCCTGCGCTGCCAGCGCCGGGTCCTGGGGCGCCACCCAGATCGACAGCTTGAAGCGGGAATCGGCCCGCAGCCAGACGTCTATGGACCAGTCATTGTACGCGCGTGCGATGCCCGCCGCCAGCGCCGGGTCCGGCATACCCGACAGCGTTGTCAGATCATTTCCCAGCAGAACCACATAATCGATTCCATAGCGGTCCAGAAGGTCCGCTTTGAGCCGGGCCGGATCTGACGCGTGGTTTGTGCCGTCTGTTTCCATCGTATCCCCGCGATTCGAGCTGTACGGGTGAAAATACGCCCGGCGGGGAAGCCGGAAGCTGGTGCGCTCCCCGGCCTGCGGACTGATGGCCGGTTGCAGGCGGCGCCGATGTGTGTCGTCCAGGTACGGAACCAGATCCTGAAAGCTTCTCATGATGTGGTGCACATCGCAATCGATCAGACTCAGGGCCTTCTTCCGGGCCCAACGGCGCTCACGCCCAACCACGGGTTCGACTGTTGTTTCTGTTGCCATTGGCGCATGCTCCTGAATTTTTATCGGAATGCTGGAACCTTATGCTTTACCAAGATACAAAAAAAGTGTATCATGTCAAGAAACCGTCCAGAAATCCAGGGAGAAAGGAAGTTCTCCAAATGTTTCAACCCAAGCGAGCGCTGGTCATTGTTCCCACCTACAACGAGCGGGACAATATTGAGAAGATCGTCCCTGCGATCCTGAAGGAAGACCCCCGCCTCGAGGTGCTCATCGTAGACGACAATTCCCCCGACGGAACAGGTGAAATTGCCGATAGAATATCCACCCGGGATGAAAAGGTCCACGTGCTGCACCGTCAGAAAAAAGAGGGCCTGGGAAGGGCCTACATCGCCGGATTCAAATGGGCGATAGCGCGAGGATATGACTGCATCTTTGAAATGGACGCCGATTTTTCCCATCGCCCCGGCTACCTGAAGGATTTCTTCAGGGAGATCGAGCACCACGATCTGATCATCGGCTCGCGTTATATCACCGGTGTGAATGTGATCAACTGGCCGATCACGCGCCTCCTGTTGTCCTATTATGCCAATGTCTACGCCAGGCTGGTTACGGGGATGTCCATCAGAGACGCCACGGGTGGATTTAAATGTTTCCGGCGGGAAGTCCTGGAAGCCATAGACCTCGACCAAATCCGCGCATCCGGCTATGTTTTCCAGATAGAAGGCACCATGCGCGCATGGAAAAAGGGCTTCAGAATCAAAGAAATTCCCATTATTTTTTATGACCGCACGGCCGGTGTTTCAAAAATGTCCAAAAAGATCATGGGGGAAGCAATCTGGGCCGTCTGGCTGTTGCGCTTGAAATCGATGTTCGGAAGGTTAAGCTAAACGCGCTCTGATCGAGTAAGACACAGGAGTTGCAACACGTATGTCCAATCCATTAAAGCTGGCCGTTGTCGGCGTAGGCCGCATCGGCGTCTTTCACGCCAGACACACCCAGGAATTGAGCAGAGAACGCGGAAACTGCGACCTGGTCGCGGTCGTAGACCACTATGCGGACACCGCCCGGCGCGTTGCCCACCAGCTTCAACAACACCAGGCATCCGAAATCCGCCCTTTTGAAACCATCGGCGATCTGGTGGATGCGCGGCTGGCCGACGCAGCCGTAGTGGCCTCCAGGACCGAGGACCACGAGGCCGACGCGAGGGCCCTCATCGAAGCCGGATATCGCGTCATGCTGGAGAAACCCCTTACCCATTCGGTCGAAAACGCGGTGAATTTCGTCAGAGACCTGTCCACAGACGGAAAGTCCCACGCCCTCATGCAGGCGTTCATGCGGCGCTTCGACGATCCTTTGAACCATACGAAGAACCTGCTGGAGGCGGGCCGCATCGGCAATCCGTTCAAGGTTGTGTCCGTGCTTGAAGACCCCATTCCTCCCCCGAAGGGCTACAACAGTCCGGGCATCCTCCCGGATATGGCCGTCCACAACATCGATGAAGTCATCTGGCTGTTGGGCGCAAAGCCGGAACGGATCAGTGCCCTGGGTGCGAACCTCCACAACTTCAGGATCACAACGGTGAAAGAGGACTTCGACGATGTGTTCTTTCAAATGTGGTTTCCCAACAACGCCATCGCCCAGGTACAGGTAAGCCGCAACCACGTTGCCGGATACCGCAACGAAACGTGGGTCTACGGCGACAACGGCCTGATCCACGTGGGCCATTTCCAGGAAAATCCCCTGCAAGTCACAGTAGAAGCGTATAACCGGGAGGGAACGATCCAAAAGGTGACCTTCCGGATGCGGGACTACGGTGAGGGGGTTCCCGTCTTTATCGAACGCTTCGGCCCGGCCTACAAACAGGAATTGTCTTACTTTGTGGACCAGTGCCTGAACGAACAGCCCTTCTCCGTCAACCAGGAAGATGGTCTGACGGCGATGCAGGTCGCCAGGGCGGGCGTCCGGTCACTGCGCACAAAAGAAAACACTGTGGCAATAGAATACAATGAAAATCGCTGAAGTGGATACGTTTATCGTCAACGCGGGATGGCGTCCCTGGCTGTTTGTTGCCATACGCACCGACGCGGGCATCACCGGGTACGGAGAATGCTCGGACATGCGCAACCCCTACGGTATTGCCGGTGCCATCCGCGATCTTCAGGGCCTCCTCATCGGAAGGGACCCCCGCCCCATTGAAATGCTCTACTGGGACATGTATCGCAAAACCCGACAGAGCCCGGGCGGCATTGCCGCAAAAGCGATCGCAGGCATCGACTGCGCCCTGTGGGACATCAAGGCCAAAGCGTTCGGCGTGCCCGTCTACGAACTCTTTGGCGGCCCGATGCGCGAACGCCAGCGCCTCTACTGGTCTCACTGCGGCACCTTTCGCGCAGGGCACCACGAACTGCTCGGCGTCCCTCCCCTGCGCACCATGGACGACATCGCACGCCTTGGAGAGGAGGTCGTCACCCGCGGCTTCACTGCCCTGAAAACCAATATCCTCTTCCCGGGCGACCCTGCGCGGGTCTATTTCGCCGGCTTCGGCGGCGGCCCCGGCACGACCGATCAGAATATCTCCAGCGCCCTCATCAGGCACATCCGGGAACTCATCGGCGCCTTCCGCAGCGCCGTGGGCGACGATGTCGACATCGCCCTGGACCTCAACTTCAACTTCAAGCCGGAAGGGGCTGCGCTCATCTGTCAGGCCCTTGAAGAATTCAACATGATGTGGGTCGAAGTGGACATATACGACCCGGAAGCCCTGCGGCGGGTCAAAGACGCCACCCGAACCCCCATCTGCTCAGGCGAAAACCTCATCGGCCTGCGGGAATACCGTCGCTACCTGGATGCCCGCGCCCAGGACGTATTGATGGTCGACGTCCCCTGGAACGGCTTCACCCTGTCCAAAAAGATCGCCGACCTGGCCGAAAGCTACGAAATCAACATTGCCCCCCACAACTACTACAGCCACCTCTCAACCCTGATGAGCGCCCACCTGTGCGCCTGTGCGCCCAACGTTCGCATCCAGGAAATCGACATCGACGACATTCCCTGGAAAGACGACCTCATCGACCAGACGCTGGTTATTGAGAACGGCGACCTCCGCATCCCCGGCCGCCCCGGCTGGGGCGCAAACCTGAATGAAACCGTTGCGCGTGAACACCCCTGGAGGGGTTAGCCGGTACGCAACAAACGCAGGGGCGCAGCATGCTGTGCCCCTGCGTCGCTCGAAGTCCCTTTTTTTTTCAACTCTTAGAAGCTGTCTTAAAACCCCCAGCGGTCTTCGCGCGGCTGCAAAAGCGCCTGTCGGCGTTGGTCGAATCCACCCGTATCTCCAGGATACGGGCGGGTTCGCCCGCCTTGACCGCCACTTTTTCGCTCGCGCTCGGGAACTCACCGGGAATTTTAAAACAACTTCTAAGAAGACGGTTGGGCTCCATTTTTGTTTTTCTTTTTCCGGTTTTATGGTTATTTTCCTATGGGCAGACCATCTT
>JAAXHW010000003.1:12196-20773 GCA_012270675.1 Candidatus Latescibacterota bacterium | reverse complement strand
AGATCTTCTACTGCAACCAGCGCGGCATCTCCACCGAAGACGCCGTCTCCATGATCGTCAACGGGTTCTGCAAGGAGGTCCTGGCCGAGCTACCGATGGAATTCGCCGTGGAGGCCCAGAAGCTGCTGGGCATCAGCCTTGAGGGCAGCGTTGGGTAAACGAAAGGATAGAGCATGCTGGAAGTCAGGAACCTGCACGCAAGAGTCGAAAATACCGAAATCCTTCACGGCATTGACCTCACAGTCAACACCGGCGAAATCCACGCCATCATGGGTCCCAACGGATCGGGCAAAAGCACGCTGGCCCAGGTCCTGGCAGGGCATGAAGCGTTTGAGGTGACGCAGGGAGAGGTGCGCTACGATGGGGAAGACCTGCTGGAGATGGACCCCGATGAGCGGGCCCGGGCAGGCATCTTTATGGCCTTCCAGTACCCGGTCGAGATCCCGGGGGTCAACAGCGCCTACTTCTTGAGAACCGCCCTGAACGAGGTCCGAAAGGCCTCCGGCGAGGAAGCCCTGGACGCCATGGACTTCCTCGCCCTGGCCAGGGAGAAGCTCAAACTGGTCGAAATGGACGAAAGCTTCCTCAGCCGATCGGTCAACGAAGGGTTCTCCGGGGGCGAAAAGAAACGCCACGAGATCTACCAGATGGCCGTCCTGCAACCCAGGCTGGCCATTATGGACGAAACCGACTCGGGCCTGGACATCGACGCGCTCAAGGTCGTCGCCCATGGGGTCAACACCTTCCGCACCAGAGACAATGCCGTCGTCGTGGTCACCCACTACCAGCGGCTGCTCAACTATATCGTCCCCGACTATGTGCACGTTCTCCTGAAGGGCCGCATCGTGAAATCGGGCGGAAAAGAACTGGCACTGGAACTTGAGAAAAAAGGCTACGATTGGATCCGGAAAGCGTATGCAAACGAAGCGGTAACCGCATAGAGGATTATGATGCAGACCGCAGATCAGAAAGACCGGTACGTATCCACATTTGAGGGACTTGAAAAGGCCATGAATGGAAAACCGGCCTCCCCGATTCGTACGCTGCGCAGGGAAGCCATCGACCGGTTTGCCCAACTCGGCTTCCCCACGCGTCGGAATGAAGACTGGATCAATACCAGCGTGGCCCCCCTCACAAAAATCCCGTTCGAGCCCGTAAGGGGCGATGACCCTCGGGGGGTGACGCCCCGGCAGGTCGAGCCCTTTACCTTCGGGCTGGCCTGTACCCACCTGGTCTTTGTCAACGGGTACCATGCGCCGGAGCTCTCGTCCCACCCGGCGCTGCCGGATGGGGTCCGGGCAGGCAGCCTTGCAGCGGCTCTCGAATCAGACCCGGAGCTTGTATTGGCACACCTGGCCCGGCATGCCCCGTACAAAGCGCACGCCTTTACGGCCCTCAACACCGCCTTTATCCAGGATGGCGCCTTCGTCTACCTCCCCGGAGGGGCCACGCTTGAAACGCCCGTCCACATCCTCTTCATCTCAACCGCCAGAGCGCATCCCACCGTCTCCCACCCCCGCACCCTCATCCTTGCCGAAGAGAATACCCGGGGCACCGTTATCGAGAGCTACGTGGGGATAGAGGGCGCCTACTTTACCAACGCCGTAACCGAGATCGTAGCGGGCGAGAACGCCATTGTCGACCACTACAAACTGGAGCTGGAAGGCCCCGAGGCCTTCCACATCGCCACCCTGCAGACCCGCCAGGGCCCCCACAGCAACCTCTCCACCCACGCCATCTCCCTGGGGGGAGGGCTGGTCCGCAGCGAAGTCAACGCCCTGCTGGCCGGAGAGGGATGTGAGGCCACCGTAAACGGCCTCTACCACCTGGACGGAAAACAACACGTGGACAACCACACCCTGATCGAACACGCCGAACCGAACTGTACCAGTCACGAACTCTACAAGGGCATCCTGGCCGGGGCCTCCAGCGGCGTCTTTCGTGGCCGCATCCACGTCCACCGGAAGGCGCAGCATACCGACGCCTATCAGACCAACCAGAACCTGCTGCTCTCAGACAATGCCAGCGTCAACTCCAAGCCCCAGCTGGAAATCTACGCCGATGAGGTGAAGTGCTCCCACGGGTCCACAACCGGCCAGATGGACAGGGACGCCGTCTTCTACCTGCAGTCCCGCGGCCTTGGCCTGGAACTGGCCCACCAGATTCTGATTCAGGCCTTTGCAGAGGATCTGATCGACCGAATCCGCATCCAGCCGGTCCGACAGCAACTCATCCGGATGGTCATGGAAAAACTCGAACATGCCCGCCAGTCTTAGGCAACCCCCATGAGCACCGTCCCCCAACCCCTCGCGTCCGTCCTGCCCTGTCCCCTCATTGACAGGGCCGGTCCCTTCGACCCCTACCGGGTCCGGGCCGATTTCCCGGTTCTGAAGCAGTCTGTGTGTGGAAAGCCGCTGGTCTACCTGGACAATGCGGCCACCGCCCAGAAGCCCCGGGTCGTGATTGACACCCTCCAGCGCTACTATGCCTGCGAAAATGCCAATATCCACCGGGGCGTGCACCACCTCAGCCAGATTGCAACGGACGCTTACGAAGGGGCCCGCACCAGGGTCCGGCATTTCCTGAATGCCGCCCAGGATCGAGAAATCATCTTCGTACGCGGCACCACCGAAGGCATCAACCTGGTCGCCCAGACCTGGGGCAGGCAGCAGGTTGGAGAAGGCGATGAAATCCTCATCTCCGCCATGGAGCACCACTCCAACATCGTCCCCTGGCAGATCCTATGTGAAGAAAAAGGAGCAAAACTTTGCGTCATCCCCATCAACGACCGCGGGGAACTGATGCTCGACGAATATGAAAAGCGCCTCAACGGCCGGACCCGACTCGTCTCGGTCGCCCACGTCTCCAACGCCCTGGGAACCCTGAACCCTGTCCGGGAGATCGTAGACCTGGCGCATCGCTGGGGCGTCCCGGTGCTCGTAGACGGCGCCCAGGCCGTCCCCCACCTGAAGGTCGACGTCCGGGAACTCGACTGCGATTTCTACATCTTCTCCGGCCACAAACTCTACGGCCCCACCGGCATTGGGGTGCTCTACGGAAAAGCCGACCTGCTTGCGTCTATGCCTCCCTACCACGGGGGGGGAAACATGATCAAATCCGTGACCTTTGAAAAAACAACCTATGCCGACCTCCCCAACAAATTCGAAGCCGGAACGCCGCCTATCGCCGGCGGCATCGGGCTTGGGGCGGCAATCAACTATCTCAACCAGGTCGGGCTGGACCGCGCAGCGGTCTACGAAGAGGACCTGCTGTCCTGTGCCACAGAAGCCCTTTCCCGCATCCCGGGCCTGAGCATCATCGGCACGGCCCCCCGGAAGGTCAGCGTCCTCTCCTTTGTGATAGAAGACATCCACCCCCACGATATCGGCACCGTCCTGGACCAGGAGGGCGTCGCCGTCCGGGCCGGCCACCACTGTGCCCAGCCCGTGATGCAGCATTTTGGCGTACCGGCAACCACACGGGCCGCCACCGCCTTTTACAACACACCCGAAGATCTCGACGCCCTGGTTCGGGGGCTTCACAAAGCCATTGAGGTATTCCGCTGATGTCCGACCTTCGAGAGCTCTACCAGCAGGTCATTCTTGATCACAACAAAACCCCCCACAACTTCAGGGAACTGAAAGGGGCCAACCGGGCATCGGAAGGCCACAATCCGCTCTGTGGGGACCACATCACCCTCTACCTCAACCTGAAAGACGACCGCATCGAAGACATCGCCTTCCAGGGGTCCGGCTGCGCCATCTCCAAGGCATCGGCCTCGCTGATGACATCCGCCCTGAAAGGAAAAACCAGGGAAGAAGCGGAAACCCTCTTCGGGAAATTCCACGATCTGGTCACCGCAGACCTCGACACGTCGCCGGATACGGACAGCCTTGGCAAACTCGCCGTCTTCGCCGGTGTGCGGGAGTTCCCCATTCGGGTCAAATGCGCAACCCTGGCCTGGCATACCCTCCAGGCCGCCCTGAACGGTGCGGACCGGCCCGTCACGACCGAATAAAAAACAGGAGGAAGACCTTGTCCCGCCTGTATCAACGCGCGCTGAACCGCATGTTTGGTCAGAAAGAGCAACCCGAACAGCCGCCTGCGCCCCCGCCTGAGGAGGTCCCTCCGGTCAAAATAGACGCGCTTACATCCTACGCCGAACAAAAGGAAGAAGCGAAAAAAGCGGTGTCCGGAGCAGCAGCAGCCGACGATCAGGCCCCTGTGGCCCCCGATGAGGTCCGGGAAAAGATCGTCGAAGCCCTCCGCACGGTCCACGACCCGGAAATTCCGGTCAACATCTACGAACTGGGCCTGATCTACGAGGTCAGGGTGGAAGCATCGGGCACGGCTTATGTGAAAATGACCCTCACCTCCCCCAACTGCCCCGCAGCCGCCATCCTCCCGGCCGAAGTGGAAAGCAAGACGCACAGCGTTTCAGGGGTGAGAGACGTTACCCTCGATCTGGTCTTCGCCCCCCCCTGGAACCCCGAGATGATGTCCGAAGCGGCCAGGCTTGAACTGGGGATGTTGTAAGCATGAAGCTGAGCGCCCAGGAAGAATACGGACTCCGTTGCCTCCTCCAGATCGGACGCCAGGAGGAACAGACGGGAGAGGGCCTGACGATTTCAGAAATCGGCCGGGCCGAAGGGCTTTCGACCTCCAATGTCGCAAAGCTCATGCGCATTTTGCGCCTGGGGGGATTCGTCGAAAGCGCCCGCGGCCAGTCCGGCGGATACAGGCTCTCCCAACCGGCCGGTCAGATTGTTGTCGGCGAAGTGCTCGCGGTGTTGGGCGGGCGCCTCTTCGGCCCGAATTTCTGTGAAGAGCACGCTGGCCAGGAAGAATGCTGCACCCACTCGGTGGACTGCTCCATCCGGTCGCTCTGGAGCACCGTGCAATTTGTCGTAGACCAGGTACTGGGCCAGGTCACGCTGAAAGACCTGCTGGGTGAAGAGCAGAGACTCAGCGCCTGTTTCAAGGCCATGACCGACGAACTGCTCCAGGTATCCGACAGACAATAATCATCACACACAACAGGGGGTTACGCTCCTGGAGGAGACGGCAACAATGGTAACCGTTACCGAAGTCGCCCAGAAGGAAATCGTCGGAATGATGGAAGCCCAGAACACGCCGATCAAAGGCGTGCGGGTAAAAGCAGAGGCCATTTCGCCCCTGCAGGCCAATTTCCGCTTATCCTTCGTGGCCCAAGAGCAGGAAGAAGACGGCGATGAAATCATTCCCTTCGAGGGATTCAACATCTACGTCGATGCCGAGAGCGCGCCCTATGCCCAGGACATCGTCCTGGATTTTGTGGACAGCCTGATGGGCAGGGGGTTCAAAATAGACAACCCCAACAAGATCCCGCCCCATTTGAAGGGGACGGTCGCCGAAAAAGTCCAGCAGATCATCGACGAGAAGATCAACCCCAGCGTGGCCTCCCACGGCGGCCACGTCTCCCTCATCGACGTAAAGGACAACGTCGCCTACATCCGGTTCGGCGGAGGGTGTCAGGGGTGCGGCATGGTCGACGTCACTCTGAAGCAGGGCGTTGAGGTCCTGATCAAAGAATCCGTTCCGGAAATTCGGGAGATCCTCGACGCCACCGACCACGCAGAGGGGGAAAACCCCTATTATCAGGCGTCAAAATAACCGTGCAAACCGGGTCCCGGAATACCAGCGGCCCAGTTCTCAAAGTCGTTCTGATCTCGACCTATGAACTGGGCCGTCAGCCTTTTGGCCTGGCCTCACCCGCGGCCTGGCTGAGACGCCGTGGCATGGAGGTCGTCACCGCGGACCTGTCGGTCGGTGACCTGCCCGAAGCGGCAGTCCGCCTGGCAGACCTGGTGGCCTTCTACGTCCCCATGCACACCGCAACCCGCCTGGCCGTCCCGCTCGCGACCCGGATCAAAGCGCAAAATCCCGACGCCCATATCTGCTTTTACGGCCTCTACGCCCCCATGAACGAGGCCTACCTGCGCAGCACAGGCGTCCACACCATCCTGGGCGGCGAATTTGAAGCGGGCCTGGTCAGCCTCTGCAACCGGCTTCAGGCGTCCGGTGCGGCGGACCTTCCCCAGACCGAGCCCCTCATCTCCCTGGACCGCCAGCGCTTCCTGGTCCCCGACCGGCGCAACCTCCCGCCCCTCTCCGGCTACGCCCGGCTCCGGATGGGAAACGGCTCGCCGAAAACCGTCGGGTATACCGAAGCCAGCCGGGGGTGCAAACACCTCTGCCGCCACTGCCCCGTGGTGCCCGTCTATCAGGGCAGGTTCCGCATCGTCCAGCAGCACGTCGTCCTGGAAGACATCCGCCGGCAGGTGGCGTCCGGCGCAGAACACATCACCTTTGGCGACCCCGACTTCTTCAACGGCATCGGCCACGCGATTCCCCTCGTTCTGGAACTCCACCGGGAATTCCCCGACCTTACCTACGACGTCACCATCAAGGTCGAGCACCTGCTCAAACACGCGGACCATCTCCCCACCCTGCGGGAGACCGGGTGCGCGATCGTCACCACCGCCGTGGAGTCCATTGACAACGACATGCTTGCCCTCCTGGACAAGGGCCATACGCGAACGGATTTCATCCGGCTCGTTCGCCTCTTCCGGGAACACGACCTCAGCTTGAACCCGACCTTCATCCCCTTCACCCCCTGGACCACGCTTGAAGGCTACGCCGGTCTCCTGGCGCTCCTGCGCGACCTGGACCTCATCGAGCACGTCGCCCCGGTCCAGCTTGCCATCCGGCTCCTGGTTCCGGAAGGCTCCCGCCTCCTCCAGCGCCCCGAAGTCCGAACCCTGCTTGGCCCCTTCGACCCGGAGTACCTCAGCTATCGGTGGGACCACCCCGACCCCCGGGTGGACAGGCTCCACCGGGATATTACCCGGATCGTCACACGCGGTCAGGCAAAAAACGCCGTCCGCCGGGAGATCTTCGGCCGGATCTGGGCGCACGCCAACACCGCCCTGGACCGTCCATTCCCCCCGTTTGACCCCGCCGTCGTAGCCTCGCCGGCCACCGTCCCCTACCTCACCGAACCCTGGTACTGCTGAGCGGAACCGACCGAAGAGCAGTTTGCTCTTGTCTGACTGCCGCAGGATCAGGGCTCGATCGTCACAGCCAGCCGCCGGTACGCCTCCCGCAGCGCCGCCTCCACCTCTTCCGGCCGGTCCGCATGCGCAAAGACAAATCCCAGGTAGCGCGACCCCTCCGGCAGCGGTTCAACCTCCTGGCCCGGCGGAATCGTAATCACCACATCCCGGATGCCTGCAACCTGCTTCGCCGCATCCGTCCCACGCACCGACCGCAGCACCCCCTGCTTCGGCACGGGCAGCATCATCACCCCCGCTGCCCCTTCCACCCGCTGCATCGGCCCCGGGTGCAGCCCGGCGGCCTGACGCAGGATCAGCTCCTCCAGCGAAATCCCGGCCCCGAAGCGCAAGATCCGCGAACAGAGCCCCCCGATCGACCGGGCCGCAATCTCTACGATCCACACCCCGGCATCGTTCAACCGGAGTTCCGCGTGCACAGGCCCTTCCCGCAATCCCAGAGCCCTGGCAGCCTCCCCGGTCGTGTTCCGAATCGCCGCCTGCCGATCTGCGGGCAGCCGGGACGGCGTCACGTAGAGCGTCTCTTCAAAATAGGGTCCTTCGAGGGGGTCTGGTTTGTCAAACAGCGCCAGAACCGTCAACGCCCCGCCTGCCAGCAGCCCCTCCAGTACCACCTCTTCCCCCGGGATATAGTCCTCTACCAGCACCCGGTCGGCAGTTTCCCCTGCCCTGGTAGCCACCCCGGGCCGGGACAGAAGCGCCACAATCCGTCTGAACGCCCCTGTAAACGCATCGGGGCTGTCGGCGCGGATCACCCCCCGGCTTGCCGACAGGGAAACCGGCTTCAGAACGCAGGGAAATCGGACCGAGCGGGCGGCCGCTGCCGGATCGTCCTGAATTGAAAAAAGCCTGAACCTCGGCGAGGGCAGGCCTGTATCTGCCAGCATCTGGCGCATCACATGTTTATACCGGGACGCCCGGACGGACGCCGTAGAATTGTGGGACAGCCCCAGCGCTTCGCTCGCCATCGCGGCTAGGAGGACCGAATCGTCGTCCACCCCCAGAATCGCATCCAGCGGGTACGTCTCAGCAAAGGCCAGGATATCGCGCACCGCCGCATCCGGCGTCGGAAAAGAAAGCGCCAGCGTCTTCCCCGGCGTCAGGTCGGCCAGCGCCTGGGGGCGGTCCGACCCGACGGCCACGTCCACATCCAGCGCCCCTGCCGCCTCCATAAAATCGTGGGCGCGGTACGTTTCAGTGGGAAGCAAAAGGAGCAGGCGTCCCATACGGTCTGGTCCTCATACCACATCGCCCCGGTCCGTTCCCGAGTCCCCCCCGGCCTCCTGGGCCTTCTTCTTTTCCCGTTTCTCCCGGAACGTCTTCACCTTCTGGATCACATCGGGGGCAAAGTCCAGCAGCTTCTTGATCGACATCTCCTTTTCCGCCAGCGGAAGCAGCTGCGCCTTCCCATTCCGAATCACGATAAAAGCCACCGGCTCGACCGACCCGCCTCCCCCCGTACCCT
>JAAXHW010000003.1:0-12115 GCA_012270675.1 Candidatus Latescibacterota bacterium | reverse complement strand
CCCGCCTCCCCCCGTACCCTTTCCCCCCTCGGACCTGTCCCCCTTTCCGCCGCCCGCGCCGAAGCCGAACGAAATCTTCGAAACCGGCACAATCACGGTCTCTCCAACCACCACGGGCTCCCCCACCACCGTCTCCGTCCTGACGATCTGCCGGAATTCCTGCAACAGTGTTTTGATCAAATCTTCCACGGACATCGCGCCTCCTCACATCCTGAAACTCACTGTGTTGCGCTCACGTCTACGGCCGGTCGCCGCCCTCTGCTCCAGGCACCCGCGACCCGGCCCCCGGCAACCCGCAGAGCCAGGCAGCACACCGCCCAGAGCAACCGGTAGAGGGTTACCGACACTTCTACTTCCACTTCGCCTTCCAGCCGCTGCTGCTCAAAATCGGGCAGGACGTTCACCTGCGCCCTGGGGCCCATCACATTTGAAACCGCCTGGGCATATCCAAAAATCTGCCCCGTTGTCGCCGGATCGGATGCCCCGAAAACCACCCGGCATACAAACCGTCGAAACCGGAACCCCCGGAGCAACCGCTTGAAAAAGCGCCACACCGGCGCCCTGAGCGGACCAAAACGGGACCACACCCGCTCCGCCCGGTCCAGCCCCTCTGCCAGTCGCTCACGGATGGCTGGCCGGCGCTCTTCCACGACCGCCTCTGCAGCCTCTGTCCCGACAACCTCTTTTTTCCGGGGACGCAGCAGAATACGCCACGGCGTCCAGGCCCACAACATCGGACCGATATGCACCTTTCCCTCCGCGCAGGTCACCCGCACCCCCCACAGGCCGCTCCACGGCCTCACCCAACCACACAACACGCCGCCCTCCTCTTCAAAGCGCCCCAGAACGCCGATGCGGATCGGGAGAAACAGGAAAAGGAACAAAACCAAAAAAAGCGCATAAATCACAATCACACGACCGGCTCCTTCAGGCAAGGGTACGGAAAACCCCCGAAGAAAGTCAAGCGGTTTCTACTCACAGCGCCTTGACATTCACAAGACTTTGATTTACAATTTCTTCAGGATCATGCCGTCGTCTTATGACCAGAATGGAGAAACGCAACCGTGTCACAGGCGGGAATAAAGCAGGTTGAGGTCTGGGTAAAGGAAGGCAGGCTCTCTGAGGACGCGGTAGCGCGGGTGGTGCGCTGGCTGGTGCAACCGGCCTATGCCGATTTCAGGGCGGAAATCCTCGACCTGATCGAAGATGAGCACCTGAGCGAACTCGAGGATGCCTTCCGAAAACGGATCGCGTTCGGCACGGGCGGCATCCGCGGCAAAATGGGCCCCGGTCCCAACCGGATCAACCTCCGCACCGTCGGAGAAGCCGCCCAGGGCCTGGCCCGGTACATCCTGAAGGCCGCAGGCCCCGATGGCGCTGGCCGGGGCGCTGTGATCGCCCACGACACCCGGCACAACTCCGACCGCTTTGCCCGGCACACCGCCGCCATCCTGGCGGGCAACGGCGTTTTTGCCCACCTCTTCAACGGCTTCCGCGCCACACCGGAACTCTCCTTTGCCGTGCGCGAAACCGGCGCCGTGGCCGGCGTGGTCATCAGCGCCAGCCACAACCCGCCCTCCGACAACGGATTCAAGGCCTACTGGTCGGACGGGGGCCAGGTCGTCCCCCCCCACGACCGAAACATTATGGACCAGGTCCAGGCCGTCACAACCCTCAAAACGTGCGATTTCGACACAGCGGTCAAAAAGGGACTGATCCGGATCGTAGACACCGAAATCGATATCCCCTACCAGGACAAACTCGTCGGCCTCACCCCCCCGGCGGAGCGAGACGTCCGCATCCTCTACACGCCCCTTCACGGCGTGGGCGCCACTTCTGTTGTCCCTGCCCTGAAAAAACTCGGCTACCGGGACCTCCACCTGATTGAAGCCCAGGCCGTTCCCGACGGGGACTTCCCCACCGTCCGGGGGGGCATCGCCAACCCGGAAGACCCCCGGGTCTTCGCCCTCGCCATCCGAAAGGCCGCGGAAATCAACGCCGACATCGTCATTGCCAGCGACCCCGACGCCGACCGCCTCGGCTGCGCCCTGCCCCATCCGGAAAAGGGCTGGGACGCCCCGCCTGAAACCCTGACCCTGAACGGCAACCAGATCGGCGCCCTCCTCTGCCACTACATACTCCAGCAGAAAAAGGACCGGAACGACCTTCCGCCCGGGGGGCTGGTCGCAAAAACCATCGTCACCACCGACCTCACCGGCCTCATCGCCCGCGCCTTCGGCGTCGAAGTCGTGGACAACCTCCTGGTCGGTTTCAAGTACATCGGTGAAGTCATCGAAAAACACGCTTCCAGCGCCGAGTTCATCTTCGGCACCGAAGAGAGCCACGGCTACCTGGCCGGCTCGTTTGTCCGGGACAAGGACGCCGCCGCCGCCGCCGTCCTCCTCTGCGCGTGCGCGGCCGGGCTCAAGGCCCGGAGACGCACCCTCCGGGAGTACCTGGACGACATCTACCGGGAGTACGGCTACTTCCGGGAGATCCAGAAATCCGCCGTGCGGGAGGGCGCGGAGGGCAGCCGTGAAATCGCCCGCATCATGGAGGGGTTGCGCGCCTGTCCCCCGGCGGAAATCGGCGGTCATCCGATTGTCGAAATCATCGACCGGCAAACCGGACAGGCCCGCACCCTGCACACCGGCGCTGCCCGGAGGGTGGAGGGTATCAAAGGCAACGTCATCGCCTTCACCTTCACCCGGGCGGGCTACACCCGGGTCACCGCCCGCCCCTCGGGCACCGAACCCAAGATCAAGTACTACGTTTCAGCCGCCTCCGCAGACCATCCCCACCTGGCGTCGAAAGACCTGGAGCAGACAAAGGCCGCCGTCGACCGCCTTGCCCGGGAGATCCTGAACGGCATGCGCGCCACAGCGCAGGCAGCGCTTGAAACACCCACCTGACCCCCCACGCATCAAAGCGGCGCCAGCCACCCCCCGTCTACCGGCAGCGCTACGCCCGTGATCCACTCCGCATCGTCCGAGGCCAGGAACACCGCCGCCCGCCCGATATCCCGGGGCAGTCCGAACCTGGGCAGGGGCATCCTCTCCCGGGCGTCCTCGATCTGCTCCCTGGTCAGATAATCCTGAGCCGCCGTCTCGATATAGCCCGGACAGATCGCATTTACCGTAACCCCGCTTGCGCCCACCTCAAGGGCCACGTCCCGGGTCAGGTTGACCACCCCCGCCTTGGTCGGCGCGTAGACCGGGCCGCCGCCGCCGCCAAACGCATGCACCGAAGCGATATTGATAATCCTGCCGGCCTGCGACTTTGTCAGATGGGGAATGGCAAACTTCATCCCCAGAAAAATCCCCCTCAGATTGATCCCCACCACCCGGTCCCACTCGGACACCGACAACGTCTGGGTGTCCCCCGGAACGTGAATCCCGGCATTGTTGACCAGGATATCGATCCCCCCAAACCGTTCGACCGTCCGTTCAACCATACGCCGGACATCCGCCTCGTCCGCCACGTCGGTCTTCAGGAACATGCCCTTGCTGCCCAGCTTCTCCACCTCCTCCACCGCAGGCGTCGTCACATCCACCTCATAGTATTTGCCCCGTTTGGGGGCCTCCTGCACATCCGCCACCACCACCCGCGCGCCCTCCCCTGCAAACGCCAGGGCAACCCCTCGTCCGATTCCCGAGCTTCCGCCGGTCACAATCGCCACACGATCCTTTAAGACCATCAGACCATATCCTCCTGAATCCCCGTTTCCCAACCCCCAACCTCTGCAATCGCCTCGCACAGTGCATCCATATTTGCCTCCGTCATCCCCGCAACATTGATGCGCCCCGACCCCACAATGTAGATCCCGTACTGCTCCCGAAGCGCCTCCACCTGCGCTTTGTTCAGACCCGAGAAGGAAAACATCCCCCGCTGCCGGGTGATAAACGAGAAATCTCGCCTCACCCCTTTCCGCTCCAGCGTATCCACAAACAGCATCCGCATCCCGTTGATCCGGTCGCGCATCTCCCCCACCTCGGCCTCCCAGTCGGCGCGCAGGTCCGCATCGTTCAACACCGTCGTTACAATCGCAGCTCCGTGCGCGGGAGGGTTCGAGTAGCTGGCGCGGATGCAGATCATCGCCTGACTCAACGCCACCTTTGCCGCCTCTTCCGAAGGCGTAACCACCGTCAGCGCCCCGACACGTTCGTTGTACAGCCCGAAATTCTTGGAAAAAGAACTGGCCACGAACAGCTCGCGCCCCGGCCTGCACAGCGCCATCAATCCCTCGCAGTCTTCACGAATCCCCTTCCCCAGGCCCTGATAGGCAAAATCCACCAGGGGCATCCACCCGCACGCTTCGGCCACATCGGCGATCTGCTCCCACTGCGCGGATGTCGGGTCCACCCCCGTGGGATTGTGGCAGCACCCGTGCAGCAGCACCACATCGCCCCCGGGAATCTGCTTGAGCGCCTCCAGCGTCGCATCGAACGCCAGCCCGTTGATCGCCGCGTCAAAATAGGGATACGTCTCCACCGCCAGCCCCGCATGGGCAAACACATTGGGATGGTTCGCCCAGGTCGGATCGCTCACCCAGAGCTTCGCCTCGGGAAACAGCTTGTGGACGAAGTCTCCAGCCAGGCGCAGCCCCCCGGTCCCCCCGGGCGTATGTACCGTTGCCGCCCGCCTGCCCGTCACCACCTCGTGGTCTGCCCCAAACAGCAGGTCCTGAACCGCCGCCGCATAAGCCGGTCCCCCGGAGATCGGCAGATAATCCTTGGTGTCCTCCTCTTTCAACAGGCGCGCCTCCGCCCGGGCGACCGACCGAAAGATCGGCGTCTTTCCATCGGCGTCTTTATAGACCCCAACGCCCAGGTTGATCTTGTTCGGATTCGGGTCCTCGTTAAACGCGGCGGTCAACCCCAGAATCGGGTCCGGAGGCGCCAGCTGAAGCGTATTGAACATCGTAAACCCTTTCTGCGTCATCTCAGAATGTGAATTGGAAGATACGTGACGAACCCGTGAAATATATCCCTGTCGCGTGGGGCCGTCAACGGATTTCTGGCACCGGCTCTACGAAGGCGGTCCGCCAGGATGCCGCCCGGCGCGGGAAACAACGAGGCGCACCCCATCGCCGTATTCGTCAGGCCGATACAGGAAAAAATAGCAAACCACCAGAGGCTTTAGTATATTTCAGCTTCGCCTGTAATGCAAGCACGAATCCTGACGGATGCATCTGAAAATCACTTGAAACGGAGGAAAACACCATGGAAATCTCCCTTGCAGGCTGGAGCATCAACCGGCGGTTTCGGCACCCGAAGAACCCCCTTCCGCTGCTGGACTACCCCCGAACCGCCGTGGAGGAATTCGGCATTCACACCATTGAGCTGAACAGCCCCTTCTTCGTGTACTCAGACCCGGACGACCCGGCTGCAAGCCCGATTGCCGGCGGCTTCCTGGCCGAACTCAAAAACCGGGCCGACGACCTGGGCGTGCGCATGCTCAACATCGCCGTAGACGCCCACGGCAACCTGGCCGCCCAGGACGAGGCCGAGCGGAAACAGGCCGTTGAGAACCACAAAAAGTGGATCGATATCTGTGTGGAACTCGGCTGCAACGCCTTTCGCGCCAACAGCGGCGGAGGCCGTCGGGGAGAGCCTGTCACCCCGGAGCAAATCCGGCAGTGCATCAAAAGCTTTGGAGAACTCACCCAACTCGCGCAGCAGGCCAACATCCGCCTCATGATGGAAAACCACGGCGGCGTTTCGGCCTCTCCCGACAACATCCTGCAGGTCATGCAGGCCGTCAACAGCGACCACTGCAGGGTCCTGGCCGACTTTCTCAACTGGCCCGCCCAAGACGACAAACTGGAAAACCTTCGCAAAGTGGCCCCCTATGCCTGGGCCACCCACGCCAAATTCCTCAGCTTCGGCCCCGACGGCGAATCCCCCGAAATCGACTGCGCCGGGGCCCTTCAGATCCTGAAAGAGGCCGGCTACGACAACCCCTTTGGCATTGAATACGAAGGCAAAACCGACGACCACGAAGGGGTACTCAAAAGCAAGGCCCTGCTGAGAAAGCACGCGTCCTGACCGTTGACTGCCCGGCTGTCTTTGACTATACTGATGGTATAATATGGGAATCACATGGCGAGAAAGCCACAGGAAAAACAATTTCTTCAAAATGTCCGGCCAATTACTCACCCATTATTTCCTCACGGATGGCATAAAAGCCACCGTTGAGTGGCAATCCTCGGTCGCGGCCCCGGACGCGTTTGCCGCATTCGGGGACGGCGTCCGTCAGCGCTACGACGCCCTCAGCCGTTCCACAGTTCCCAACGAGGCGGTTACCGAACAGGAACTCATCCGGCCGGTCCTGGAGCTGCTCGGATGGGCCGACTACCTGCCCCAGCAGGGCACGGCCCGCAAAGAGGATATTCCCGACCATCTGCTTTTCGCCGATGCCGACTCCAAGCAGCGCGCCGCTGCACGCAAAGCCGGCGACCGCTTCCGGTATGCGGTGGTAGTGGAGGAGAGCAAGCGCTTCGGTCTACCCCTGGACGACCGCGACAAGGACGACAAAGTCCAGGCCAGGACGCCGCACGGCCAGATTCTCAGGTACCTGTCCACGGCCGATATCGAGTCGGAGAGCCGGATTCGCTGGGGCATTCTGACCAATGGCAGGGTTTGGCGTCTCTACGACCACCGCGCCCGGCCCCACGCCAGCGGGTACTTTGAAGCCGACCTGGAAGAACTGCTCAAGCCCGGCAACGAAGACGGCCTTCGCGTCTTTCATCTGCTGTTCCACCGCGATGCCTTCACGCTTCGGGACGGTGCAAAGATCACCTTCCTGGAAGCCGCGCTGGCCGAGGGGCGGCGCTATGAGGAAAAGGTTGCGCAGGACCTTTCGGAGGTGGTATTCGAGCGTGTTTTCCCGAATTTTGTCGCGTCTCTCGCGGAAGCCTCGGAGGCACGCCTCCCGGAGGTCCACAAGGCCGCTCTGATCTTCCTCTACCGCCTGCTCTTCGTGCTCTACGCCGAGGACAGGGGCCTGCTGCCCGTCAACGACTCGCGTTACGACGACTACGGCCTGCGCAAGCGGGTACGGGACGATATTGCGGGCAGGATGGCGGACGGGGACACCTACTCGGCCATTGCCACCAACTACTACGACCGCCTTGTCAATCTTTTCAAAATCATCGACAAAGGCGACCCGTCCATTGGCCTCCCGCCCTACAACGGGGGGCTGTTTGCGTCTGAAGCCGCTCCATTGCTGGAATCGGTCCGCCTGACCGACGCTCAAATCGCGCCTATGATCTACGATCTGAGCCATGCCGAAGATCCTCAGGGAAAGCGCCGCTTTGTCAATTACCGCGACATGTCGGTACAGCAACTCGGCTCGATCTACGAGCGGCTGCTGGAGCGCGAACCCGTCCGGGACGAAGACGGCAAGATCGCCGTCCGCCCCAATCCCTACGCCCGCAAGGACAGCGGCAGTTTTTATACCCCACAGGAACTGGTGGACCTGATCGTCGACCGCACCCTGAAGCCGCTGGCCGAAGAGCGTCTCAAAGCCTTCGAAGACAGGGCCGCCGCGCTCAAAATCGACCGCAGGCCAAAGTCGAAACGGCGGGCTGATCTTCAGCAGCGCGACCCGGCCGAGGCGGTGCTTGACCTGAAGGTCCTGGACCCGGCGATGGGAAGCGGCCATTTCCTGGTCACCGCGGTGGACTACCTCTCCGACTACATCGCCGAGTTGATCGAATACGTCCCTGCGGTGCCGGAGTGGCTGGATAGCGGCTACGTGTCGCCGCTGGTGGGGCGCGTGGAGACGATTCGCAGCGAAATCATCCGACGGGCCAGGGAATCGAACTGGGTGCTGGACGAGGCCCAGCTTACCGACCAGGCCATCATCCGCCGCATGGTACTCAAGCGGTGCATTTACGGGGTGGACAAGAATCCCCTGACCGTCGAGTTGGCCAAAGTGTCGCTGTGGCTGCACAGCTTCACCGTCGGCGCCCCGCTCTCCTTCCTTGACCACCACCTGCGCTGCGGCGACTCGCTGGTCGGCCTGCGGGTGTCGGAGGCGGTGGAGGACCTGGAACAGTTGAGCAGGCTGTCTACCGGCAGCGCCATTGCGGGTGCGGAGGCGGCTACGCAAGGCATGCAGCGCATCGAAGAGATGTCCGACGCCGACGTGGCCGAAGTGCGGGAGTCAGCGGCGTTATTCCACGAGGTGGAGGAGACGACCGCGAACCTCCGCGGTCTGCTCAACTTCCTCTGCGGCCGGCGCTGGCTGAAGGTGAGCATGAAGAAGAAAGCGTTTGCTGCATTCGAGGAGCCGCTGGTCAGGACGCTCTTCCAGCAGCCAGCGAATGCCTACAGGCTTCTGGCCCGGGGGCCGGAGCACACGGGTGACGGTTTGTCCGATTCCGACTGGACAGCGTTCTGCGAGCTTTGGCACAAAGTCCGAAGAATCGCCGCCCAGGAGGGCTTCCTGCACTGGGAGGTGGCTTTTCCGGGGGTGTGGCGCTATTGGCAAAACAGCCGCCCGCAAGGCGGCTTCGACGCCGTCATCGGCAACCCACCGTGGGGCCAAATTGAGCAACCGGAGGTGGAATGGTTCGCAAACCGCGACGATGTGATAGCCCACGCGACGACCGGAGCGAGACGAAAGGTACTGATCAAGAAGAAAAAACAGGCTGGCGACAAACTCGCCCTGAAGTACGAAAAAGTGCGGCACCGCGCCGCAGCGATGCGCCTGTTCGTACGTTCGTCTACCCAATATCCACTTCTGAGCGGAGGCCGCATTAATCTTTACTCGCTGTTCGTCGAGCGGGCCATGAACCTGATCAAACCGGATGGCTTCGTCGGCCTGTTGATGCCGTCGGGCATTTACGCCGACAAGACCGCAGCCCGCTTCTTCAAGTCCGTATCCACCAGCGGACAGGTGGGCGGCCTGTTCGATTTTGAGAACAAGAAAATTTTCTTCAAGGACGTTCACGCTTCGTTCAAATTCTGCGCCCTCATATTCGGCGGAGAGGAGCGACTGTTCGATCAGACCGAATGTGCCTTCTTCCTGCACGATACAAAAACGGTCCAGAATGAGGACCGCTGTTTCCCGCTGGCACCCACGGACTTCGCCCGTGTGAACCCCAACACCGGCACTGCGCCCGTGTTCCGCAGCCGCCGCGACGCCGACATCACCCGCCGCATCTACGAGCGGCATCCGGTGCTGGTAGACCGCTCCGGGAGTGAGGAGCGCCGCGCCTGGCCGGTGCGGTTCATGCAAGGGCTCTTCAACATGACGTCCGACTCCCACCTATTCCGTACAGCGGCACAATTGGATGCCAAAGGGTTCTACCCCGTCGAGGGCAATCGCTGGAAACGAGGCGAGGAGCTGTATCTGCCGCTGTACGAAGGGAAAATGGTGCAGGCATTCGACCATCGCGCCGCGAGCATAACCAACCGGAAAGGCAACTTGTTTCGACCGGGACAACCGGACAGGACCCTTGACGAAGAATACCTTGACGTTGCATTCTCACCTCGTCCTCGCTATTGGGTTAGCCAGCAGGAGAGTGATGTCTTCCAGAGCGTGCACTGGCTCTTGGCCTTCAAAGACATTACGGCGTCAACCAATGTCCGCACCATGATTGCTGCCGCCGTTCCCCAGGTTGGATGTGGACACACATTGCCGGTCCTTCTTCCATCCGAAGACCGCTTCGATGTTGGCAGCGTAGCCTGTCTTCTTGCCAATCTCAACAGTTTTGGTTTTGATTACATTGCTCGTCAGAAGGTTCAGGGCACTCATCTCACCTGGTACACAGTCGAGCAACTCCCCGTCATCGCATCCGCCGACTACGACCGCTCATTCGGCACGACGACCGCCCGCGACCTCGTCCGGGACCATGTGCTCCGCCTCACCTACACCGCCCACGACATGGCCCCCTTCGCCCGCGACCTCGGATATGAGGGCCCGCCCTTCATCTGGGACGAAGAGGAACGCCGCCACCTGCGCGCCCGCCTCGACGCGCTCTACTTCCACCTCTATGGCCTGAGCCGGGACGACGCGGTCTACGTGCTGAGCACCTTCCCGATTGTCCGCCGCGAAGACGAGGCCGCCTTCGGCCACTACCGCACCCTCGACCTCATCCTCGCCTACATGAACGCCCTTGCAGCTGGGGATACGGAGACTGTGGTGGCGGTATAGGTGATTCAGGTGGCTATCGACCGCGGGCAAGGACAACTTGCAATTTGTAACGAATTATATATATTTTTCAGCTAATCAGGAGGGAAATATCATGGGCGAAAAAACTAAGACAGAAGCCGTCCTGGATGACTACCTGAAGACATTGGAAGAGGTCAAAAAGCAATATCAGCAATACGTGGAAGTCAGCGAGCTTTATAAGTTGCCGACGCAGAAGGAGGAGAAACCAGTACAATATCAGCCTCCCAGCCCGGAACATCCCCTGACGACAAATACAATTCGCATCAGGTAAACGGATCAACCATGCCTTCATGGAGTGAACTTTTAGAAGCGTTCAAAGTAGAGGCGTCCAAAACGCCCGATCCTAACTGGCTTGATATTTATAAACGGTGATCGCTATGAACGTATCATCAAAAGAAACAGCCCAGAGGTCAATATCTGCCGTTGATCTGTTTTGCGGTATTGGTGGCATGACGCACGGTCTCCAGCAGGCCGACATAAAAGTGAACGCGGGGATTGACATCGACAAAACGTGCAAATACGCCTACGAGAAAAACAATCGGACGCGGTTTATCTGCGAAGATATCCGCTCCGTTACCAATACCGGTCTTGCTGCACTATATCCAGAAAACGACATCAAATTGCTCGTTGGGTGCGCTCCGTGCCAGCCGTTTTCGTCTCATACGCGAAAAAACAAAAGTCGAATATCTGATGAGAAGTGGGGGTTACTCGCTTACATGACGAAGTTGATTGAGCATGTTAAGCCTGAAATGGTCGCCATTGAGAATGTCCCGTCCATCCGAAAACAGAAGGTTTTTACCGATTTTGTAGCGAAGCTAAAATCGCTCGAATATCATGTCTTTTGCGACTCAGTATCCTGTCCCGATTATGGCATTCCGCAAACGCGCCGCCGCCTTGTTCTTATTGCCTCCATCTTTGGGAAAGCCTTTCTTATTCCCAAAACCCATCAGAATTTACAAAATGAAACATTAGGATTCACAGGATTATCAACATACCAAACTGTCCGAGAAACTATCGGAGACCTTGAAAAAATTACACATGGTCAGGTTTCAAAAAAAGATCCATTGCATCGAGCACGTAAACTGAAAAAAGTAAACCAAGAAAGAATCAAGCAGTCAAGGCCAGGTGGGACATGGTTAGATTGGGACCCTGACTTACGCGCCCCATGCCACAAAAAAGGATCGGGTCAAACCTACAAGTCCGTCTATGCTCGTATGGAGTGGGATAAACCTGCGCCGACGGTCACGACGCAGTTTTATAACTTCGGCACCGGACGATTTGGGCACCCAGAACAAGACCGCGGCCTTTCACTTCGAGAAGGCGCACTTCTGCAGACATTCCCCAAAGATTACGACTTTATCAATCCGACACACCCTGTCTCATTTACGCGCTTAGGTATCCACATCGGAAACGCCGTACCTGTCCAACTCGCAACCGTTATCGGTCAAAGCATCCGAAAGCATTTGGAGAATATCAATCATGAGTGAAGCCAAGTACGAAATGAGCATCAACCTCAATGTCCTCAACCATCTCGGTCTTAAGCTCTACAGTAATGTCCCTGCCGTTCTGTCGGAAGTGGTCGCCAACTCTTGGGATGCCGACGCTGAAAACGTGGACATCGAAATTAAATCTGACCAAATCACAATCACCGACAATGGGCACGGCATGACCGAGGCAGATATAAATAAAAAGTATCTCATGGTCGGTTATGAGAGAAGAAAAAGAGAACCCAAGCAAACGCACAGGTACAAGCGGCCTGTCATGGGCCGCAAGGGCATCGGCAAGCTATCGCTTTTTTCGATTGCTGCCATTGTTGAGGTTCAGACTGTCAAAGACGAAAGAAAGAACGGTTTTGTGATGTCAGCGCAGAAAATTGAAGCCCAAATTCGTAAACAGGATGGTAGTACCTACTAACCTTTGGTGCTAGTTTTGG
>JAAXHW010000318.1 GCA_012270675.1 Candidatus Latescibacterota bacterium | reverse complement strand
AGATATCGCACACCGAATGCGGGGCCGCAAAGGTCTGGGTCAGATCGATGACCTCATCCCCCTCGACCAGCCCCACGTGCACCTGTCCTTTGTCCTCGGGGTCGATAAATTGCAGTAGTTTCATGCCTGGACTCCGCGTTAGCCGGCAAACAACGGCAGCTCTGAAATCGGCGCAATTCCCGCTCTTTCGGCGCGCTGCAGCAAATCCGCAATCGCCGCCTCACCATCCTCTCCGTAGTCCAGGGTATGGCGATTCACGTACAGGTCGATGTGCGCCTGCATCACCTGTTCGTCCATCTCCTGTGCGTGCGCCCGCACGTAATCGCGCACCTCGTTCGGGTGGGCATGGGCGTATTCCACGCTCGCCCTCAAAACCTGGTCGATCCGCCCGATCAGTTCGCGCCCCAGATCGCGCCGGGCCAGAATTCCGCCCAGGGGGATAGGATGCCCCGTAGCCTCTTCCCACCACACCCCCAGATCCATCACCTCGTGCAGACCGTAATGCGGGTAGGTAAAACGGCTTTCGTGGATGATGACGCCGGCGTCCACCTGGCCCTGCTGCACCGCGGCCATGATGCGATCAAAGGGCAAAATCACCAGATCATCGAGACCCGGATCGAACAAACGCAGCAGCAGGGCCGCGGTGGTCAGCTTGCCCGGGATAGCGATTTTTTTCCCGCTCAACTCACCGGGCGCCAGTCGCGCGCGCGCCACCACCAGGGGGCCGCACCCACGCCCCAGGGCGCCTCCGGCGTGCAGCAGACAATAGCGCTGGCGCAAATGGGCCAGGGCGTAAAAGGAAATCTTGGCAATGGCCAGTTTGCCTTTGAGGGCCAGGGCGTTGAGGGTGGCAATATCCTCCAGCATCTCCTCAAAGACGGGAGCCTCGGGGATCTTGCCGTGCACCAGGGCGTAAAAAATAAAGGTGTCGTTTGGACAGGGGGAATACCCCAGAGAAACGCGGCTTGTCATCCGTCTTTTCCCAGTACCTCTTCGGGCCGGTTCAACACGTGCAGTCCCGCCTGCTGGGCCCGCTGGCAAGCCAGGGACAGGTCCCACTTTTCGGTCCGGCGATCTTCCACCAGATTGCTGATGCCGCGGATCTCCAGGAACGGAACGCCGTAAAGC
>JAAXHW010000001.1 GCA_012270675.1 Candidatus Latescibacterota bacterium | reverse complement strand
AAGATGGTCTGCCCATAGGAAAATAACCATAAAACCGGAAAAAGAAAAACAAAAATGGAGCCCAACCGTCTTCTTAGAAGTTGTTTTAAAATTCCCGGTGAGTTCCCGAGCGCGAGCGAAAAAGTGGCGGTCAAGGCGGGCGAACCCGCCCGTATCCTGGAGATACGGGTGGATTCGACCAACGCCGACAGGCGCTTTTGCAGCCGCGCGAAGACCGCTGGGGGTTTTAAGACAGCTTCTAATGCAAAAAAAGGGGGCAAGATGCAGGGGTCCTGGATGGAGTACGATGTGGTTGTGCAGAAGAATGTGCCGGTGCCGATGCGGGATGGGGTGGTGCTGGCCGCGGACCTGTACCTGCCCGCCCGGAACGGAAAGGTGGTGGAGGGGCGGTTTCCGGCGGTGATGGAGCGGACGCCGTACGATAAGGAGGGGCGGGTGAACGAGGGGCGGTATTTCGCGCGGCGAGGGTATGTGGCGGTGATGCAGGATGTGCGGGGGCGGTTCCAGTCGGGCGGGGAGTGGTACCCCTTTGCGAAGGAGGGGCCGGACGGGTATGACAGCGTGGAGTGGGCGGGAACGCAGCCCTGGTGCGATGGGAACGTGGGCACGATGGGGGGATCCTACTGCGGGAGCGATCAGAGCGCACTGGCAACATTGAACCCGCCCCACCTGAAAGCGATGGTGGTGGCGGTGGGAACGTCGAATTACCACAAGAGTTCGCTGCGGCAGAACGGGGCGCTGGAACTGCGATTTATGGTGTACGCGTTTCGCATGGCCACAACAAGCCGCGAGGCGCTGGCGGATCCGGCGCTCAAAGCGGCACTTGTGGAGGATTATGAACGGGTGGGCGAGTGGCTGACCCGGACGCCGTACAGGCGAGGATCGTCGGCGCTGCGGTTCTTGCCGTCTTACGAGCAGTGGCTGCTGGATATTCTCGGCGAAGGGGACTACAACGACTACTGGAAGCAGCGGGGCTACGCGATCGAGCAGTATTACGAGGAGCACGCAGACGTGCCCACGGTTTACCTGGGGGGATGGTACGATTCGTATGCCCGGGGGACGACGGATAACTACGTGGCGCTGTCAAAGATGAAGAAGACCCCCCAGCACCTGCTGATGGGGCCGTGGACCCACGGGGGATGGGGGAATTCGTTTGCCGGGGACGTGGATTTCGGGCCGGATGCGGTGCTGGACGATTACAACGGGTACCGGTTGCGGTGGTTTGATCGGTGGTTGAAGGGAATCGACAACGGGGTGGACCGGGAGAAACCGGTGCGGATTTTTGTGATGGGAGGCGGGAGCAGCGAGAAGGACCGAAGCGGCCGGCTCTCTCACCTGGGGACATGGCGGGATGTGGTGGACTGGCCGCTGCCCGATACGACGTATACGCCTTATTACCTCCACGCGGACGGCACGCTGAGCCTGGAGGTGCCGGAGGCTTCGGAACCGAGCCGGTTTACGTTCGATCCAAGGGATCCGGTGCCCACGATCGGAGGTGGGATTTCGGCAGCGAACGAGGTGATGGGTGCAGGGGCTTTCGACCAGCGGGGAAACCGGCGGTTTTACGGGTGTAAGGATACGCTGCCCCTGTCTGCGCGGAGCGATGTACTGGTGTTTCAGACCGGGGAACTGGAAGCGGATGTCGAGGTGACGGGGCCGCTGACGGTGAAGCTGTGGGCATCGTCGTCGGCCGTGGATACGGATTTCACGGTGAAGCTGAGCGATGTTCACCCGCACAATGTGGACTACCCGGACGGGTTTGTGCAGAATATTTCGGATAGTATCATTCGGGGACGGTACAGGAACTCGCGGGAGAGGACGGAGCTGATGGTGCCGGAGGAGGTGTCCGCGTTTGAGATCGTGATGTACCCAACGTCGAATGTGTTTGCAAAAGGACATCGCATCCGCCTGGATGTGTCCAGCAGCAACTTTCCCCGGTTCGACATCAATCCCAACACGGGAGGCCCGCTTGGACGGGACCGCCGGTTTGCGCTGGCAGAACAGGCGGTCTACCACGATCCGGACCGGCCGTCGCATATTGTGCTGCCGGTTATTCCGGTGTGAGAGAATGGGTAAGAAGCTGGTGATCAACAAAACAAATAGATTGTGAGCGAAACATAAGTCCGTAGCCAACCGCCGGCCTGAGTGACGATTGTTCGATGTCGCTGTCCGGTCGTTTTTTTCCCATTTTACAGAACCTGTATACAGCGCCATGTCCTGCGAAATCGTGGTAAGTTATCGGAATCGTGAGACCGATGAGATTGTTACCGAACCCCTGCTTTACGAAGCTGCACAGCGCTGGATTTATGGACGTTCGGCCGGTCTCAGGGTTTTTGACGGTGTGCTGAATAACCGGACGTTCTGCCGGCTGTACGGCAGGTGGCAGGATTTGTCCTGGAGCCGCAGGAAGATTCCCGAATTTGTGGATCGATATGGGATTGATATCGAAGAGGTTGAACTTCCGCCGGACCATTATCGGAGTTTCAACGCGTTTTTCACACGCCGGCTCAAGCCCGGGGCCCGGCCTTTTGTTCCGGAGCCGGAAGTTTTCTGCGCCCCTGCTGACGGTAAGGTCCTGGTTTATTCCCATTTGAAAGAAGGCACCCGGATTCCGGTGAAGGGGGCGTCCGTTGCGCTGGCGTCGCTGCTGGATTCCGAGTCCACCGCCCGGCCCTATCACGGGGGGTCGGCGCTGGTCATCCGTCTGGCGCCCTGCGACTATCACCGGTTCCACTTTCCGGATGCGGGAGAGGCCGGGCCCGCCAGAACCATGCCGGGGAAGTATTACGTGGTAAATCCGGTGGGACTGGCCGGGGTGCCGGACGCGTTCTGCAGAAACAAACGGGCGGTGACGGCGTTTGATTCCGCCCATTTCGGCCGGATTGCTTACGTGGAAATCGGCGGATTTGCAGTTGGAAGTATCGTCCAGACCCACACGCCCGGCCAGGTGGACAGGGGCCGGGAAAAGGGCTACTTCCAGTATGGAGGGTCCACGCTTGTGCTGCTGTTCGAGCCGGGAGCGATTGTGTTTGACGAGGATTTGGTCAGGGACTCTGCAGAGGTTTTAGAGGTCCACGTGAAAACAGGCAGCAGGATCGGAAAACGGGCCTGGTGATGTGCAAGAGGACAACGCATCGTTTGCTGCATGGGTTATCCATTCTCCACCCTGAAGCTCAGTTTGACCTTTGTACACAAAACCCATATATTATCTCCGGTTTTTACATACCTCCGTGGGACCGTACCCGTAGCGAGGAGAGGTCCGTTGCCCGAAGATCGCTCGCCCGTCCAGCGGATTGTGCGCGGTGCTGTTCAGACGTTGAGCAGTACCTACTTCGCCCGCCTGGTCAACTGGACCGTGAACATCCTCCTCATGCGGAAGCTCGTTGAGGAGGACTTCGGTTATGTGACGCTCGCCATCTCACTCCTGACCATCGTCGTCGCACTGCGGAGATTCGGCCTTCATATCGCTCTGCTCCATCAACACGACCGTGTGGACCAGCTCCTTCCCACCCACTTTCTCCTGAATACCGGCCTGGGAGTCCTGAGCACCTCCGTAGCCGTTGGCCTGGCATTTCTCTTTGTTGGCCAACAGTACGGTGAAATCGTGGCCACCGTCCTGATCATCTTTGCCGTTTTGGATCTGCTACGGAATGCCACGCTCACTTCCGAAACCCGGCTCAGACATCGCCTCCGGTTCGGCCACCTGGCCGTATCCCAGGCAACGGCATCCATCGCGGCCTCTTTTGTCGCAATCGCAATAGCCTATGCCGGTGGGGGTGTCTGGGCCCTGACCCTGGGTTTCTTTGTCAATAGCGTGAGCTATGTGGTTGTCTACTGTACGCTGATCTGGACCCACCAGCCGCCCTCAATAACCCGGCTGCGCGATTTCGACTTCGCAGGTGCGCGGAACTTTTTCCGTTACGGATTCTGGTACTGGATTGGCGGCGCGATGCAGACCCTGACCCTTCAGTATGACAGGTTTATCGTTGGAACCCTGTTGGGCGCAGGCGTTCTCGGATTCTACGCGCAAGCCCATATGTTTGCCCAGATACCGACCGGGGCGTTCACACACGCGCTCCTCAATATCACAGGCGCGGTTTATGCACGATACCAGAACGACCGAATACGACTTTCGGCAGCCTTCCGCCGCACCCTGCGGCTCATCTTTCGGGCCACGGTCCTGATCACCCTTGTGCTTGCTGTCGAAGCCCCGGCTCTGATAACACTCCTGGCAAAAGAGCGGTGGCTACCCCTGGTCCCCATGCTTCGATGGCTTGTCGTATATTCCCTGTGCCGACCGATCCTGGACGACGTGTACAACCTCTTCTTCGGGGTGGGAAAACCCCGCACATTCGCCCGCCTCACCGCTATCCAGGCAGGGCTCATCCTGGTGCTTGCACCCATCCTCACCGGGTATTTCGGCCCCAGGGGCACGGCCCTGAGCATAGACCTCATGGCCCTTGTCGGTATCGTACTGGCCCTCCGGGCTGCGACCAGACATGTTGATATCCCCTGGGGACGCGCCATCGCGCCTCCCCTGCTCGCCGGAGGAGCGGCGCTTGCGGTACGCCTGGCGTTTGCCGATCCCATCGGAGACCTTTCTACACTCGCGTCCCTGATTGTCGGATCGGCCCTTCTCTGCTTAACCTACGGCATCGTTCTCCTGATCCTTGAAGGACGTGAGCTGTCCGATGAACTGCAAAGGCTCTGGTCTGCCTTCACCGTGGGGTGAGAACCCCCTCAGCAAATTCCGATGAATGCCTGATATCCGAGAAAGGCATCCTGCAAGTCGATCCTTCCCCCTTTGGATTGAGGCGGTATCCGGCATATGTCCAGTCAAAATGCAAAAACGCTCGCCATCTGCCCCATCGGGCTGGGCAATTTTATAATGACGACCCCGGCCCTGCAACACCTGTCTCAACACCTGGGGAAAGCACACCTGCATATGCTCGCCTTAAAACCGGGCATCCGGCAGATGGCTGAAGCCACCGGATATTTCAACAAGGTATTCCACTGGGACCCCGACAACGAATCCCTCAGCCGGGGGCTTGCAGTATTGCGCCAGTTTCGACAGGAGCAGTACCGGAATCTGGTCTCCCTTTTTCCCTCACCCAACTGGAAGGGCAGCCTGTTTTCTCTGCTTTTGGGAGCGAAACAGCGAACAGGCTTTGTCTATCCCCACAGCAGGCTCCCCTCCCTGATCCAGCAGGAATCGCTCCCCCTCGACCCGGATGCCCACGACACCGACCAGAACCTCAGACTCGCCACAAAAATCACAGGCAAGCCCCCTCCCTCCTCCATCCGTCCGAATTTTCCCCTTCGACCCATCCATCCCCAGGAAGACATGCTGCAGAGGGAGGGGTACTACGTATGCCACCCCGGCTCCAGCGCAGAACGGGAGATGATATACAAACGCCTCCCCCCGGCGTCCTTTGCCGCCTTCATCAGGAAGATTCACAGAGAATTCGGCCTCAAGTGCCTGCTCATCGGCGGCCCCGAGGAAAAAACCCTGTGGGACCAAATCCGAACCCGGGTGCCCGCCGAAATCCTCTTGAACACCCCCTCCCGCAGCCTTTCGGAGCTGGCGGGCCAGGTGGTCCATGCCCGTTTTTTCTTGGGCAACGACTCGGGGCTTATGCATATTTCCGCAGCCCTGGAGGTGCGGTGCATCGCCTTCTGGGGCCCCACCGACGAAAAACGCAGCGGCCCCTACCGCTACTGGGAATCGGTCAACGGCCAGCCCCTCCACCTCATCCTGCGCCGACAGGACCTGCCCTGCACCCCCTGCTGGACAATCAAAACCGTCGGAAACAACCCGCCCTGTCCGTTCGGGGACATACGCTGCCTCACCCGGATGGAAACGGATTCTGTTTGGCCCCGGATGAAAAACTTCATCGCTTCTCTGGATTAGAAGATGAACGCTACGGCCCCTCCTCGCACCTGCGGAGAACGCTATGAACGTACACTCAACACCTGCGACGCACGCCACACCCGACGCGGTCGATCCGGTCGAAATTTCGATCGTGATTCCCCTCTTAAATGAAGAAGAGAGCCTTCGCCCCTTGATGGACAAGGTCCGGGAGACCATGGCCGCCTACGGTCGCTCCTATGAAGTGATCTTCATCGATGACGGCAGCACGGACGGCTCGATGCGTGTGCTGGAAGAACTCCACGCAACGCATCCCGGGGTGGTGGTCATCCAGTTCCGCCGCAACTTCGGCAAGGCCGCCGCCTACTCCGCTGGCTTTCCGCAGGCGGCCGGTCAAACCATCATCACCATGGATGCCGACCTCCAGGACGACCCGGCCGAGATCCCCAACCTCATCGCAAAGCTCAATGAAGGCTATGACCTCGTCTCCGGCTGGAAGAAAGTGCGCCTGGATCCCTTCAGGAAGACCATTCCCTCCAAATTCTTTAACTGGGTGACCGGACGCGTCTCGGGCATCTCCATCCACGACTTCAACTGCGGCCTGAAGGCCTATCGGCGGCAAGTGGTGGACGATGTCAAGATCTACGGCGAACTCCACCGCTATATTCCCGTCCTGGCCCACCTGGAAGGCTACCGGATCGGTGAAATCTCCGTACAACACCACGCCCGCCAGTTTGGCACCACCAAATACGGCTCAGGACGGCTGCTAAAAGGCTTTCTCGACCTGCTGACCGTGATGTTCCTGGGGAAATATATGGCACGCCCCCTCCACCTCTTCGGCACCCTGGGCGTCATGCTGGGCATCCTGGGGATGGGCATCAACGCCTACATCGCCTCTCTCTGGCTCCAAACCAAAACGATCCAGCACCGCTACCCGCTCCTCTTTCTCGGTGTTCTCTTCACCGTGCTTGGCGTACAGATCGTCTGCACCGGTCTCCTGGCCGACATGATCGCACGGAGCGCTCGGCCCAATGAAAAATACAACATCCGAAAAATCCTGAGATAAGACATAGCGCAAACTTGTGTGGTAACTTCCCCCGGGCCCGTACACGCCCCCGCGGCGTCTGAGCGGCGCTTTTGCAGCCGCGCGAAGANNACCGCTGGGGATTTTAAGACAGCTTCCAAGCAGCTTCTAAAGGAGGTCTCCCATGCAGAGGCTGGTTTTCCTGGGCATTGGGAGCAACAACTCGGATATTTTCGATGCCGTGCTGGAAATCAACGCGCTAAAACCGACTTATGAAGTGCTTGGGTACGTAACGCCCGACGGCAATCCCGCAAGCGCAGAGAGAGGGGTGTCGTGTCTGGGCGATTTTGAGGCGGTGCGCTCGCTGCCGGAGGACGTGCAGGTTACCGGTTTTGCCTTCGGTCCGGGGAGCTATCGCACCTGGCCCGATACGGTGGCGGGGCTGAGCCTGCCGCCGGAACGGTTTGCCACGGTTGTCCACCCCCGGGCGTATGTTTCCGGCCAGAGTACGGTGGGCCGGGGGTCAGTTGTTCTGGCGGGTACGACGGTGGGGGCGTTTGTGACCATTGGAGACCACGTGATTGTCCTGCAAAATGTGGGGCTTTCCCACCATGATGTAATTGGCGATTACTCGTGTCTTGCGGTGGGAGTGAGTTTCTCAGGGAACGTGCGGGTGGGGCGGAACTGCTTTCTGGGGACCAATTCCACGATTATCGGGGCTGCGATTGGGGAGGGGAGTATGGTGGGAGCGGGGGCACTGATCCGGCACGATGTGCCTCCAAATGAGGTCTGGGTGGGCAATCCCGGACGTTTCTTGAGGAAGGTGGAGGATCGGGAAAAACCACGAAGGAGGAAAAGAAGCGGTGAGGATGGGTAAAATTCGGATGGCGATGATCGGGTGCGGGAGGCGTGCGCCTTCCTGGTTCAGGACCATAAGCGCCGTACCGGAGCTGGAGATCGTGGCTTTGTGCGATAAGATGCCAGCACGGGTAGAAGACCGGGCAAGGCTGCTCGGAGAGAAGCGGGTCGCGCTGTACAGTGATCACCGGAAGATGCTGGAGGAGGTGGACTGTGAGGCTGTGGCCGTGGTGACCGAGCCGGAGTACCAGGCCTCCCTTTCGGTGGAGGCGATGGAGGCGGAGAAGGATGTGATCAGTGAAGTGCCGGCAGGCTACAGTATGACAGATTGCTGGGATCTGGTTTTGACGGTTGAGCGCACGGGAAGGGTGTACTATCTGGCCGAACAACAGCGGCACAGTCCGATGACGCTTTCCTGGCAGAAGATGGTCAGGGAAGGAAAATTGGGAAAGATACTGTTTGTAGAGGGTCATTATTTACATGCGATGGGGGAAGACCGGTTCTGGGTGGATACGCAAACGGGCAAGCAGATCGCCTGGGCAGAGAAAGCCGGCAACGCCAACGTGGTTAAGTCCCGCCTGTGGCGCATGCAGCATCCCATTCTTTACGGACCGCATGAACTGAGTCCTTTGCTCAAGATCCTGGACGACCGGGTTGTCAAAGTTGCCTGTTTTTCGACCCGGACGGAGAGTTACCGTTTTGAGGAGGTTCCTTTCCCTGGCATGACGGAGCCGTTTACGTCGCCCGATCTGGAAGTGGCGATGATGCATACGGAAAAAGACACGATTATGCGTTTCGCAGCCGGGTTCAACGCGCCAAGCAGCGGGGCGCACTGGTACCACCTTATGGGCACCAAAGGGGATGTTGAGACCGGCAGAGGGAAGAATGAGTCCGGAAAAACGTATTTCTGCGAAGCGCCGGTTATCCGGGGGAATGAATTTTCGGTTGAGCGGATGGATGCGACGTGGGAATTCGAGCGTGACCGTGTTCCGGATCGTGCGTCCGCAACCGGCCACGGCGGAATGGATTATTTTCCGCTTTCAGACTTTGTGCAGTGTATTCTGAACGGCACAGAGCCGGATATCGACGTGTACAGTGCAGTGGAGACCGCCGCACCGGTGATTGTGGCCGCCGCGTCGGCAGAAGATGGGGGGATGGTCAAGACGGTGCCCGATTTTCGACCGGGTCCGGAGCGAAAGGTTGGACAGAACCCGGGAGGATAACCTCGTTACGGATCTGACGGTCTTTCGGGTGAGATCGGGCGAGGCACGCCTCGCCCCTGCGATGGATCATTCCCCGGCGAATCGCCCGTCCCAGCCGTTGATGAAGTCCTGGAGGCCGAAATTGGCCGGCATTTCGTTGAAGAAATACCGCATGGGACCGGACTGGAAGCCGGGGACAAAGTGCTCGCTGTCCGTCTGAAGGAGGGCATCGAGGGGCTTGAACCGCTGCCACAGAAGGTCTGCCTCTTCCATTGAGAAGCGATCGGCAAACGCCGGGCCCCAGTTGAGGGTGATCGGGTGCGGGCTTGCCACCCGCCTGCGGAGGTCATCGGGCACCCCTTCGAGGTCGGGGTGATGTTTGAGGGCGATGGCACAGGCCGCTTTGCAGAGGAATACGGTTGAGAGTATCCCCCCTTTATCCCCCCTTTCCGGATGGAGCTTTTCCAGGCCGGCGCAGTAGGCGGCGGCGTCTTTTTCAATTGCGGCCCTGAGCACGGACTCGGTGATGTTTTGTTTCTGCGCACTGCGCTGTGTCCAGCGTTCAAATACGGACCGGACGCGGGCAGACAGGTGGGTTGTATAGTTCAGGTTATTGTACTGGGTAAAGGTTGAAAAACCGCCATGAACGGTGCGTCGCATCTTCGTGCTGTAATTGCTACCCCAGTGGAGGATGGGCAGGATGTAGACGACGCCGTCGCCGGCCTTCAGGTGTGTCTGGACGCTGCCGGGTAGCGGGGCCCGCGGATCGGTGAGCAGCTGTTCGTTCTCTTCAGAGGTGTTGAGGCGAAGGTGGCTGCCGGGGATGACCTGCAGCACGTCGTCATCGTACAGCGAGAGATTCCACTGCACGTATCGGGGTCCGGCCTCGATGATGTCTTCGATGTAGCCCTGGAGAGGAGCGGTGTCGATGGGGTGGAGGTCGCGGTGCCAGGCGGCCGGACCGTGGTCGCGCACGGGATTGCACATCAGCATCATCTCTGTGACCGCTGCGTCCTGGACGCCAAGGAGCTGGCTGCTGACGCCCTGCATGTTTTCGTGCAGCCAGATTTCCACGGTATTGGCGGTCTGCTCGTCGATCAGATCGGCCAGGGGACTCCGGTTCAGGTGCAGACGCGGCTGGGGCGAAGTTCCCCACACGTTGGGATCGTCCGGGCTGCGGTCACGCGCCCAGACCGCTTTCTGGCGTTCGACCAGGATTTCGTATTCGGCGCGCAGCGTATGCAGCGCATCGGGTGGGACGACGCTGCGCAGGACAAGATATCCGTCTTTGAGGAATTGGTCCCGGTTTATTTTCATCGTTTGTCCTCCCTGTCGATTTGATTCGTCCGCAAGCGGACCGTCCCGTCACCGGCCTGGTCAGAAAGTACTGGCACAACGGTGCCCGGGATGATTATGATACCTTTAAAGCAGCATAGAAATCAAAGAAAATATAGGCGAAAGGAACTGAGGATGGCATTTCGACAGACGTTGTTCAGCGATGTATGTGGGACTACGGACGAACTGAAGAAGCGCCTGTACGAGGAGTACGACCAGGTCGCATCCGATCCGGATGGAACACTTGCCGGGCTGGTGGACGACGCGGTGTATATGGTCGGACGCATGCATCAAAGGTTGGAGGAGTACAGGAGCTTACGTGAGCGGGTGCGCGAGATCCTTGCCTCAATGGAGACGATTGAAGAGGTCGGCAGGGAGAAGGCCGAAGAGGCCGAGCGCGCCATCCGGCAGCGTATCCAATCACCGCAGGCTTTTGAGGAGGCCCGGGCCGAGGAGGTCGACAGGGCTGCCGAATCCATCCGGTCGGTTGCGAGCAAACAGGAGCGCACGCTGCGCCAGTACAAGGACCAGGCGCTGAGGCTCCACAATGCGTTTATGCAGATCAAGGGCAACCGGCCGTGGTTGGTTGAGGAAGAGGGTGAAGGGTGCTTGATCGAGACGCTGCGAAAGCAGTACCAGGCCTGGCTGCCCCCGCCACCCCACGCGGAGCACCTCCTGGACTGGCTTTCCAGGGCCCGCGCGGTGGTTTCGGAAACAGCATCGCCGGACGGACAGCCGGTGGTTCAGTTCGAGGACGGCGGCGTTATGCCGATGAGCCAGGTGCGGTGGGACGCCGACATCGGAAACTTTCACCCTGCGTCGTTCGAACCGGGCGCTGCGGCCAGGCAGTACCGGAGAAAAAGTCCTCAGATTTTTCACCGCAAAGGTGCAGAGGACGCGGCGAAAAGACAGGGTTAAGCGTCTTCCTGCTTCCTATCTGACGTCCACTGGATCAAGGCTTCGGATACTGTTTCGACGGCCTCCCGTACGTCCGCGGCGTGGGACTCGAGACTGTCCGGGACGGCCTGCAGAAAGGTCCGGATGACCCCGGCTTTCTCGCTGACGTGGCGGTCGCCATAGACGTTGTGTTCGGGCTTTCTGGGATCGATCAGGACCTTTCGATTGTCCAGGGGATCGGCGTGGAAGTTTGCGAAGAGCGCATCCTCGATAACTGCAGCTTTTGCCCGCAATGCCTCGGGCATCGAGCGCCTGTCCTGCATGCCGATGCTGCGCGTAAATCCTTCCCGCGTGAAATGGGCGTGCACCTCGATCTCTGCGTCGGGTCTGAGTTCGAGCAGGTAGTTCCAGACCGCTTCGGTCTCACGCGGGGCCGGGCGGTTGCCCTCAACCAGGTCGTTGATTCCGAATTTAGGCACCTCACCTGCCGCGTTGGTCACGCTGTGTCCCTGAAATACGCCGTCGGGGTTGGTTATGGGGAGAAGGCAGAATTGCACCCGGTCCAGAAGACGACGCGCGCGCATGGTGGGGATTGTGAGCCAGTGTGCAACGTGCATAATCCCCCAGGAGACCGGCTCACAGGACTGCATGGTGGCCTCAACCAGCACCTTGAGCGGGCGCGGCCCGGTTTCCAGGACGGGAATGGGACGCCCCTGCGCGGTGGGGCCGATCTCCCGGTAGGTCCACACGGGAGACCGCTGAGCGAGCCGGCGCGCCTTTTCGCAGACCACATCCGGCGCCTCGTAGGGCGCGGAGGCGATGCGGATCGATTCGCCGGAGTTGACGTCCACAGTCGTGTCGTTGGTGAGGTTCGCATCGTCATAAGCGGTGTCTTCAGGTGGTATCCAGGACCAGCCGCCGTCCCGATGCACCCACCAGGGCGGGTACATGTAGCTTGCGCCCCTGTCGCTGAGCAGAAACCGGAGGGTGATGCGCCTGGGCGCATCGCCCGTGTTCCGGACGCGGACGTGGGCCATGTACTCTTTGGGCACCCCGCGCCCTTCAAAGAGCTCGTCGAGGACGGCCTGGAACCACTGCGGCAGTTCCTCCCGCTGGTAGTCGACTTCGTAGACACCCGCATCCAGAACACGGACCGGGCCTGCGCTGCTGCAGGGAAAGTCGCTGTCAATGAGGATGCCGTTTTTTGGGTCTTCAAAGGTCATGGGATGTCTTCCAGGTGCGGGAAAGGGTCAGGGGATGAGGGCCTAAGGTTTCCAGATTTTGGCGATTTCGGCGTATTCGCGGGCCTGTCCGGCGATGTCCACGCCCACGTCTTCGGACCAGGCGGCAAGCAGTTTCTGGTACACGGGACCGGGGGTGCCGCTGCCTACGGGCTGGAAATCGAAGCGGGTGATGGGGATCATGCAGATGGTGGTGCTGGTCCACCAGGCTTCATTGGCCGCGCGCATGTCATAAGGTGAAAGATCGGTCTCGTAGACGGGGATGCCCAGGCGGGTGGCCAGGTCCATGCAGGCGTGGCGGGAGACGCCCCGGAGGATGTCGTGCGGTTTGGGGGTGAGGATTTCGCCGTTCTGGACGATGAAGACGTTGTTGCCGGTGCCTTCGGTGAGGAACCCGCGTTCGTCGGTGAGCAGGGCCATGGCGCCTTTTTCCATCTGGGCGGCCTGGAGTTCGGCAATCTTGTAATAGATGCGGCTGCGATTTTTGGCCTTGGGGTCGATGTAGCGAGCAGGAACGGACTGCTGCGGGGTGATGACAAAGTGGGACCCGGTTTCGTAGCGTGCGGCCGCGTTGCCAATGTGGCGGACGAGGGGGAAGAGGTTGATGGTGACGATGGGGTCCGTGCCTTCCCTGATGATGGCGTCGTAGAGGGCCAGGCCGCCGCGGGTGACGTCGTGCATGATCTGGAAGTCCAGCCCGTCCAGGGCAGGGAGGTTGCGCTCGACCGTTTCACAGGTGGCGGCTTCCATGTCGTCGATGGTGAGGCCGCAGTCGATTTTTGCGTAATCCATCGAGGCGTAGAGCCGCTCCAGGTGTTCGCGCAGACGGTAGGGTTTCTGGTTGAAGGAACGGGTCATTTCAAAGACCATGTCGCCGTACATCAGGGCGCAATCGAAGATGGAGATGCGGGCTTCGCATTCGGGGATGAACTTGCCGTTGAAGTAGACGAGACGCTGGGACATGCGAAATTCCCTGGACGCTGTGTAACCGGAGCATGAGGTGCAGGACTTCCCACAAAGCCAAATTTTTCTGAAGTTTATCCATACGCCCCCTTCTTGTGTCTGCCCAGCAGCCGTCGCAGACGCGGGCTTGCATCCTCCCATACGTGGTCCGGCATCCGGTAATCAATGAAGGGGTAGAGCCGCTGGGCGATGATGCGCTGGCTGTAGACGACCGAGCCGACGTAACGTACCTGGTCGGAGTTGTTGGGGGAGCCCCGGTGCCAGACCTGGTTGTGAAACATGTAGAGGTCTCCCGGTTCGGCAAACAGCGAGACCGGCCCCCGGCCTTCAAAAGAGGGATTTTCCTTGCTGTTGGGCTGCCGGCCGGAATAGTGGCTGCCCGGCACCACCTGTGTGACGCCGTAGTCAATCGAGTCCGCTTTACTCAGGGGGATGAGTGCGTTGAGCACAAAGCAGGGCAGCCGCATCCTGGGGTCGTGCCGGGACAGGTCATCCGACAGCGGGAAATGGAGTCGGTCGTCTACGTGCCACCCCCCGCCCTCGCCGGGGTCGTAGCGCAGGGCGTTCTGGGACATCATGTGACAGTCCTCGCCCAGGATGGTCTCGGCCAGGCTGACAAGGGGTTCGCGGACGATCAGGTCTCGGAAGTTGCGGTCGTATTCATACATCCGCATCATGCTGACGCCTCGGATGTGATCGCCCGCCTCGTCTTCGTGCATGCGGGGGTCCTGGTACTTCCGCTCCATGCCGTCCCTGAGCGCCTCCACTTCCTCCGGGGTGAGGACATTTTCCAGAAAATAGTACCCATCCCGATGAAACTGTTCGACAATCTGTTCGGTCTCTTTTTCGCCGAAGGGCCGTGCATCGTTTACAATCACACTGTCAGAGATCATCCGCATGGGTAGCTTCCTCCATATGGGACCGGATTGTGTCGGTATTTTAATCTGAATAAAATATCTTGAACTTTTCCGAAATCATAGTACTTTCTCAAGTGACCTTCAACACCCACGGAAACCGACCCACCCTGCCACCGGCCCGGCAGGCTCGTCGTGCTGCGGCCCGTAGAAAGCCGTCACCTCCGGAGCGTCAAACCGTGGATTGAGGAGGCTGCCAGTGGGTACGGACCAGGGGCGTTTTATCCAGGAATGGAGCGCCGGCGGCAGGAATTTTGTGATGCGTACGGCGCGGTGGCGGGATCTGAAGTCCTACGGTGCAATGCACCGTGAGTTGTATCAGGAGCGGGTGATGGCGAGCCCCCGGAACGCCGACACCCGGGTCGCAGGAGAACTGCTGGGCAAGTACCTTACGGACATGGCCTGCGGCGTGGGCGTGCTGCTGGTTGTGGAAACGCACGGCCGCATCGTAGGGGAGGGGACGCTGACCGCCTCCGGCGGCGACGGTTCCATCACGCTGGGGCTGCTGATTCTCAAGCGGTTTCGTGACAGGGGCCTGGGCCGCCGGCTGATGGTCGCTTTAGAGGAGGAGGCGCGGCGGCTCGGGAAAAGGCGTATTGACCTGACGGTCTGGAGCGCCAACAGCCGCGGTTACCACCTTTATACCAGCATGGGCTACCGGGAAATGGGGCGGTTTCCGGATTGGATACGTTCGGATCTCGCTCCGGGCGGGGTCTCCGACCTGGTGTGGATGATAAAGGATCTGTAAGCCCGCCGAGCGCCCGGCGGTACCTGGTCCTGTCGGATGGGCGAGTGGTATATCGAGACACAAAGGCCGGAGGGATGCTGGCGCTGGGAGGGGTACCGGACGCTGGGGTCCCGGATCGAGCTGACGCTTGAGTTTGTGATGCACCTGGATACCCTGATCAGCAGTCTTGCCTGCACGCCAGGGGCCGTTAACCGATAGGTGTTGGTGGACCATGACCCCCATCATACGTACTGCTTTGCTGCTGCTGTCCGCGTGTACCGGGGCGCAGATTCAGGAGGAACCGATTATGGAGATTACAACCACCGTCGATTTTGGCGAAGATACCGGGCAGAACTTCGGTTCGCTGTTTGAAGCGAAAGACGCGGAAGGCCGCGTGGTTTTCGGCGCTGGATTTGCGGGCCTGTACAATACCCATTTCCGCATGGACCGGTACACGCTTCAGTTTTTCGTGCGGGACCAGGACACCACCCCCACGTTTGAAAAGCTGCCTCCACCGTCGGACGACGGAGGGACCTACCTGTTCGACCTGGACGGCCGGGTTTATCAGTTCAGCCACTACCGGGATCGTATCGTGCGCTGGTGGGACGACGGGGCCGGCGCCTGGCAGGTGGACGACAGCTTCGGCCATCGTGTCACGAACACCGGCGAGGGCAAGATGCGCGTTGCCGGCAGGGTGCTGCAGTTCAAAGGGGGTGAAGCCTGGTTCGACGGTACTCAGATCGTCACCAGGCCGGAGGCCGGCCGCTATCACCACTTCTACTACGCGCTGGGCCACCTGGTCTTTTTCCACGACAACCAGGAGAGCGATCCGGCTTATAGCCGGCTTTATGCCGTTCCCTGGGTGCCTGGAAGCGGTTCTGTGGATCTGAGCAGAGCCGTTACCCTGGATGTGAAATACCCCGGGGAGACGCCGTTCGCCATCGGCCAAGTGGGCGACCAGATCCTGGATTCGTCCAATGTGGGCGGCGTGTATGCGTTCGACGGCTCGCAGTGGCGGGTGGTGCGCCCGTCGAAGACAGGGGTCAGTTTTCAGCTTTATTCGATGCTCAACTGGTACGACAGGATGCTGATCGGTCAATATCCGACGGGGAATCTGTTCGAATATGACGGCAAAACACTCCGCCACCTGGAGGGCGCGCCTCCGGTGATGCCGGGCGTGTCGGACCGGGCGCGGGAGGCGCAGACGACGTGCATCTACGGCGGGGACCTGTACGTGGGCGTGTGGCCATGGGCGGAGCTGTGGCGGTATGACGCTTATGAAGACAGGTGGCACTTTGTGAAACGCATGTTTGAGACGCCGGAGATTACCGATGAGATGGTCCATCCCTGGGACGACAAAGTTGCCGACTATAACAACAGCCACGAGGATCAGATCGTGGGGAATACATGGGGCCAGCGCGTCACGGGACTGAACCCGATGGGGGATGCACTATACATTTCTTTGAGCGCCAAAGGCTGCAACGAGCGCGATATGCGGCTTGCGTTCCTGCACGACGATGAGGTGTGGAATCAGTATCGCGCCGTTTACCGGATGCGCAAGCCGGGCTGCGCCGTGGGCGCGATTGTATGGACCGGAAAGCCCACGACCCTGCGGTTCACGGTTACCGGAGAGCGCATTTCAATCGAACAGGACGGGCGAGTGCTCGCCTCTGCGCCGATCGGCACGGCCCTGGCGAACCGGGTTAAAAACGCGCAGATCGAATGGGCCTACGGAATGTTCGGCCCGCTGAGGGGAACGATAGAATCAAAGGCCGTACAGCCCTGAGTTTTATATAGGAGGAACGGCGGTGAATGTCAAGCATCCGGTTCGAGATTATCAGATGGATGAGACAAAGGCGGCTGAGTACGAGCATGCGGTGGCGCGCGTGATGGCGATGGGCGAGGAGGAAGTGGTTTCTTTTGTGCCGGAATACGGATACATATCTTACTGCGAATGTCCAGGTTGCTACGGCGGCGTCCAGGGCAGCGGGGTGTTCACGTGGACGGTTGACCGGCCGGACGAGCTGAAATGCCGCTACTGCGGCGAGGTGCCCTATCCCGGCGAAACGTATCGGGAGGACCGGGTCCTGTCCGGTAAGAACAGGCCTGGCGAGGAGGTTCGCCTGCCATATTACCTCAATGAAGTCCGTCAGATCCCTCATTTCTTCAGTATGCACTTGCTGTTGTACAAACGGCAGTGGCTCTTAGAGCAGTGCCTGGCACTGGGCAAGGCATACCAGGCGACAGGCAAGGAACAGTACGCACGACGTGTGGTGCTTGTGCTTGACAGATGCGCGCAGGTTTATCCCCACTACCCTGCACTGCACAACCGGTCCTGTCGCAACGTCAGATTCTGCGAGTCTCAAGAGCCGCCTTTCAGCTGGGACGCGGGGCGATGGGGTTATTTCCACAATGAGATACCCAAAGACGTGATTGCGGCCTACGATATGGTCTACGAGAGCCAGGAATTTGACCGATTGTCCGAAGAACGGGCATACAACATCCGGGAGAAGCTGGAGAATGACTTTCTCCGAGAGACTTACAAGGTCGCCGCGTTGAGTACCTACCATGTGGGCAACACAGTGGGGTATGACGTGACCGGCGTCGCCATTCTGGGTCAGGTGATCCACGAACCAGGCTATGTTCACCGGGCGTTCGGGTGGATGGTGCGGAACGTCGACGAAGGCTTTTTCTACGACGGGATGTGGAAGGAGGCGCCCTCGTATCATTACATGACAGTGGGCGGGCTGAAGAGCGCGTTCGATACGGTCAGAGGCTACTCGGATCCGCCGGGCTATGTGGATGCGATCGACGGGACGCGGTTTGACGATCTCGATCCCGACAGAGAGGTTCCGTTCTGGTTAAAAACACAGCGGGCGCCGCAAGCGCTCGATTTTCCCAACGGCTGTTCGACACCGGTCCATGACACGTGGGCTGGTGAGCGACGCTCGAAACCGCGAAACAGAACAACATCCACGATCGCTCCGGGCTACGGGCACGCGTCCCTCGGGCGAGGGGTGGACGGCAACCAGGTGCAGGCTCAGCTGCACTTCTCAGGGGCGTACGGACACAGTCATTTTGACAATCTGAACCTGACGCTGTTTGCCAAAGACAGTGAAATGCTGCCGGATCTCGGGTACACATGGACACAGATGCGCCACTGGACGCTCACCACGCTGGGACACAATACGGTCGTAGTGGACCGCACGGATCAGAGCAGCCGCGAGTCGGACGGTGATCTGCTCTGGTTTTTCCCCGATACCGGCGGGGTGGGTGTGGTTGAGGCGGACGGCAGACGCGGGTATGGCAAGATCGAGGGGCTGGACCTGTACCGGCGGATGCTGGCGATGGTCCCGGTGTCCGATTCGGACGCCTACGTGGTGGACGTTTTCCGGGTGCGCGGGGGAAGGGTTCACGACTGGGCGCTGCACGGAGACGCCGATGAGGATACGGTGGCCACGTGCAGTCTTCCCCTGGACGAACCCCGGAAATGGATGCTGGAACCTGGCGAAGCGTGGGACGAGCCCACGATGCAGGGCGCTCAGTTCAATCCGTACGGCATGGTCCGCGATGTGCAGAGGGGGGAGTCGAGCGGAGGCGCCAGGATCGACTTCGCTTACACCGGAGAGGTGGAGAAGGGCATCCGCGTGCACATGGTTGCGTGTTCCATGGGCCGGAATGAGGACGCGGAAGTGTGGCTGGGCCGGGCACCCTCGGTTCGACGGATGGGAAAGGGCACGCAAGGGGATATGAGAAAGGCCTACGACTTCTGGATGCCTCAGCTGGTGGTTCGACGGCGCGGCGAAGCGCCTCTGATGAGCACTTTTGCCGCGGTCGAGGAGCCGTTCTCGGGGCATCCGTTTGTTGAGGATGTCAGGCTGTTGACAGTGACTCCTGCCGACAGCCAGGCTGTTGCGCTTCAGGTTACACACGCCGGAGGTGTGGATACGATTATCAGTACACTCGACGCGCCGCCGTATCCGGAACGGGTCACGTCGAACGGGGTCGGCTTGAAAGGACGCCTGGGGGTGGTACGACAGGTGGCGGGAGAGACGACCGCCGGGTGGCTGTTCGAGGGCGAGGCACTGGCGGCCGGCGGCCGGCGGCTGGCGGCTCAGAGGAGCCGGTACGAGGGAGGGGTTGTGGGCGCAACGCGCAAGCGCGACGGTTCGGAACAGGATGCCTTTGTTGTGGATGCCGACATTCCTGAGGGTGAGAGCCTGCGCGGAGTGTGGATGATTGTCACCCACGGCAACGGCTTTACGCACGGCTATGAGATCGACCGGGTCGAGACGCGCCATGGGAAGAAGAGGGTTGTGTTGACGCACGACCACGGACTTCGGATCAATGAGGATATAACACGGGAGGCCTATTTCCCGCTCCGGGAGATTGAAGGGCGGAATGCTTTCACGATCCCGCTGGCCACAGCCGTACCTGGAGCAGACTGACCACGTCAGGCAGGGAGGTCAGCAATGCGCGAATGGCAGGGTGTCGCTATGGGAACTGGTTCACATGGCCGATGATATTGTCCAGCTTACCGCAGACGATTTCGAGGAGGCGATGGATTTTCTCAACCTCGCCTTCAGCGAACACGGTCCGATCGATTTTGCAAAAATGCTTCCATCCATTTACCGGCCAACCGACAGGCACATGGCCAACAACTACGCGATCAAAAGGGATGGGCGCATCTGCGCCATCGTGGGTCTGTTTCCCACCACCTGGCATGTGGGCGACGCGGCGCTTCGGGTCGGAGGCATCGGCGGTGTGTCCGCCCATCCAGACCTGCGCGGCCTGGGCCTGATGACCGTTCTGATGGAACACTGCGTGAAGCTGATGAAAGCACAGAAGTATCCGCTTTCCTGGCTCGGAGGCCAGCGCCAGCGCTACCTGTATTTCGGGTACGAACGGTGCGGGAATACGAACGTGTTTACGGTGAACAAGAAGAACCTGAAACACTGTTTTGAGGGCAATCCGGATATCCGCTTTGAGGCAATCGGACCCGAAGACCGGGAGCGTATTGCCAGGGCCAAAGCGTTGCACGACGCGCAGCCCATGTATTGCCGGCGGTCACTGGAAGACTTCCACATCTACTGCACAAGCCGGTCCTTCGGGTTGTTCGCCGCGCTGGATGGCAGCGGCCGCATGGTGGGCTATCTCGCGGCCAACCAGAAATCGGATTACGTGGCCGAACTGGGCGCGGAGGATGATGATATCGTGTTGGAGATGCTTCGAGCGTGGGTGGCCCATCACAGCGAGCAGCGTGCAACGATCGACCTTGCTCCCATCGCCCGCAATCTGATCCACAGGCTCGGACGCATCTGCGAATCCGCCAGCGTAAAATCCTCGGGCAATTGGCAGGTGATCGACTGGGCTGCCGTAACCGATGCGCTGATGAAGATGCGGCGGCTCAGCGGTCCAATGGCAGATGGGGCTGTGGTCGTCGGCGTCGAGGATTATGGCGCCATCCGGCTGCAGGCGGCCGGAGACGGTGCGGGTTGTGCGGCAACGGATGAGAACCCCGACGTGTCCTGCGATGCGCCGACGGCAATGCGCCTCCTGTTCGGCCCGCTGCCGCCATCGCTGGTGATGCCCCTGCCGGAGGTGGCGGCACCCCTCGAATCCTGGTGTCCGCTGCCGCTTACATGGAAGCAACAGGACAGCATTTGAGCCTGCGGCGGCTGTCCTGGCGACGCTTCCCCGCTCCAGATGGACTATGGTGGTGCGACTTTTTTGACTTTCCTGATTTCCTCACACAGGGCCGGAACGACCTCGTGGAGGTCGCCGATCACTGCGTAGTCGGCTTTGGCCACGATCGGTGCCTCCGGGTCGGTGTTGATCGCCAGGATGTGCTTGGATGCCTTGCAGCCGACCAGATGCTGAATCGCTCCGCTGATTCCGCAGGCGATGTACAGGTCGGGCGCAACCCGCGCCCCGGTCTGTCCGACCTGATCGGAGTGAGGCCGCCAGCCGTGTGTTGTAACCGCACGCGAGCATCCGACTGCCCCCCCCAGGCGTTCGGCCAATTCTTCCAATAATGCAAACCCTTCGGCGCTGCCCACTCCACGCCCCCCACTGACGACCACACGGGCTTCTGTGAGCGAGGCGCTGTCTTCCGCTGCGGTTACCCGATCCACGACGCGCACCCGAAAGTCCTTATCCGTTAGAGGCGGCGTCACCCTGGTTATCTCCAGATCTCTCTCGACAGGTTCAGGCTCGGCGAAAACCGCCTGGGGCGTGACCGAAAGAATCTTCGGCTCTCCTTTGAGGGCAGCCTCTTCGAGGAGGCTGCCGCCCCAGCGGGAACGCGTGACCAGGTAGGGATCACCGGGACTCACCCTGGTGCAGTTGGCTGCCAGCGGAAGATCCATCCGGGCCGCCACGTGCGCCAGCACTTCGTTTCCCCGATCGGTTCCTGCCGCGAGGACCGCCCGGGGGGTAAGGTTCTGGATGAGGTGGCTCAGGCTTTTGGCCCAGGCTTCCGGCGCATAATCGTCCAGACGCGCATGCGTGACCAGGTGAAGCCTGCCAACGCCGTAGGCCTGGAGCGCTCCGGCCAGGGCGAGCGCCTCTTCGCCGATCAGGACCGCCTCGAGTGGACAGTTCAGTTCGCGGGCCAGGCCGCGCGCCAGCGTGAGCATCTCCAGGGATGCCCCGCTCAAACTTCCCCGCTCAATTTCAACGAATCCAAGGACCATGGTCAAATGAGCTCCTTTTCCCGGAGGATCTCTATCACTTTGGAAACCGCAGCCGGTCCCTCGCCCAGGATCTCTACCGCACTGGTCTGTTCTTCGGGCAGCTTGAGCTTCACCTTCTCCAGTCCTCCTCCGGCGCCCTGTGGCTTGAGCGTGGTGATCGGCTCCCTTTTGGCTCTCAGCCTGCCGCGCACGGAGGGGTAGCGGGGGTAATTGAGTCCTTCTTTGACGGTGAAGACGGCCGGGAGGGCGACCTCGAAGATCTCCAGACCACCCGCCGCCTCGCGCTTGGCGACTGCACGCCCATTGTTGATCTCCAGTGCCTTGACGCCGGTTACACAGGGCAGATCGAAGGCACGGGCGACGCGGATGCCCACCTGGTAGCCCCCCGAATCCGCAGCTTCATTTCCGAAGAACAGGATATCGAAGGCCATGCCCGCTTCGTTCTGGGCGTGGATGGCTTCGACGATGGATGCTGCCGTGGCCTGTGGATCCCAATCGCCGCCGTCGGTCTCCAGCAGTACGGCACGGTTCATTCCCATTGCCAGGGCTCTGCGCAGCTGTTCAGACGCTTCCCTCGGTCCCAGGGTGAGCACCGTGGCGCTGCCGCCGTGCGTCTCGACCAGGCGCACGGCTTCTTCCACGCCGCACTCTTCGTGAGGGCTTATGGTAAACGCCAGATGGCGCGTATCGATCTCCTGCGCATTTTCGGTCAGCAGGATTTTTGCACCGGTTGCCGGCACGCGTTTGACGCAAACGAGTATGTTCATCGCCAGGCTCCGCGTTCAACTTTTCATACGTGCGTTGTAGGGATCGAAAAGGGGTGTACTGCCCACGACGACGACGGTTACCGGGTAGCGCTCGGCCATGTACTCGACGCTCAGACATGTACCGACCCTGGCATACCCTGGCGGCAGGTAGGCGAGCAAAAGGTGCTTGCCCACCGACGGACCCGCCCCCGCGCTGGTGACGTACGAGCGCCTGCCCTCGCTGTCTACAATGGCGCGGCCGTCCGGCGTTAAGATCGGCTCGCGGCCGAGCATGCAGCGGCGTACGCCCGACGAGGAAGTGTGATCTTCCACCGTCAGCGTGCACAGGTGCGCGGCCGGCGGCGCGGCGCGGGTCTGCAGGTAGGCTGCTTTGCCGATGAAGTCATGGCGTTTGACCTTCGGACGGGCAAGGCCGGCTTCAACCGGGTTGTAGTCGGACTCAAGTTCGCTTCCGAAGAGCCGGTAGCCCTTTTCCAGCCGGGCAGTGGTACCGTATACCCCAACACCGGCCGGTACGATCCCATGTTTCTGGCCGGCCTCCCAGAGGGTGTCCCAGACCAGCAGTCCCTGCTCCATGGGTATGTAAAGCTCCCAACCGAGTTCACCCACATAGGAGATGCGCAGCGCCCACACCCTCACGGTGCCGATCGTGATGTCCACAGCCGTGCCGTAGGAGAACCCTGCATCAGAGACGTCGTCTTCGGTTACCGTTTGGATAAGGTCGCGTGCATGGGGGCCCCAGACACCGACCGTACACAGGGCCGAGGTGAGGTCGTGGAGCTGCACGGTGCCGTCCTCTGGCAGGTGGTCACAGAACCACTTCCTGTCCCTGGGGCCATCGGCACCGCCGGTGACGATTCGGAATTCATTTTCGCCACGCCGCGTGATGGTCAAATCGGCCTTGAAACCGCCGTGTGCGTTCAGCAGTGGGGTGTAGACCACCCGACCGACCTTGACATCCATCTGGTTTACGGCCATGCGCTGGATATAGTCGAGGGCACCGGGACCGATAATGTCGAAAACGGCAAGGGCCGTCAGGTCGATGATCGCGACCCGGTCACGCATGGCCAGGTGCTCGGCATTGATAATGGGCGACCACCACCGCGAATCCCACTCTGCAGGACGGTCCTGGATGCGGTCGGCGTACGTCTCCAGCAGGTTCTTGTTGAAAGCGTACCAGTGCGGGCGTTCCCAGCCGGCCGTTTCGAAGAACACCGCGCCAAGCGTCTCCTCACGCGTGTAGAAGGGGCTGACCCGGACGTTTCGGTTCGACGCCCATTGTTCCGCCGGGTGGATGATTCCGTAGGTTTTGTTGAACGCCTCAGAGGTGCGGCCGTGGATATGCGCTCTGGATCGGGCATAGTCGTAGAAGCGGGCGACGTCCGAGGTGTGCAGGTCGATTTCCGGCGCTCCCGTGGTCATCCACTCGGCAACAACCCGTCCTACCCCGGGGCCTTCCTTGATCCACACCGCGGCAGCGGACCAGAGACCTTTGACCTCGGCCGTCTCGCCGAGGATGGGTGCCCCGTCCGGGGTCAACGAAAGCAGCCCGTTGACGGCGTGACGGATGCCAACCCGTTCGTCGTCCAGAATATCCGGCATGAGGTCCAGGGCCTGTTCCATTTGGGGATCGAAGTCCTCCTGCGTGAAGGGCAACTCAGTGGGGGAGAGGGCCGCTTCTTCGATTGAAGGAATGTCGTCGGGATCGTGGAGAATGGGCCGGTGGGCGTAGGAGCCAATCTCAATGTCGCTGCCGTTTTGACGCTCATACATGAAAGTATCCATGTCGCGCACAATCGGGTACTCGATCTCCCCCACGGTCTTCTCGAAGAGCGGGATGGGGCCGACGCTGATCATCTGGTGCACCGCCGGGGTAAGCGGGATGGTGGCACCGGCCATGCGGGCGACGCGGGGACTCCAGACGCCACAGGCGACGACCACGTATTCGGTACGGATGTCGCCTGTGTTGGTCTTTACCCCCTTGACACGCCCATGCGCGACCTCAATATCCACGATTTCGGTCGTTGGCAGAACTTTGAGCGCACCCAGGGCCTGGCTCTCTTCGCGCATGAGCGTTCCCGCCCGCAGGGAATCGACCACACCCACCGTGGGAGACCAGAAGCCGCCAAGGACGAGTTCGGAGTTGATAAACGGCACCAGCTTCTTGACTTCGCTGGTTGTAATGAGTTCGGCTTCTACGCCCCATGCTTTTGCCGAAGCCATTCTGCGCCGGAGTTCTTCCATACGTTCTTCCGTGCGGGCAACTTCGATGCCGCCGCTCTCCGTGAAGACCCCCAGTTCTCTGTACTGTCTCATGCTGTCCAGGGTGAGCAGGGTCATCTCTTTGGAGTGGTCGATGGGAAAGATGAAGTTCGAGGCATGCCCGGTCGAACCGCCCGGGTTGGGAAGCGGGCCCTTGTCGAGCAGCAGGATGTCCCTCCAACCGTTTTTGGCGAGGTGGTAAGCCACGCAGTTTCCCACAATGCCTGCACCGATGACCACAACTCTGGCGTTCAGATGCATCAGCATGCTCCTCCCCGGCTATTGACCAACACCTCCGAAATATCCAGCACGTCCACATTCTGGCCACCTTCGACAGCGGCCATTCCGTCGCTCATCATGTTGAGACAGAACGGGCAGGCGGTGCAGAGCGTTTCGGCGCCGGTAGCCACCGCTTCCCGGGCGCGCAGGTGCGATACCCGCTGTTCCGGGTCCTCCTCGAACCACATGCGTCCGCCGCCGGCGCCGCAACAGAAGGTCTCCTCGCCGTGACGGGGCATTTCGCGGAAGGAATGCTGAGCAACCCCACCGATCACTTTTCGCTGGGCGTCGACCTCTCCATTCACCCGCGCCAGGTAACAGGGGTCGTGCAGCGTGATCGGCCCCTCGGCGTGAGGGCCGGGGGCGAGTTTCCCAGCGTTGATCAGTTCGGCTAAAAACTGTGCGTGGTGCGCAACCTGATAGCGGCCGTTGAACTGCGAATATTCATTCTTGAACGTGTTGTAGCAGTGCGGGCAGGGGGTGACAATCTTCTCCACATTGTGGGCGTTGAGGGTATCGATGTTGGTTTGGGCCTGCTCCTGGAACAGGAATTCGTCACCCAGACGCCGCGCCGGATCACCCGTACAGCGCTCCTCAGCGCCGAGGATGGCAAAGTTCACCCCGGCTTCCACCAGCAGTTGGGCGGTTGCGCGAGCGACCTTTTGGGCGCGCGGATCGAAGGATGCCGAGCAGCCCACCCAGAACAGATAGTCGAAGTCGGGGTTCGACGCCACCGTGGGCACCTCCAGACCTCCGGCCCAGGCCGCACGGTCTGCGTTGGCCTGCCCATAGGGGTTCGACTGGCTCTCGAGGTGGCGCAACGCCCCTGCCTGGGGTCCAGAGAATTGACCTTCGCCCACCAGGTGACGGCGCATGTCGCTGATCAGGTCGACGTGGCCGATCAATACCGGGCAGGCAGACACGCAGGCCTGGCACATCGTGCAGGACCAGAGGGTTTCGGCGCGGATCGTTTCACCGTGCAGGGCAGAGGCACTGCCACCGTCGGACATCAGGGTGCGCAGGTCGATGACCACGGACTTGGGGGAAAGCGGCTTTCCGGTCGCTTCTGCGGGACAGACCTCTTCACAACGGCCGCACGCCATGCAGGCATCCAGACTGAGCAGCTGCTGCTTGCTGAAGTGCTCGATTTCACCCACACCGATCAGGCCGGTTTCCTCCACCTCTTCCAGCGCCAGCGGTACAAGCGCGCCCATCGGCCGCGAGGGCCGGCCGGCAATATTGATCGGTCCGATGATGGCGTGCAGAAATCGCGTGATTGGAATACAGAGAAAGAACAGAGCGATGAGAACCACGTGCAGCCACCACACAAACAGGTGGAGCGACTGAGCCGTGCCCGGGTCAACGCCCTGCAACCATGTCGCCGAAATGCCCCAGCCCACGATGGACCAGCGCGCATGTTCGGGATCGACTCCGGTATAGTGGATGCGCAGGGCCTCCAGCAGGAACCCCGTAAGGCCGATGGCCAACAGCAGGCCCAGCAGCAGCCAGTCCCGGGTGTTGTGACCCAGGCTGGCAGGCCTTCGGATGGCGCGGCGGTAGAGCGCCAACACACACCCCACGCAGAACGCCACACCGAACACGTCCAGGGTCAGTTCATAGAACAGGTAGTACTGACCGAAGTGGAAATCTATGGGTCCGGCGTGAGAGATGAAGAGCAGCGTGGTCCCGATTGTGAGGACGACGAAGCCGCTGTAGAGGAGCAGGTGAAGCAGGGCACCCAGGGACTTCCTGTGTACCTTCTTCTGTGCGATGGCATAGCGGACAAGCCTGTGCAGCCCGGTGCGCCAGCTACGCTCGAACCCTCCGGGTCGGCCTTTACGCCACAGACGCACCCTGCCCATCAGGCGCCAGACGAGCACGCCCAGACTCAGAAAGGTCAAGCCGTAGAACAGCCACTGCATCCACGGCGTGATATTGCCGAACACTTCGCGCGTAGGTGTGTCCATGAGTTTGATTCTTTCAGTTCCAGGTCGGGAAAGGGTGGAACTCGGAACGTCCGTGGACCGCTGAACCCGCCCGTACCTTATTGTAGAGAATCCCCGCCAGATAGCGCGACTGACGAGGAGAGGCAAAGATAATCCCTGTGGCGATCGCAGTCAAACGAATTCTCTGCGTCGCCGGAGAAGGTGCGCATCTGAAAGAAGCCTTGATATCATGCCCTTGTTCACTATATTGGGAAAAGACCTCGAAGTGTGATGCCCCTTTGATCCATCTGTGGTTGCATGTCTGAAAACCGGTGCAAGGTGCAAAATGGCAAACCGAAAAACACAAGCCTCCCTGGACAGCCTCGTCGCCGAATACATGGACAGGAACCCGCGCTCCCGGCAGATGTTCGAACGGGCCAAAACATCGCTGCCGGGCGGCAACACCCGCACCGGCGTCTATTTTGACCCCTTTCCGATCTACGCCGACCGGGGCGAAGGCGTCTACTTAATCGACCTGGACGGCCACCGCCTGCTCGACTTCGTCAACAACAACACCGCCCTCATCCTGGGCCACGCCCACCCCGCCGTCGTCGGTGCGCTCCAGGACCGGGTGGCAAAAGGCACCGGCTTCTCCCGCCCCCTGGCCCTTGAAGTCGAAATGGCCGAGTGCCTGCGCGAGCGCATACCCTCCCTGGAGCGCGTGCGCTTCTGCAGCTCGGGCACCGAAGCCGTATTGAATGCCATCAGGGCGTCCAGGGCCTTTACAGGCAAGCACAAAATTGCCAAATTCGAGGGTGCGTATCACGGCATGGACGAGTACGCCATGGTCAGTTACCTCCCCCCACCCGGTCCGGGTCTGGGCCCCGCCCACCGTCCCCGTTCGTTTTCCACCTCGGCGGGCCTCACGCCCGAAGCCGTGGAAAACGTCATCGTCCTCCCCTTCAACAACCCCGAAGCCTGCGGTGAAATCATCACCGAAAATGCGAACGATCTGGCCGCCGTCATTGTGGACCCCCTCTCCACGGCCGCCGGAATGACCCTCCCTGCCAACGGCTTTCTCACCCGCCTCAGAGAAATCACCGAAGGCGCAGGTGTCCTCCTCATCTTCGACGAAATCATCAGCTTCAGGGTCTCCCGGGGCGGCGCCCAGGAACGCTACAACGTCCGGCCGGACCTCACCTGCATGGGCAAAGTCGTCGCGGGCGGAACCCCCGGCAGCGTCTTCGGCGGCCGGGCCGATGTCATGGCCCTCTACGATCCCACCTCCGGCGCACCCCGGATCCCGCATTCCGGCACCTACAACGCCAATCCCATCGCCATGGTCGCCGGCCTCGCCACGCTTCGCATCCTCACACCCGGGGCCTACGACAAACTGAATTCATTGACCCTTCGGCTGGGATCAAAACTGGACGCCGTATTCAAAGAGGCCGACATCCAGGCCCAGGTCACCGTCGCAGGCTCCCTCTTCCGCGTCCACTTCCTCCCCGAAAAACCGCACAACTACCGCGCAGCCGTCCAGGACGACGCGGCCATGCACAAATGGCTCACCTTCTCTCTCCTCAACCAGGGGATCTACTGGAAACAGGGCGGAAACGTCTCGCTCCCTATGCAGGATACCCACATCGACCAGCTCGTATCCTCAGTGAGAACAGCGTTACAACAGATTGGAAAGTAGTTGCCATGCTCTCTTTGGAGCACCCATGATGATGAAAATCGTTGCCGCCTCTCGCCTCCCCCGCCTTCGGGGCGGGTGGAGGATGAGGGCTAATCCCACGCAAAGACGATGCCGAGGACCTCTTTCGGGTTGTCCGCGAGCATCGTGTAGATCTCCTGGCACTGTTCCGGCCCGGCCACATGGGTGATGAGGTCTTCTACAGGAAGCTTGCCGTTGCTCATCAGGCGCATGACCAGGTTGCGCTCCCTGTGCTTGGCCCAGCGGTAGTAGATGTGGTCCGCTTCCGGGGTTTTGGGCTGGTGAGCGCCCAGGATGCTGACTTCGCGGAGGTGGATGTCGGCCAGGAAGTCCATTTCAACGGTGCCGCGCGGAGAGCCCAGGGCGACAACGCGGCCAGCTGCGCAGGCGAGTTTGACGGCGGTTGGATAGACAGCGGGCACCCCGGTGGCCTCGACAACAACGTTGGCGCCGTCTTCGACGCAGTGATCGCGCACGGCGGTTGGGAGGTCGTCTACCTCGCTGGGGTTGAAGCAGATGTCGATGCCCCTGGATGTGGCCTTCTGGCGCCTGAAGTCGTCTAAGTCGACGCCGATGACGGGCATGCCCCCGGAGAGGTGAACAAGGGTGGCGGCGAGCTGTCCGACAATGCCCAGACCGAAGACGACGACCGATTCTCCCAATTCGATGCGGGAGACCCGAACGCCGTGCAGGGCGATGGCGCCCATGACCATGAAGGCTGCGGCCCTGGAGGAGACGTTCTCCGGGACGTTCTGGTAAAACCCTCTGGCGCCGGAGAGGACCGCGTGGCTGGCGTGGCTGCTCTGACCGGCGATGCGGTCGCCGGGTTTCAGGTCCGGGACATCTTTGCCGACGTCCAGCACGGTGCCGGTATTGCAATAGCCGGTCACGCGCGGGAAGGCCCGCTTCCCGCCCGGCTCACTCCCGTACGTCCAGTTGTAGATTTCGGTGCCGACACTCACGGCGGTGTATTCGTTCCGGACCAGAATGCCGTCGTCAGGGATCGGACCCAGTTCGAATTCTTCGACTTCGACCCGGCGAACGTCGGGACAGATGAGTCGTTTTGCTTTCACAGTACGGATTCCTTGTTGCTGAGAAGCTGTTTTAAAATTCCCGGTGAGTTCCCGAGCGCGAGCGAAAACCTGGCGGTCGGCGCTTTTGCAGCCGCGCGAAGACCGCTGGGGGTTTTACTTCTGAAAACAGTGGAACGCCTGTTGCCGTTTCACTGTCTGCGGTCGATGGTTTGCTTGAAAAGCCTGAGAAAATTGCCGCCCCAGACTTTCTGGACCTCCTCTTCGGACAGACCGTGGACCAGCATGCTCCGGGTGAGGTGGACAAGCTGGGAGACATCGGGAACAACCGGCGTTGTCCGGCCCATGCCGTCAAAGTCGGAGCCGACCCCTACGTGGTTGATGCCGACGAGGTCGGCCACGTAGCAGATGTGTTCGACCAGGCGGTCGACCGTGGCCTGTTCGGGGTGGATGAAGGAGGGAACGAAGGCAATGCCCATCACGCCGCCGCCACCGGCGAGGGCTTTGATCTGGTCGTCGGTGAGACAGCGCCAGTGGTGGCAGAGCGAGAAGACGGCCGTGTGGGTCATGGTAACCGGCAGCGCAGAGCGCTCGATAACTTCGTAGAAGGCCCTGTCGTTGATGTGGGCCAGGTCGGTGACCAGGCCCAGGGCGTTGCTCTCTTTCAGGATGTCCCGCCCAAACGGAGTGAGCCCACCGGCGTTTTTACGCGCCTGTTCACGGTCTTCCGTCGCGCAGGGGCCGTAGGGACTTTTGGTGCCCTGCAGGTAGCCGTCTCCCCCCTCGCCGTGGGTGAGGCCCACGCAGCGGACGCCGAGGCGGTCGTAGAACCGGAGGATGTCGACCTCCCCTTCCATCCAGCGCCCGGCCCCTTCGATGGTCATGAGGATGCCGATTTTCCCCGTTTCCCGGGCGCGTTCGACATCTGTTGAAGATTGGACGAGCAGGAGGTCGTCCGGGTATCTTTCGATGGAAGCCAGGGTCTGTTCGAGGGTGACCCGGACGTTGGCGGTAGGACCGTTTCCAACCACGAAAAATCCGGCGTTGAAGCCGCCCTCCACCATTCTGGGGATGTCCATGTGATAGGCCGGGTCCCGCTGCTCCCACCGGATCGGCCTCTCGCCCCGGTGGATGCGTTCGACCGGGGTGTCGTTGTGGCCGTCGATGATCAGGAGCCTGTCGTGTACTTCCTGAGCTTCTTCGAGGGTAACCTGGGGCATGGGGAACCTCCTTTAGAGGTTATTGGAGCACGGCGCGCCCACCGTATCCTATCCTTTCTGAATGGCTTCGACAACAGCGTCTCCGACGGCGGCGGTGGCGGCCCTCCCGCCCAGATCGGCAGTGTGGTTGACAGGATCGGTGAGGGTCCGGGCAACGGCGCGGTCGATGGTTTGTGCAGCAGCAACAGCGTCGGCCTCGTTGTGGCGCTCGCCCAGCCAGGTGAGCATCATGCCGGCGGAGAGGATCTGGGCGACCGGGTTGGCGATGCCCTGTCCGGCGATGTCGGGGCCGGTGCCGTGGGAGGGCTGGAAGAGGCCGCAGCGGTCGCCCACGTCGGCTGAGGGGGCCATGCCCATGCCGCCAACCGTGGCCGCGGCGAGGTCGGAGATGATGTCGCCGAACATGTTTTCGGCGACGACGACATCGTAAAAGGCAGGGTTTCGAAGCTGGTAGACGGTAAAGGCGTCCACGTAGGCGTAGTCCCGTTCGATATCCGGATAGTCACCGGCGACCCGGTCGTAGACCTGCCGGAAGAAGGCCATGCTTTTGAGAATGTTGGCTTTGTCCACGCAGGTGACGCGGCGTTTTCCATCCTCCGGCGCACCCTGCCGCTGCAGGGCGATTTCAAAGGCGTGGCACACGATACGTTCGGTGCCGGTGCGGGTGATGACCATGTTGTCTACGGCGACGTCGTCGCCCACACGCACCCCTGCGCCCCGGGAGGCGTAGAGGCCTTCGGTATTTTCCCGCATGATGACGTAGTCGATGGGCGGGTCGCCGGAGAGGAGGGGTGGGACACCCGGGTATTTTTTGATGGGGCGGATGCCGGCGTAGAGGTCGAGCAGAAAGCGGAGGGTAATCTGGGGGGCGATTTCGGTGCCGTCGGGGAACCGGACTTCGGGGTCTCCGGCAGAGCCGAAGAGAATTGCGTCGGCCCGCCGGCAGGCCTCTAAGGTGGATTCGGGGAGGTCGCTGCCGGTTTCGGTGTAACAGCGGGCGCCAACGGGATGTTCGGAGAAAGTGAGCCGAAGGCCGGGAAAGGGCTTTTCCAGGGCGAGGAGGACCTTGAGCGCTTCGGCCACGACTTCAGGGCCCACGCCGTCTCCGGGGAGGACGGCGATGGTGTAGGCTGACATAGGTATCCTTTCGGTCTACAACGCAGTCGATGGTCCACCGATGCTTACGCTGAACCCACCTTCCTCCCCGATCCCCTTCCTGACCACATCCGGCTCCACATCGAACCCGGTGCCGGGGGTTGACACAATCTGGTTGAGGAACGATGCAGCCTTTTCACTCACGGTGGACCGATGCGGTGAAATCGGCGAATCCCTCCTACTGCCCCCCGACGCTCGTCTGTACATACCCCACCAGCTCCCCCACCCCCACATCCACCCGTTCCTCCTGCTCTCGCCACTTCACTTCCACCACCCCCTTCTCCAATCCCCGCGCCCCAACCGTCACCCGAATCGGAATTCCGATCAGGTCCGCATCGTTGAACTTCACCCCCGCCCGCTCGTCCCGGTCGTCTAACAGCACCTCCACGCCGGCCGCCTCCAGCTCTCGATAGATCCTCTCGGCCGCCTCCAACTCCCCCTTCGGCGTCTTCCCGCTCAGCACCAGGATATGGACCTGAAACGGCGCCACCGACATCGGCCAGATGATCCCCTGCTCGTCGTGGTACTCCTCGATCACACACGCCAGCAGGCGCCCCGTGCCAATACCGTAAGATCCCATCACCAGCGGCCGGGGCCGGCCCGCCTCGTCTAAAACCGTCGCCCCCAGCCCCTCGCTGTACTTCGTCCCCAGCTTGAAAATATTCCCCACCTCAATCCCCCGCACACTCCCAAGCGGCGCGCCGCATGCGGCGCAGGGCATCCCATCCTCCACCGCCACCAGATCGGCCACCACATCCGGCTCGAAATCCCGCCCCGCGTTCACATTCAAATAGTGATAATCCCTCTTATTGGCCCCCGACACCAGGTTGTTCGACTCCGATACCCAATCGTCCACCACCACCAGCACCTCCTCATTCACCCCGATCGGCGATCCGTACCCCGGTTCCGATCCAATCGCCCGAATCTCCTCCTCCGTGGCCGGACGCATCTCGACCGCCTTTACCGCGTTGGTCAGCTTCGTCTCGTTCAGCTCATGGTCGCCCCGCAGCAGGGCAAAGATAAACCGTTCTTCCCCCTTGACCCTCCCCACCATAAACACCGCTTTCGCCGTCCGGCACTCGGGAATCTTCAAAAACGCGGCCAGATCCGCAATCGTCGCACACCCGGGCGTCTTCACCTCCTCCAGCGGCATCGGATCGGCCCTCTCCGAATCGGCCTTTGCAAACCCTGCAACCTGCCGGTTGGCCCGGTAGCCGCAGTTGTCGCACAGCAACAGCGTATCCTCACCCGCCGGGTTCAGATACATAAACTCGTGTGCCCCCGTCCCCCCCATGATCCCCGTGTCGCTCTCCACCACAATCACCGACTCCCCCAGCCCCACGCGGGCGAAGATATTTTCATACGCTCGGTACATATTGTTGTACGTCTCATCCAGGCTGGCCTCGTCCAGGTGAAAACTGTACGCATCCTTCATCGTAAACTCCCGCACCCGGATCAATCCCCCCCGGCTGCGCGGTTCGTCTCTGAACTTCGTCTGAATCTGAAAAACGCTCAGCGGCACCTGCCGGTAGCTCTGAACCAAATGCCGCACCAGATCGGCCACCACCTCCTCATGCGTCATGGCCAGGCACATCTCCCGCTCCGCCCGGTCGGCCATCCGGAGCATCTCCGACCCGATCTCATCCCACCGCCCGCTCTCCTGCCAGAGCTCTGCGGGCTGTACGATCGGCATCAGCAGCTCCGTGCACCCGATCGCAGCCATCTCCTCCCGAAAAATCGCCTCAATCTTCTGCTTCACCCGCAGCCCCAGCGGCAGATAACTGAAAATTCCCGCCGCCAGCGGCCGGATCAGCCCCGCCCGAAGCGCAAGCCGGTGGCTGACCAGTTCCGCATCGGCGGGCAGCTCGCGAAGCGTCTGCGTAAACAATTGAGAATAGCGCATCTCATTCTCCTTCTCACGGCAGGATGAGTTCCACCCTTCCCGGCCCCGGGTTTTGTGAGCCGAACTCAGCCCTCCCCAAAATCAAAAATCGTCAGTCCGGTCTTACCCAAAATCCACGCCAAGTCCTCCTCCGAAAGAAAATCCCAGCTTTGGAGCAACGCCAGCGCCATCTCACACGTCTCACTATTCGAAACCGGGGGAAAATCGCTGCCCCACATCATCCGGTCCGGCCCGAAGCGCTCCAGGGCCTGCTTCACAAATGGAATCACCTCGTTGTAGGGATACCCCCTGCCGAAGGCGTAGAAACCGGAGAGCATGAAAACGACGTTTGGATAGTCCGCATACCCCAACACCCGTTCGTACTCCGGATACCCGGGCGGGCGGTCCACATCCGGAAACCAGCCCATGTGCTCAATTCGAAACCGGGCGTTTGGGAACCGCCGGATGCAGTCCTCGATTCGCGGTTCAATCATGTACTGCATTCCCCCGCTCAGACTGGCCATAATCCCCAGCTCCCCCACAGTATCCCACACCGCCTCATTGTCCACAGCAGCCGGAATGCGCAGGCCGGCCAGGTTGTGCGCTGCAACCTCCCGCCGGATCTGCTCGGCCGCGTCCGGCGCCTTATAGTCCACGGCCCCCAGCGCCGCAAACCGGCCGGGAAACCGGTCCATGCAATCCTTCAAATAGGCGTTGTTATAACACCCTCCGTACTGCACCAGCAGCGCCTTGTCGATCCCCGCAGCCTCCATCTGCGCCACCAGCACCTCCACCACCACATACTTTGTCAGCCCCACGTGAACATGCCCATCAACAATGGCCATAGCTCCTCCCCCTTTTTCACTCTGCATCCCGCATCGGTACCTCCAGCGCCGACGGATGCGCGTTATCGTGGTAAAGCCGTGCGCAAACCGGCTCGAAATACGGAAACGCATATGTCGTATTGTAATTGCTTACCTCCAGCCGCAGCCGGTGCCCCACCTCCATGCGGTACCCGATCGTGCGCATCTCGATCTCTACCATCATATGTCGTCCCGGTTCGGCCGTACGTGTCCCGAAGTGCCCCCGCGTAATCAGCGCTTTCGACCCGTCGGGGCCCACGTCGAACAACTCTGCATGAACCTGAAAAAAGGGCCGGTTGGGCAACATGTAAAACCGCGCCCCCGGTGCCCCCAGAATCTCGATCGGCTCCGCAAGCAGATCCCCCTCAAACACCGCCACCTCCAGGGCCAGCGCCTCCGGCGTCCCTTCCATATTGTCCGCAATCGCCGACCGGAGCGTATAGCCGGTGTCCAGAGGCACGTTATTCACATTCGCATGCGTATCCGGCTGCTCCGGCGCATCCTCCGCCAGCACACCCCCGGTCCTCAGATAAAACGTGCGCGTTTCCACCTCCTCCGGTGGGAGCGCGTCCAACCCCCCGTGCGCCCACCCCGGCCGCCGGGCGTACACAATCGCAGGCTCCTTCATAATCCCGTTCTTCTCTCCCTTCAGCCAGTGGTCCAGCCACCGGTCGATCAACGCTTGCCGCACCTGCTGAGCCTCCGGACCGTCCTGCCCGTCATGTCCCCCTCCGCCCAGATAGAGCTTCTTGGGCACATTCAGCCGGTTGAACATGTTCAGCACCTCGTTCGGCGGCATCCCCACATCGTGCCACCCGTGCAGGACAAATACCGGACAGCGGATGCGGTCCACAAACAGCAGCGGCGACCAGGGCCGCACCCACTCCCGGATCAGGTCCCAGTCCCCCGAAAGCGCCCACTGCCGCATCAGCTCCTGGAATCCCGCCGTCGCAACCCGCCGCCGCATCGTCCGCGTGAAAAACCACTTCGTCAGGCACCCGTTGTGCACCGCAAACTCGGCGTAATCCGTAAAAATATTCTGCGGCACAACCGTCGCCACTCCGGGATGGTGTATCGCAGCCATGTGCGAATGCCACCCTCCCTGCGAACTCCCCACCACCCCCAGCCGCTCCGGATGCACCGGCTGCTCGGAAAACACCCAGTCGATCATCTTCTGAAGGTCAAAAATCTCCCGCGCTCCCATATGGAACGACAGCCCCTCCGCCCCCCCCTGCCCCCGCACGCTGTAGCACA
>JAAXHW010000317.1 GCA_012270675.1 Candidatus Latescibacterota bacterium | reverse complement strand
CGGCTAGTTTTGCTTGAAGGTGATATTGTTGCAGCCTACGCTGTGGCTGATGGTCATGGACCACTTGGGGGAGAGCGGCGAGAGGTTGGAGAAGTCCTTTGAGTTGTGGCTGCCATCGGTGTTGACGCCGGCGGGGCAGTTTACGACCCAGATTTCGACGAAGGTGCCGGATGAGGCTGGTCCGCCGAAGGGGGAGAAGCCCCATTTGCCTGTTTCTTTGCCGCAGCCCGAGCATTTGGTGTTGCGGGGGCCGTTGAAGGCGATGTGGACGCAGACGTTGTTCTGTACGTTGTTGTTTCTGTCACGAATGATGCCTTCGAAGAAGGTCTGCTGACTGTTGGCGGGGCAGTTGCCGCTGTCGATGAGGGAGTAGGCGAAAGCGGGCGGCGGCGGGACCGGGGTGGCGGTGGGAACGGGGGTGGCTGCGGGCGTTGGGATGGCGGGGGCGACCTGGACGAGCTCGGGATTGGTGGCGGTGACGAGCGGGGCGTAGACCCAGCCGTACTGGCTGCCGAAGATGATCTGCCACCAGCCGCCGGCAGGGTTTTTGCCGGAGATAATGTACTGGTCGCCGGGTGAGGCCTGGCCGATGACGTTGTAGTTGGTGCCGGGGCCGGCGCGCACGTTCATGGCTCTATTGATCGAGACGGTGGGGGAGGTGGAGGTGGCGGTGGGAATGGGTGTGGCCGTCCCTGTTGGTGTCGGTGTTTGTGTAGGTGCGGGTGTGGGCGTTGCGGTGGGCGTGTCGGTGGCTTCGAGCGCGGCGAGGCGGACCTCGAAGTCGTTCATGCGGTCGGATAGGGAGGTAACGAGCTCGACCATTGCCTCCACTTTTTCGGCCAGGCTCTCGAGCGTAAGGGTTGCGTCCTGTGCATAGAGCGGGGCGCCGACTCCGACCAGGAAAACAACGATAAGGAGAATGAGAAGGAGTTTTTTCATTGTTCTTCTTTGCCTTTCACGCCTCTGGGATGAATTGGGAATAAAGATAATGATTACAAATCAACTATATTTGCTGCTTCCGGGATTGTCAATCCCGGATTGGCGCTGGGTTGTGGTTGCTTCGGCGGGTTGGTTGCAGGTGCTATGATGGGGCGCGGGACGGATTTTTCCGCGATGGGCACCTTTTTTTGTCTGAATCAGGATTTGCGGGATTTGGATGGATTTTCGGGATGGCTGGCGGAGTGGGTGGGTGGTGGGACTGTTGCTGACGGATGAGGGTTGGGGCCGATGATTGAGCGGGTTTTTGACTATGTCGTTGTGGGGGCGGGTTCGGCGGGGGCGGCGGTGGCGGCGCGGTTGTCGGAGGACGCGGGGGTGACGGTTCTGTTGCTGGAGGCGGGGCCGGATTTCCGGTCAGGGGAGGCGCCGGCGGCGATGCGGAGTCACAATCACGGCGAG
>JAAXHW010000316.1 GCA_012270675.1 Candidatus Latescibacterota bacterium | reverse complement strand
CAAGAAAAAGGCCGAAAAAGAAGGGCGCCGCTCAAGCGCCGCGGGGGCTGCTTTTCCGCGAACCGTCCCTGTGGTGTGAACGGGCGTTTGTGCCCTGCGGACCTTTGAGGTGTTGCTGGACGATGGTGCTGGACGGAAACGCGCGGAAAAGCCCCTTCAACCCCGCAGCGAAGGCGGGGGAGGCGAGACGTGTGAGTCTGTCAACGCACCTATTTTCATCATTATGGGCACCCCGGAGGGCGCATGGCAACGGTTTTTCGTTCTTCAGTGTATTCGAAATGCCGGGACTTCGCCGGGAACTTTGGCACGCAGGTAGAAGAGAGAGATGCACGGGCGGCGTGCGATTGACAGTACGGCAGCCGTTATCGGGGGCCTCGCTCCCAGGGGTGGGTGAATGTTTCCATGTCCACACCCAGCGCATCCGCTACCCGGTTGATGTAGTTGAAATAGCCGACAATCTGCGTGGCGTCGTGAATGGCGGCATCGTCAAAGCCGTGGCGTCGCAGTGTGGCGATATCCGCTTCGGCCATGGTTTTCGGGCGCCTGGTCAGCTTTTCGGCGTATGCGCACAGGGCCTGGTCGGCCGGGCTCAGGCCGGCCTGCCGCCAGTCGGTGGCGATCCGGTGTACGTACAGGTCCACGGCTGCCTCATCCTCCAGTCCGAAATCGCGTGCGGCCTCTGCCCGGAGGTCGTGTGCATGCGAGCGAATTCAGTAGACGCAGCAGTTTTGGACCGAGACCACCACGGCCAGCATCTCGCGCTGACCCCGGCTGAGCGGAGAGGGGCCGTGCATCAGGACAGTGTAGAAATCCATTGACGCTTTCAGGGCACGTGGATTCTGGCTCATTGCACTGACGATGTTCCAGACACGCCCCGCCCGTTTCAAGGCCGCGTCGTACTGTTTCTTGAGAAAGCCCGCTGCCCTGTTTATCGGAATGACTTCAATCCACATAGTTGTTTCAGAAGCTGTCTTAAAACCCCCAGCGGTCTTCGCGCGGCTGCAAAAGCGCCTGTCGGCGTTGGTCGAATCCACCCGTATCTCCAGGATACGGGCGGGTTCGCCCGCCTTGACCGCCACTTTTTCGCTCGCGCTCGGGAACTCACCGGGAATTTTAAAACAACTTCTAAGAAGACGGTTGGGCTCCATTTTTGTTTTTCTTTTTCCGGTTTTATGGTTATTTTCCTATGGGCAGACCATCTT
>JAAXHW010000315.1 GCA_012270675.1 Candidatus Latescibacterota bacterium | reverse complement strand
GCCGAAGTCCTCTCTGCCGGCTGGGCAACCTGACCGCGGCAGACCGGAAACAGAAAAACCTACTACGACCGGTCTTGACCTACCGACCACGACAACCTCGTCCATGACCGCAATTTGCACAATTCCACGTACAAAGGCTCACCCAATCCCACCCCTTCCGTTGAACCAACCCCCGCCCACCATCCTCGTCGCTACGCCCCACCAGCCCCCGGCGTTCGCATCGCACTACCCGCCCGGTCCCCTATCCCGGTCGTAGTCTTCAAAGAACACCCTCTCCCCAATCCGAAACGACCCATCAGCCTCCAGCCGTGCAATCTGACTAAAGGTCCGGCGCGGTCCCACGTCCGTCCCACGCCCCCCTAGAATCCACTTCTCCCCCACCGCCGCCCAGATCAACGACGTGCCCAGGCCCTCCAATCTTCTCGGTAGCTCATCCCCGTCCGCCAAAAGCGCCGTCGCCCCGCCCTGCGCGATGCTAGGATCCCGGAATACAGTCTTGCCCCCAACCATTCCGTAACCGTCTCGCCGATCCCACCACAGTTCCCCCGATTCAAACCATCGCCGCGCTGGCACACACACCCTCCGGCCCTCCTCTACGGTCGCGTCGTACTCCCACTCCACGACAAGCTCACTCCACGCAGCCTCGCAGTCAAACCCCGCCGCCGTCAAGGACCCGCCTCCGCGCCATTCCTCCGGCTCCGTCCTGTACGCGCTCGCCCACGGGTATTCGCCCACGAACCCGTACGGAAAACTGCCGGCGCCCGGCATCCAGCTACCAAAGAAATTGCGTCCGCGAAGCCTCCTCCAGGCCACCTCACCATCTTCCGCCTCTACGAAATAACTTTGAAGATGCATCCACATCTGCCGATACGACCCATCTTCGCGCCGCTCATCATCCGGCCGCCCCCACGTCGAATACGACACCAGACGACGCCACTGCTGGCCTCCGTGTTCAACACTCCGCAACACCTCACCTAAGCAGGGAACATCATCTTCCGCCGCAACCCACTCCCTATCGTCAACCTTCGTTCCCAAATTCTCAGTGTCTCTAACGATCGCCCACCATCGGTCCTTCTCCTCCGCACCCGACCCCGAGCCCCGCGGCAGGGTCGGATCTAACTTTCGCTCTTCGATCAGAATCAACGGCCTCCTTAAGGGCGTGGGCATCCACGGATCCCTCTTCTTCTCCACGTGATCGTGAAGCCGCGACGCGAGCTGGTACATCGCTACCCACAGATATTTCTTTCCAATGCGTTCCACCCACGCCGGTCTACTGCGACCCCCTCCGTACTTGCCCAGCATCTGCCGATCGTACTCCTCGCACCCGGAACCAATATACCCGAAATCCTCCGCCACCCCTCAGAGATCCCCTCATTTTATCA
>JAAXHW010000314.1 GCA_012270675.1 Candidatus Latescibacterota bacterium | reverse complement strand
ACCTCCCCCCGTACGGTCGTCACAGTACCCACGTGCCCCCTCCCCGACGGGTCAACCGTCCACCTTCAGATTCAAATGCCGCTCCAGAAACGCCCGCCACACCCGGGCCATGCGGTCCACGCACGCCCCGAACCACCGCTCGCCCTTCTCCGCCGTCGCCACCGTCGCATCGCCGAACACCCCCGATTCGCTCAACGCCCCCATCGGCAGCGTCGACATCTCGTAGTCCGCCGAACGCGGCGGGTACTCCGCCACCGCCCGGTCCATCCGCACCAGGTCCGGGCGCAGGTACAGCATCAGCGACGTCTCGAACTCCTCGGCGTGAAAATTCGACGACAGCCACACCGACGAGTCCGCATCGGCCACAATCTCGTCCAGGTCCGGATAGAACATCCGGAGCATCGCCATCTCGATCTCGTCCGCAAGCTCCCGCGCCGTGTACTTGAGCGGCTGCGGATTGGCCCCGTGCGCCGTGAGGACCATCAGCGCCTTACAGCCGTTGCGGTCCAGGCTGCGCGCCACGTCCTTGATCACCTCCCGGAAGGTATCGAACGAAAAACTCAGACTCCCTGCGCAGTCACGCCAGACCCAGGAATAGCCGATCGGTACGGGCGGCAGCACCAGCCCGACACTCTGCCGGGCGACCCCCAGCGCCAGGGCCTCGGCAATCACCGTATCCGTATTCTGCGGCAGGTGCGGCCCGTGCTGTTCGGTTGCGCCCAGCGGCAGAATCGCACAGGGCGTACGCGCCAGAAAATCCCGGCATTCCGGCCAGGTCGCCGCCGCCGCATCGAGCCAGTTGTTTTGAGAAGCCACCTTGCCCATACCGTATCCACCCCTTCCAGGTTTGATACCTCCTTAATGTAAAAAATAAATCCGATCGGAACAACATCTTGTAGGGATGGGGCGCGCGCCCCCTAAAAAAAGAACCCCGTGCCGGACCTGGGGTTCTCCCGGCTCGGTTTGAAGGAGTCCTGCTCTTTTTTACATCTGTTTTCTATACTATAGGTCTTCAGATAATTATTC
>JAAXHW010000313.1 GCA_012270675.1 Candidatus Latescibacterota bacterium | reverse complement strand
GGAGGAACACCGCTGCCGGGAGGCGGGGGAGGACAGACGCCGAATACGGGTGGGGGAGGAGGACAGACGCCAACTACAGGTGGGGGAGTTGCCCCGCCCGCGACCGAGAACGGCCTCATCAAGCCCGTGATCTACCCTTGGCCGCCCCCCAACGCCATCGTGCTCCATGCCGCCACGCCCATCCAGCTCAGCCTCGCCGGCACCGGCCTGCGCGTCTACTTCATCTCCCGCGACGGCGCCAGTACCATCGGCCCCTTCTTCGACGAATTTGGCATCCTCGCCAATACCTATCAAGGCGACCCCGTCACCCTCTACACCGGCTTCAATCCCGGCACCGGCAAACCCGTCACCGTCGACTACCTGCCTGCCGAAAACAAGCTCCGCGTCAGCACCTTCTACGCCGACAGACCGCCCCACGACATAAACAAACCCTACGTCTTCACCGTAGACCCCCAACACAACGTAGTCCACGAACAGTGGTAACCGCGCAAGCCCGCCTCCAATCCGTAGGGGCACCCCTTGTGGGTGCCCTTCACCCCTGCCATTTACTGTCCGCGAACCCCTATCCACCGCCCCTCACAACGCCGCCCTGCAAGCCGCCGCAAGCCTCCAACGCCAGCGCCGCCGCCTTATTGGCGTTCTGCATTATTTGAGAATTTCAAATAAATAATATATAAATATGGCCCGCCCTGGCAGAGCGCCCCGTCAGCCCCGCGCCACCCCATGCCTGCCCGCCGCCAACCCCGGTCACACCCCGTCTCAGACTTTTCCCAAGCTGCCGAATCCGCTCATGCGAACGCTCACCTGTTCCCACCTTCCCCCTGCCTCCTGGCCCCTGCTGTGTCCGAACATGGAAACCGCATCAACAGCCTCGAACACAGAGTAAACGACTTGACCAGGAGCAAAAGTGAAATGCAGGGCCCCTATGAACACTCGGCGACCACAGATGACCTGTCCAAGGCAACTCACAAGACCGCAATTGGGATCGTTGGTGTAGGAATAGCTTCAATGGCAACATTACTCAGCGTCCAAATCAGCATCCTTTCACGCCTCCCCAACTAACCGCTCAACCAGCTCCTCGCAGGTCGGAAAAACAGCGGACCAGACAATCCTTCGTCGAAAAAAAACGGTGTTCTCCGCGCCCCGCCGCGGACAAAGATGTCCTTAGCGCCCCTTCGCGGATCAAAAGAGCAGTGCGCCGTCCTCCGTGGACAAAAGCAGTTCGCCGTTCGCAGTTCACT
>JAAXHW010000312.1 GCA_012270675.1 Candidatus Latescibacterota bacterium | reverse complement strand
CCGGGAATTTTAAAACAGCTTCTTACTCCACAATAGAATGCCCTGTCGCCTTCTGCAACGCTGCCCAGGTCCGATTGAATTCAAAGATATTGTGATAGTGCTTGGCCCGGATGATGCCGTATTGCTTCACAGCATCGATCAATTCACTCGCCTCTTCCAGGCCGGCATTAAACCCATCCCGGGCCGAAATAAACCAGCGCCGGGTCGCCTTAACGGCCTTATTGGACGCCACCACATTGGCCTCGGCCTCTCGAAGCGTCCGATAGATCTTTTCGACCTCCAACTCCGCACCCTTTCGGGCCAGGGTTCCCTGATAGACCAGCTTCTGGTGTTCCAACCGGGCCTTCCTCACCCTGGCCGAAGTTCCTGCAAACGAAAGGTCCTGTCGGATACCCAGGATTACCCCTCCCTGAAAAAAGTTGAAATCGTCCCGTGCAAAGGGGCTTGTGATGTCATCCCGATTAGGCGCATAGCTGTATTTGAGCTGCCCCCCCAGAAAGAACTGTGGAAAATAGCTGCTGCGCGCTGCCTGCACAAGTGCTTTTCTTACCTCAATCCCGGCCCGGAGCTGCCTGAGGTCTGCCCGTCTTTCAGCCTGCCGGACATAGTCCTCCAACGGAAGAATCTCAACCTGCAGGGGGCTGAGGCGCTCCTCAACCAGGGCAATCGAGTCCGTGCTCGACAGGTCCAGAAGCATCCGAAGCGCCGAAGCCGCCAGCGCGCTTCCCTTTCCAACCTTATTGGCGTTTTCTTCCACATCGTAAACAAACCGGTCCAGACGTGCCAGATCGGTATAGGTATACTCCCCGGTGTCCTCTTCCAGCCCCTCTTCAACGTTGTTTCGAGCCTTCCGGATCTCTTCTTGCGCCTCTTCGGCCAATCTCCAGAGCTCCTTCGTCAACAGCCGGAGATAGTAAGCCTCCGTCACCTGCAACTCAAGATCCACCCGGGTCTTCTGCAACCCTGCGCGCCGGACGCTCCTTCCCCCTTTGGCAGCATCTTGCGCAGCTTTGAGCTTTCCAAAGGTATAGATCGGCTGGACCAAAGAGGCTTCTGTCCGGGTAAACACGCTCAAGCTGCTCAGGTCGGTATCTCCCACCAGCGCATTTCCCCGGGCCTCTGGCGAAGGCCCTACCATCCACGTAAAATCGAATTTGGGCAGCAAACGGGCCGCTTGCGCCTGAGCCAGCTGCGCCTCTGCAATGCGCACATCTGCCTCTGCGGCCCGAACCGCCGGGCTGACCTCAAGCACACGGGCAATACAGGCTGCCAGATCGTACCGGACCGGTGTCCCACCCCCATCCGCTGCAACGGCCGGACAAACACTCAAAAAAATGCCCAACAGCCCCCGAAAAACCCCCTGCTGCGTCTTTATACGTGAATTTTTACTACATGTGTAGATTTTTTGCAACGCATACGTCCCCAGCACGCCTGAACAGCCAAACCGTCCGTACAGGCGTTCTAAATTTATAACCCAATATAAAACAATAAAATACCTCTAAAATACACTCAGAGTATGTCGTGACAGAGTACTACACTCTCATGCGAAATGTATGCCATATTTCATGTCCGGTCCGGTTCTTTCTCCACATGCTCCGAAAGCTCTGTCCCGGATGCGTTGACAGGCCGTGGAAGGCCCGGCAGGAGGAACAAAAACCCCAACACCACCCAGAAAATCTTCCGGATGCGTCGGATGACCCCAACGGCCAGCCCCAGCCCGGGGCTCAGCCCCAGCAGGTGAAAAAGAAAAACGTGGCCCCCTTCGAATACCCCGACCCCCGAGGGAATAAAGAAAAACGCCGTATT
>JAAXHW010000311.1 GCA_012270675.1 Candidatus Latescibacterota bacterium | reverse complement strand
CACCAAGACCGTACACGCTCCGCACACCCCCTGCTCGCAACCCACGTGCGTCCCCGTCAGACCAAGGTCCTCCCGCAAAAAATCCGCCAGGCTCTTGCGCGCCTCCACCTCCCCCCTACGGAACTCCCCGTTCACCTCCAACTCCACGCGCAAACGCCCCTGAGGCTCCAAACGACTCATCTAATCGCCCCCTTCCCACAGCGACCCCAGCGCCCGACCCACCAGCACCCCGCACAAGTGACGACGGTAATCCGATGAACCGTGAAAGTCCGACAGCGGCTCCACCTCCCCCTGAACCGCCTCACACACCCCTTGGAGCACTTCCCCCTCCAGCACCGCCCCCGACAACAGACCCTCCGCCGCCCGTGCACGCGTCGGTATCCCACCCACGCCCGTCAGCGCAATCCGACCCTCCGCGCAACCGCCCCCCGCCAGCCGAATCGCCACCGCCGCACCCACCAGCGCAAAGTCCCCCACCCGACGAGAAAACTCCAAAAACACCGTCCGCCAAGCCGGACCCAGCACCGGAAAACGCACCGACGTCAACAACTCGTCCGCTTCCAGGGCCGTGGACAGATAAGAGGTGAAAAACGCACCAGGGCCCAGCGTCCGCTCGCCCGAAGGACCCAGAACAATCATCTCCGCATCCAGCGCCGCTGCCACCGCCGGCAACTCAGAAGCCGGGTGATTGTGCACCAAACTCCCCCCGAGCGTCCCCCGGTTCCGAATGGCCGCATGGCCGATCTGAGGAACCGCCTGGGACAGCAGCGGCACCTGCGCGGCCACCAGCGGAGATTGCTCCACCACAGAGTGGCGCGTCATCGCACCGATGTGCAACCAACCGTTCCGCTCCTCGATCCCCGACAACCCCGACACCCGGTTCAGGTCCACCAACACCGAGGGACGGTGAAGACGCATCCCCAGCATCGGCAGCAGGCTCTGTCCACCCGCTAGCAGCTTGCAATCCTCACCGTACCGACCCAACAACTCCACCACCTCACTCACCGTCTCCTGCGCCACGTATCTGAATGACGCAGGTTTCATGAACGCTCTGACCTCGCTTGACTTAATATCCCATCGATTCACGAAGATGATTGAGACACGTCAGCCAGTCTTTGATTCCATCCAGCCGTGCACGGCGCAACCGTTCGACGACTCGTCCTGAAGGTCTCACTCCAGAACACGGTTACGGCGATCAAGATATAATAAAGGAAATTGCATCTTTGTCGCCAGTGTGGTGTCTCGGAAATAGGCATGAATTTAATCCGTCTTCCCCCTGCCGTCACCCCCGCGAAAGCGGGGGGCCAGAACCGCAGAACGGGTGCCGGACTGGCCTGGATTCCCGCTCCCCGATGAAAACATTCGAGGACAAG
>JAAXHW010000310.1 GCA_012270675.1 Candidatus Latescibacterota bacterium | reverse complement strand
AATGCGGGGGCCTTTGGGGGCGAGCTGAGTGAAGTGGTTGAGACCATCACGGGGGTGACCCACACAGGCCAGTCTCGGCGGTTGTCCAATACCTCGGTTGGCTTTGCCTATCGAACGACCGCACTCCCGCCGCAATTTATTGTGAGTGAGGTGGTGTTCCGGATCCGGCAAAAGCCCCGAGCCAGTATTACGGCCGCGATGCAACAGGCGCGCGAAAAACGGAACCGCAGCCAGCCCCACGGATACCCGAACGCCGGATCCATTTTTAAGAACCCGCCGGGACGCTATGCGGGGCGCATGATTGAGGCGGTGGGCTGTAAGGGCAGCCGGCAGGGACAAGCCCAGGTCTCCGAGCAGCACGCCAATTTTATTGTGAATACGGGGGGGGCCACGGCGAGCCAGGTATGGCGCCTCATAGAACAGGTACAACGCCAGGTATGGCAAGAAGAACGGGTCTGGCTTGAGCCCGAGGTCCGGCGGATTGGAGAATGGTAGCCGAGATGAAATCCGAACAGCGGGTCGGGGTGCTCTGGGGCGGACTGTCGGCGGAACGGGAGATTTCTCGGCTGACCGGGGAGGCGGTCTGCGCAGCGTTGGAGGCACGCGGCTATAGCGTCCAGGCTATCCCGGTTGAACCCGATGGCGGCTGGATTGCTCAGGCGCAAAAGACGGATGTCGTTTTTATCGCCCTGCATGGGAAGTTCGGAGAAGATGGAGCTGTGCAAGGCGTACTGGAAACCCTGGGGATTCCGTACACGGGGTCCAGCGTCTTGGCGAGCGCTGTTGCCATGAATAAGCCGATGGCAAAACGGATCTGGCAAACCTATGATTTGTCAACGCCCGACTGGCAGATTGTTGAGCAGGGGACGCCGGCTGAGCAGGTCGTGTGCTCCTACCCGGTCGTGGTCAAGCCGATTGCGGAAGGATCGAGTGTTGGGGTGAGCATCGTCCGCTCCGAGGCGAGTCTCACCTCCGCCCTGACTCAGGCGTTTCAGTATGACACGGCGTGTTTGGTGGAAGCCTATATTCCCGGACAAGAAGTCACTGTCGGTATTCTCAGGGGACAGGCGATTGGCGCAATGGAGG
>JAAXHW010000309.1 GCA_012270675.1 Candidatus Latescibacterota bacterium | reverse complement strand
CGACCGCCATACCTATCTGGCCAGCGTCACTTCCCCCTATCAGCGGGGCCGGGCCATTTCGATCTTTGGAGGGATCAACCGCATCGGCACCTTCGCAGGCCCCGCGGCCGGGGGTGTGTTTGGCGCCCTGTACGGGCTCAGGAGCGCCTTTCTCATCTATGCCGGACTGGCCGTTCTAACGATTGTCACCTCCGCGCTCACCATCGAAAAAACCCGCGTGTCCGGTTCCACGCCAGAGGGACAGCTGAGCCACCTCCTGGGCGTCTTCAAATCTCACTACCGGCAGCTGGCTACGGCGGGTTTGGGGCAGCTCTTTGCCCAGACGCTCCGAAGAGGTCGGCACGTCATTGTCCCGCTCTACGCCGCCGATATCATCGGGCTGGACGTCCAGGCCGTCGGATGGATCCTCAGCGTCTCCGCCTTCCTCGATATGTCCATGTTCTATCCCGCCGGCCTGATGATGGACCGGTATGGGCGAAAATACGCCACCGTACCCAGCTTCCTCACTCAGACGGTGGGCATGGGCCTCATCCCGTTCGCCGACGGCTTTTTCGGCCTGCTCCTGGCCACCAGCGTCATCGGGTTGGGAAACGGCCTCGGCTCGGGGTCTATGATGACCCTGGGCGCCGACCTGGCGCCCAGAGCATCCATAGGCGAATTCCTGGCCGTCTGGCGGCTCATCGGAGATGGCGGAGACATGGGCAGCCCGCTGCTTGTGGGGGGGGTCGCAGACCTCCTGGGCCTCTCCGCCGCCACCTTTGCCATTTCCGGCATCGGCCTCCTGGCCGCCGGCACCTTTGCCCTCCTTGTCCCCGAGACCCTCAGAAAAACAGGGTCTGGGGGTTAGAGAGATTTGAAATCCCATGTCCTCTTCTCCGCGCATCTCCGTCATCATTCCCGTGTTCAACGAACAAGAGGCCATCCAGAATGTGATCGCCGATATCCCCGCCGGCCTTGTCACGGAAGTCGTGGTGGTAGACAACGGGTCAACCGATCAGACCGCCCGGCTGGCCGCCGAAATGGGCGCCCGTATCGTACGGGAGGACCAGAGGGGATACGGTCGGGCCTGTCTGGCGGGTATTGCTGCCCTGAATCGGCCCGATATCGTCGTCTTTCTGGACGGAGACTACAGCGACCACCCCGACGAAATGACCCGTCTGGTGGACCCCATCCTCCAGCACCGCGCCGACCTCGTGATCGGTTCTCGCATCCTGGGCTGCAGGGAGCCCGGGGCGCTCTTGCCTCAGGCCTGGTTCGGCAACTGGCTGGCCACCCGGCTCATCCGGTGTCTCTTCCGAACGCGGTATACCGACCTGGGGCCCTTCCGGGCGGTCCGCTATCCGGTGCTCAAAGAATTGGGTATGCAGGATAAGACGTTTGGATGGACCGTGGAAATGCAGGTCAAAGCAGCCAGGCAGGGACTGAGAATAGAGGAGGTGCCGGTAAGCTACCGACGTCGAATCGGCGTTTCCAAAATTACCGGTACGGTGAAAGGAACCCTGAAAGCAGGTTGGAAAATCCTCTTTACAATCTTCAAATACAAATGCTTGAATACCCGGTAGGCCCGGGCTGTGCTTGAGAAGAGCGAATCGGTTTATCCATCTTCACTCTGGTCCAGGTACTGCCCCAGCCGCTGGAGGGCCGCAGTGGCCCTCTCGCGCTCTGTTTTCCGCCGGTCCCTGTGCCTGAGTATCTGATCGGCAATATCCATTGCAGCCATAATCGCAACCCTGGTGGGGTCGGCCAGATTCTGCTCAGAGGCAGTTTCGACCATCCTGCGATCTACGAAATCCGCAATTCTAAGGGTATAATCCGAAGATTTGTCGCTGTGCAAAAGATATTCATCGCCCAGAATCGTCACAGTGGTGATCTCTGATCTCTTTTCGTCACGCTCACCCATCGCTTCACCTCAAATCCCTGCAGGATGTAATTGAGACCGGACAAATTGATTTTAATCTACAAAGAATGCCCCGCCGTTGTCAACTTATTCCGCATTCAGATCCGTCAGGATCTCTCGAACGTAATTCAAATCTTCCCGGGCCCGGTAACTCCGGTCCCCATCCCCGGAATACTCGATACAGTACGGCCCGGTATACCCCTGCTCGTGCATGTGCCTGATGATCACGGCGTAGTCTAAATCGCCGCCCCACAGCGGGTAGTGATAGTCGGCCTGCTCACCAAACCGGCGGCAGTTCTTCAAATGCGCATACCCGAGCCGCTTCCCCAGGATGTCCACCGCCTCGGTGGGCGATTCTGCGTGGTTCACCCCGTGCAGATTTCCCGAATCGATATTGGCCATCATCCGGGGGCTGTCCACCGCGTCGAGAATACGCATGGCAGATGCCGCCGAGTCGTGCGGCGTTCGCATATGAATCTCCAGCGTGATGGTAATCCCCGCCTCCTCTGCGGCCTTTGCCATTGCGGCACACCCTTCCACGGCCCGTTCATGGTGTGCGCCGGCTGCCATAACCGAACCGCTCTCATGCCACGAACCGTTTGGGGCATTGAGCCAGCCGATATACCCGTTCATCCACTCGAACCCCAGTGCTCCCACCTCACCGATATAGTCTACCGTTCTGCTCAGGTTGTCCTGTCGCACGGATACATCGTCAACCAGCAGATCCGCACTCAGCGGCGCCACCGGCATCCGCACCCCTTCCGAGTCCGTAACCCGCTTCAACTCCGTCAAACTCCCCACCGGATCGTTCCGGTCCCTGAAGTGACTGAACCAGGCCTCCATCCCGTCATACCCGAATGACTTCGCCTTCCGGACCGCCCGGGCGAACGGCTGGCCTCGAAAGATATTGGCATGCAGATAAACTTCAGCCATGCCTGCTCCTTTATGGCTCCTCTTCCGGCGCCTTCAGAAGATCAGGATACCTTTGTGTGACTTGCTTCAGGAGATGCTCGTCTAACTCTATTGTCTTATACAACGTTTTTACTCTGGAAAGTTGCTCGATGGTCAGGCCCTGGGCCTCCCTGAAAATCACCCCCACAAGATTCGCACCTTGAAGAATCGCACATCGAAGGTCCGCTTCTTTCAGAGTCGCTTCGCTCAGAATCGCACCGGTAAGGTCTGCGCCGGTGAGGGTCGCACCATAGAGGTTCGTGCAATTGAGGGTCGCATCGCAGAAGGTTGCGCCCTGGAGGTAGGCATCGCTGAGATCCGTATGGCCCAGTCCCGAACAGTTGAAGTTCGCATTGCTGAGGGTCGCACCGCTGAGGGTCTCATAGCTGAAATCCATACCGCTGAAGTCCACACCGGTGAGGTCCTCATAGCTGATAGGTCTTCAGAAAAAGAATCTGAA
>JAAXHW010000308.1:2913-6119 GCA_012270675.1 Candidatus Latescibacterota bacterium | reverse complement strand
AGAATAATTATCTGAAGACCTATAGATTGACAAAAGGTCCTGAATCGCGTATGTTTGGTCCTGTGATGCGCATCATTACCGGCAGTCTGAAAGGGCGCGTCGTCCCCTTCAACATCAAAAAATACGGGAATGCCCGGGTCACCTCCGGAAGGGTCAAAGAAGCCGCCTTTTCTATCCTCGGCAGCGACCTGACCGGCCTGCGCTTTCTCGACCTCTGTGCCGGTTCCGGGCAGATCGGACTGGAGGCCTTCAGCCGGGGCGCGCAGGTGGTGATGAACGAACCGGAGGAGCGCAGGTGCCGCACCATCGCCGACCTGCTCAAAACCTGGGACATCGAGGACCGCATCCGGCTCTTCTCCCGACCCGCTGAAAAACTCCTCCCCCTGCTCGACGCAGAGTGCGTGCCCTTCGACGTCATCTACCTCGACCCCCCCTATCACCAGAAATGCAACGGCGTCCCCATCACCCTTTCGATCTTCATCCGCATCAGCCAGACCGCCCTGATCGGAGAAACCGGTGTGGTCCTGCTTCAACACACCCCCCAACTCGACCTGCCCACCGCATGTGCGCGTCTCTCTATGCGCAAACAGAAGGAGTACGGGGATACCGCGTTAACCCTGTACAAAGCCTCCTGAAGAGCATAACGCCCCCAGGAGGCCATCGATGTGGAAATGCGCTCGACCAGGACACCCATTGGACCCTTGACTTTTGGGCACAAAACGCCCTGTGTTATCGCAATACACCCGGTCTATGACCACTTCACTGTGAAAGGAGCAAATCAGATGGACAAACTCAACTCGGCCGTCGACTTCCGCCCCCGCAGCCGGATGCTTGCCATGGGGGGCATCGCCTGGCTGCCCCGCATCACTGACAAGGCGCGTGCCAAACTCCGGGGGACCATTGGAGATTATGTCTACCCGTGAGGGGCAGACCAAAGGTTCCTGGAGGAACTGGGCATCTCGGCGGAGGAATTCACACAAATCGTCGCCTCATGCACCACCGATGAGGAAGTTGTCGAACGCATGAAACCGATTTATAAGAAGTCCCGAAAAAACAAGGGCGCATAACAGATCGCTGACCACCTTTACGCTGTGGCCATCCGGCAGGTCCAGTCAAACATCCTGTCGAATTCGATCTCCTGCGTCTTCTCCAGCAGCTGCCTCTCCTGTGCTGTTCCCCCGCTCAGGCAGGCCTCACACAAATCGACAAAATAGAAGGGGTCCCACGTTCCGTGAGACTGCAGGTGGTGCAGAAACCGCAACGCCATATCCTGGGCCCCGTAGTTGGGCACTTGAAGCACACGCTGCAGGAAGGGCACAACCCCCCGGAAAATCTCGGGCAGGGCCGACAGGCCTTCTGCCTTTTTAAACCAGCCCCTGGCATTGGAAAAATCGGGTTCCCGCCGGTGCACAATCCCGTGCCAGTAGCTTGCGCCATCGGCCTGCCCGTCCGCTTCCTGGCAGAGGGTATGGGAAGCCTCCAGATCGTCGTTCTTCTGATAAAGTCCCGCCAGGATGAGCCGTCCGGTCGAGCACTTGCTGGAAAACAGGGCCTCCGGTGGCGTCCGGTCCAGGTGAGATTTTAAAAATCCATACCGGATCCGCGTCGGTACCAGGGGCCGCTGCTCCTCTACCGGAGCATCTGTGTTCCAAACCGCCAGGTCTTCGTCTAAGAAATCCAGAACGTAGCCTTTCTCCACCAGACGGATGGCATACTCCCACAGGACTTCGTCTGTGTTTCGATAAACCCCCACCCTCGCCATCACCTTCTGTTGAAGCATCGCCGCTCCGGGCCCCCAGGGCGACCTCAGCAGACACCCGATGCGGGGGCCGTACGCGCGTATTCCCCCCAGGTCAAGCGCCCGGGTCTTCCCATCGCTGTTTCGAGCGGTCATCCGGTGCACGCACGCCCCTGCCGAAGGGCTGGCCTTAAGCCGACGCACCTGCTGCTCAAGCTTATTCCCATCCCAAACCACGCCCGGTTCCGCATGGACCACAAACGCCCCGCTGGCCTCCTCTCGTGCGGCGTTCAGCGCCGATGTGTGTGCCCCCGGCTCAGCCGGGACATACTGGACCTGAATTACCTCAATCAGAGCAGAGGGATAGGTCTGAGACGAGATCCCTCGCAGTGTCTCCTGAACCGCGGCATCTGCTGTCGAACCAACGGGCAGAACAAAAAGCACAGATACCTTTTCGGACATACGACACCGCCCTCTTTACCAACCTGTTCAGCCGTCGCTTCCAGGCAGGGCCCGTTGCACCAGCCCCTGAACCTCGGCAGGCCCCATCCTGAGCAGCCGGTCGATCCCGGTCTGGCCAGCCAGCACCAGCGGCGGGCATTCCTGTGCGGCCAGGTCGTAAGCCTCCTCCACATCGTAGTTCACACCCTGGCACCTGTAGAGGTGGCCCAGACTTTGCAGGTGTCCGCTCCGCCTTAGGGAGTTGGTCACCCCCATCTTGAAATAATACAGCCGTCGGTCCCGGCTATCGCCCCACACCAGCGTCTCGGGCTCCGGCACCTTTGCCATGGCCTGTTCCAGTTCTGCCTGCAGCGATTCAATCTGCCCGTCAAAGGCCTCCAGCAGGTTCCGAATCGCGTCCCTCCGTTCGCCTTCGGGCTCGTCCTGCAACATATCCTGAAGAACCAGTGCCGCCTTTCCGTAGAGGGCATAGCGCTCCCGGCGCTCGTCGCCAAACAGCTCGATCTCTGCGGTTTCTGCCCGGCGCGCCAGCGCCTCCAGGTCTGCGTAATCGTCCCCCACACAGGCATAGTCGTCATCGATGCGCGCCACCTGGATGCCCACGAGCATCGCCCGTTCCAGGGCATCCTCCAGGCCTTCTCCCGCACGCACGACCAGCAGGCGAGACCTCCCCTGAGGGGCGCTGCCTGCCAGCCCATCGGACGGGAATCCCACCCGTTCCAGATGTGTCACTCCAACCGCCCGGTCCACGCCTATGCGATCCATCAACCCCAGGAGGACGGCTCCCACAACCGGGCGTCGACTCTGGGCATAAAGACCCAAAGCCTTCTCTGTAACGCCCGCCACCTCCGCAGCCATCCGATCTGCGTCAAAGGCCGCCGCCGCTCTCCGCCGCCGTCCGATCCCATCGGTCAAACCGAAAATAATTCCAATAATCAGCAACAGCGCCACACCGACCAGAAGCATCTCGTCTTGCCTTTCTCAGAAGTTGTTTTAAAATTCCCGG
>JAAXHW010000308.1:0-2873 GCA_012270675.1 Candidatus Latescibacterota bacterium | reverse complement strand
GGGATTTTAAGACAGCTTCTCAGGCCCTGAACAGCTCTCCCATCCGTTGTCCCAAAAACCGCCCGGCCAGAAAAAAGCCGGCCATAAGCAGCGCCATGCCGAAAATTCCCATGGCGCTGGCAATGTAGGGACCATCCGCAATCCGTCCCATCAGGGCGTAAATCGCCTTGGTAATCGGATAATACTCGTCCTTGAAGGCCAGGATCAGACTGTCGCTAACCTCCAGCATAGCAAAGGCGAAACAGAGGATGCCCCCCGCCACCAGATTGGCCAGAATCAGCGGGAACGTAATCTGCAGCATCGTTCGCATCCGCGAAGCACCCAGGTTCTGCGCGGCCTCTTCCAGGGCCACACTCGTCTGCTGCAACCCCGCATAGGCCGACCGGACCATGTAGGGCAAACGGCGCACCGCATAGGCGATCACCAGGAGGGGTACGGGATAGTTTCGGGCATCCAGGAACGTCCCCGAATACCCTGCCAGATAGCCGAAGGCCAGCACCAGCCCCGGCAGAGCCAGGGGGAGCATGGCCACCCCGTCGATGACCCCCTTGAAGGGGATGCGCGTGCGGGACAACAGATAGGCAATCGCAACCCCCAGCGCCACATCGGCCACAGTGCTCAACATACTCAATATCAGGCTGATCCGAATGCTGTTGGCGGCCATTGGATGTTCGAATGCCAGCCCGTAGTACTTGCCGGTGATCTCCTGTGGCAACACCGACATGAACCACCGTTCGGAAATGGACGTCAGAAACACGCTGAGGTGGGGAATCATGGCCACAGCCGTCAGGGAAAGCATCAGCCCGTAGATCAGCAATGTCAGCCCGCCTGAGGCCGGACGCACCGCAGACCCCACATGCCCGCGGGCGACCATCTCATAGCGCCTGCCCCCCAGCAGAACCTTGGAAAGATAGAAGAAGAAAACCGTCAACAACAGCACAAAAACCACCAGGGCATAAGCCATCGGGTTCTCATTAATATCCGAAATCGAATTGAAAATCTCGACGGCCACCACCTGCCGGTAGTTAAAAATCAGCGGTGTGCCCAGATCCGTAAACGCCCAGATAAAGACGATAATCGCCCCGGCGAAGTAGCCCGGCAGCATCAGGGGAAACGTGATCGAACGAAACAACCGCAGCCCGCTGCTGCCCATGTTGCGTGCGGCCTCCTCCAGGCTGGGGTCGATATTGGACAGCGCCGCAGCGACGTTTAAGTACATAATCGGATACAGGTGCAGCACCTCCAAAATCACAACCCCCACAAACCCTCCCCCGCCGAACCAGTCGACCGGCTGATCGATAAGCCCCAGGTCGAGCAGCAGCAAATTAATCGATCCGAAACGGGCGAACATCTGCTTCATACCAATCGCCCCCACGAAGGGGGGTAGAACCATCGGTACTAAGATCAGCCCGTTGAGCACCCCCTTGCCGCGGAAGTCGTAACGCACCAGGAGAAACGCAATCGGAAGGCTCACAAGGGTCGTCGCAAGCGTCGTGACCACCCCCAGCCGGAAGCTGTTCAGAATCGCCCCCCAATACACGGGATTGGTCACCATCAATTCAAAAAAGACGGTGGAGAACGCCCCATCAACGACCAGTGCATTGTAAAAAGCGTACGAAAGTGGGTAGAACAGGAAGAGGGCAAAAAAGACAGCCAGCCCCCCCAGAAAAATCAGGGTAGGCCAGTTCAGGTCGTAGCGCCGCATCATGCGGGCTCTCCCTCATCCTGCAAAATCACAACCGCACTGGGGCTGAACCGCAGCCTCGCGTCCTCTCCCGCACCCGCCTTGCGCTCCAGCGGGTTGTGGTCCACCAGTTTCACCTGCGTGCCGTCCACCAAGTCCACGATGTACTGTTCCAGGTCACCTAAGTAGACCACGTTTCGCACCTGCCCCGACACCACGTTTTCTCCCCTGGCCGGTTGCCCTTCCAGAAACGCCAGGGCCTCCGGACGCACAGCGCAAAGCACCCGATCGCCCTTCTGAATACCATCGTACGCCATCCGGCCGTGAATCGTTCCCAGCGCCGTCTCCACGCAGACCTTATCATCAACAGCGGTCACTTCGCCCGCAAGCAGATTGATCTCCCCGATAAAATCGGCCACAAATCGGCTGGACGGACGCGCGTAAAGCGCGCGCGGGTTGCCCACCTGCCCCACCCGCCCGATCTGCATCACCGCCATCCGGTCGGCCATGGCAAGCGCCTCTTTCTGATCGTGCGTGACATAGATCATGGTAATGCCCAGCTTTCGGTGCAACTCCTGAATCTGCTCCCGCATCTCCAAGCGCAGCCGGGCGTCCAGGTTGGAGAGCGGTTCGTCCAAAAGCACCACATCCGGCTCCACCACCAGCGCCCGGGCCAGCGCGACCCGCTGCTGCTGCCCCCCGGACAACTGGTTGGGCGACCGATTCGCGTAAGCCTCCATCTGCACCATCTCCAGGGCTTTGCTCACCCGCCTGAGACGCTCCGCCGGGGAGACCTTCCGCAGCGTCAATCCGTACTCCACGTTCTTCCAGACCGTCATGTGAGGCCAAAGGGCATAGTTCTGAAAAACCATGCCCGTGTTCCGTTCGTTCGGAGGCACCGCTGTCACCTCCCGGTCGTCAAAGAAAATACGCCCCCCTTCGGGCTGGTAAAGCCCGGCGATCAGCCGCAGCAGGGTTGACTTGCCGCACCCGGAAGGCCCCAGCAAAAAGAAGAACTCCCCTTTCTGAATCTCCAGGCTGACGCGGTCCACCGCCACCACGTTGTCAAACCGTTTGGTGATGTTCTCCAGCCTTACGCTGACCATGACCAACCCTTGGGGATTTTAAGACAGCTTCTTAAAACCACCGCTTCCTCTTAAACACCACCAGCGCCACCAGCGCCACCAGC
>JAAXHW010000307.1 GCA_012270675.1 Candidatus Latescibacterota bacterium | reverse complement strand
GGTGGGGTTGCCGATGTGGGGTTCAAAGACGAGGTCGATGCAGGTGGTATCGTTGTCGGGTGTGCGACGCCAGATTACGGGGTGGTAGAGGTAGTTGGATTCTTCGGGTTTGCCCATGGCCTGTGCCGCACGGGCGTTGACGACCCGGGTGTTTGGAGAGGTGTTGAGTTGATGGAGGTCCAGGTGTACGGTTGATTCGATTTGCGATTGCCAGGTGCCCCGGAAGGTCGGTGGTGCCTGGGCGGTTGTTACGTTGTCCATGTACGCGAGGGCGGTGTGGTCCGGGTGGGGCAGGTTGTCTGTTTGGGTGCGCTGGATGTGCGGGCCAGCGACTGTGCCGGGTTGGGGTTTGAGATCCACATTGTCGGTTTGGAATATGCCTTCCAGGCCGCGACAGGTGCGCCAGTGTTCTGCGCCGCCCGCGATGCGGGAGAGGTCGAGGAGGGCGATGCCTTCGCCGTCGGTTTCGATCAGGGCGATGAGGCGGCGGAATGTGATATCGAGTTTGCGCCATCCGCCCGATGGGTCGAGTGCCCAGCGGTAGGCTTCGATGTCCAGGATCTGGATGCCGTCGGTAAAGAGGGCACGTACGAGGCGACCACGGCCTGCGCTGGTGGGTTCGCCAGGTGGCAGGTCTGCCCAGACGGTGTTGTGGGTAGCCCAATGGGCTTCCCAGGGCGATGTGCTTGCCCAGGATTGTGGGTAGCCGAGGTCTGTGAGAAAGGGACGGTTAAAGGCGAAGATCTGGACGTCCAGGAGGTCTCGATGGCGGTGGTGCATGGTGTCGCCATAAGCTATGCCTACGGCGGCCCGTTCGGGGGCTTCGGGTGTGCGCAAGATGGCGATGCCGACGCTGTCGAGGATGGTTGGTCCAAGTGCGCGGTGCTGTTTGTTCTGTACGGCGGATTGGATTTCTTTGATGTGTGGGTCGCTGGTGAAGGCTATGGCGCGTTCCAGTACGCTGGGGTTCATGGGCGCGTGAAAGAGGTCGTTTTCCAGACGGATTGAGTCTTCTGCCCGGGTGCCGGCAGAACCGGGGGCAGAGCCGTCGCCGAATTGGAAGTAGGATTTTCCGATCATGGTGATTTCGCACAGTGCTCGGGGGACGCGCGCACCTCGCGGGTCGTTGAATAGCGGGGGGTACAGGGATTCCGGGTAGGCTT
>JAAXHW010000306.1 GCA_012270675.1 Candidatus Latescibacterota bacterium | reverse complement strand
AAGATGGTCTGCCCATAGGAAAATAACCATAAAACCGGAAAAAGAAAAACAAAAATGGAGCCCAACCGTCTTCTTAGAAGTTGTTTTAAAATTCCCGGTGAGTTCCCGAGCGCGAGCGAAAAAGTGGCGGTCAAGGCGGGCGAACCCGCCCGTATCCTGGAGATACGGGTGGATTCGACCAACGCCGACAGGCGCTTTTGCAGCCGCGCGAAGACCGCTGGGGATTTTAAAACAGCTTCTAATAGACAGGAGGAGGATATGCGAAACGATTTGATCGACTGCCTGAAGGCGGGGTTTGAAGTGGGTGTCGGATGGACGAATGAAGAGGGCAAATTACTCGATGCGTACGAGAGCAACCGGCCCGAGAATTTCGCACCGGGCTGCTGGTCCGTGGTCGGGGCGACCCTGTACCGGCTGACAGGTGAGGACCGGTATTTGGAGTGGACGGAGCGCTGGGTTGAGCGAACGGCGGCGATTTTAGAAGAGGCGAAGGGGTCGCCGGGGTTCAGGGAGTATGTGATGGGATACGGGGCGATGGTGTTCCCGGTTCTTTCAGGGGTTGTGGAGGCGGAGAAGCTGGCGGACTGGAAGCAGGCGTTCGCAAATTCTTATGTTGAAGACGCCGAATTTTCGGACTGCCATGTGTCCGCGGCCTCGCTGGTGTGCGATTTGTACGGCGACCTGGACCGGGAGGAGAAGGCGAAAAAACGGGCGGAGGCGATTGTCGCCCTGTTCAAGGTGCGGATGACGCCCGGGGGATTTTTGAAAGACGACGATGTGAACGGGAACTCGATTCCGCATGCGTATCTGACCGGGAGTTTTATGGCGGCGGCGCTGTTGAACAGCACCCCGGATACCGTGGACGAGGAGATTGCGGACCTTTTCCAGGCTATGTGCGCCTGGTTCAAGCGGGCAAACGGCGCGTTTGATCTGCCGGTTCTGGCGAGTCGAAGTATTTATCAGATGTACGTCTATCCCGCGGCCGCACTGCTGGCGTATATTGGAGAAGGGAGGCAGGCGGAAGACCGGGTTCGGGCGCTGCTTGCGTTCTGCCGGTCGTTTAACGTTGAGGCCGGAATTTTCTCGCATACGCCCAACCACTTTTCTCCCTACGCTCTGGCGGGGCTGGAGTGGACCTACAACCGGCTGAATACGGACCTGGGTGCAGGGCTGGTTGCCTGGTCGCTGCTGGCGCTGCTGGCGGAGCAGGGATGGGAGGGGTTTGAAACGGTCAGGTCGGCGCAGGTGCAGAATGTGATCGACCCGGATGGGGGCTATGTTGTGCTGCACGGGACACAGGCCAGGCTGGGATTTACGCTTTGTGAGCACGATTTTGGGTACCACCTTCCCCTGCAGCCGGTTTCTCTGCGGTTGAGCAACGAGATGATCGAACCGATCGCGGACGCGAAGCGGGATGGGGTGAAGCACCCGTTTCGCGAGCTGATCCAGGACAAGAGCAGGATGGATCCGCTCCTGGAACCTTATTTCGGGGTTGGGGTAAAGGGCGCGGATGGGTCGTACCGGGTGATGTCGGGCCGGGCGGAGGTCGTGGACGAGGGGGAATACCGGTTGCTGGAGGGGGACCTGGATCTGCGTTTCAAGCCGGTGGTGGGGGATGGGTGGGTGCGCCTGACGTATGAGGTGGGCGACGTGGGGTCACAGGATGAGGTCTTTTTCTCGGTTCCCGTGCTGCTGTGGGACGGGAAGGACGAGTTGGGGTATTCGATTTTGGAGGGGATGCTGCGTCTGAGGTGGAAGGACGCGTCTTACCGGATCTGGACGGAGGAGAACGAGGGCGCGTGGGACCTGGATATGGGGCGGTACCTGCACGCAGGGTACGGGTTGACGGCCAATATGCGCATCCGGCTGAAGCCGTCGAGCGCCTGTACGATTGCGATTGAGAAGCTGTTTTAAAATTCCCGGTGCGTTCCCGAGCGCGAGCGAAAATGTGGCGGTCCAGGCGGGAGAACCCACCCGTATCCCCAGGATACGGGTGGGTTTGACCAACGCCGACCGGCGCTTTTGCAGCCGCGCGAAGACCGCTG
>JAAXHW010000305.1 GCA_012270675.1 Candidatus Latescibacterota bacterium | reverse complement strand
ACAGCGATTGTGATGGAAGAGGGAGGGCAGCGCGCACTATTGGGTGCTGCAGATATATGCACATTTCCGAACGACGGAAGTGTGCCGGGCTTTCTGGAGCAGGTTGGAAAGGCGATTGGATGCCCGGCGGACAGTGTGATGCTCAATGCCTCGCATACCCACGGGGGGCCGAGGATACCGGGTTCTTCTCTGTATTGGAGAGACTTTCCTTCGCGAACGGTGATGGAGTACAGGGACCAACTCTACGCGCAGATATTGGAGGCTGCCCGCGAGGCTGCGGATAATCTTGTGGAAGGGAGCCTCTGGTATGGGGAGGGGAAGACGCGATTGCCGATGAATCGGCGTCCGGAGCGGGATGGTCGGGTTGTGAATGCGCCGAATCCTGGCGGGCCAGTAGATGACCGGATGCAGCTTCTACTTTTCAGAAAGGCCACGGGGGAAGCGGCGGCGGTGGGCATCAAGGTATCGTGCCATCCCGTTGCTACGGGTGCGCAACATTTGATCACAGCAGATTGGCCAGGGGCCTGGCGCGCGGTGTTTTCCGATGTGTTTGGCCCGGATGTGGTCCCGTTTTTCCTGCAAGGTGCGGGTGCGGATGCGCGTCCCCGACACGTGGCGGAGGGGGACCACTGGCGGGTGATGAAGCACGCTGAACTCGCCGAGATTGGCGATGAACTGCTGGCGGAGACTCTGGAGATTCTTACGGGAACGCATCTCCGCCCGGTGGATAATCTGACGCTGCAAGGGAAGATTAACGTTGTACAGGCTCCCTGCGAGAGGCAATATACCACCCGAGAACAGCTCGAATCCTTAAAGGGCGAAGGCGGAGTCCTACAGCAGTATGCGGAAGCGGGGCTGGGGCGCCTGGATAAAGGCGAAGAGATTCTCGATCAGGTGGCGTTTCAGGTTCAGACGCTGTGGTTGAATCGGGATATGGCATTGATCGGTCTGGATTTGGAGCCGCTTTGTGGCCTGGCAAAGACGGTTGAGGAAGCGGTTGCGCCCGCGCAGGCGGTTCTTCTGGGATATACGAACGGCTGCATCGGTTATACCCCTGATACAGAGGAGATGAAGCGCGGGGGGTACGAGACCGGTAGCTATCTACCCAATTTGTGGTCCGGGCCATTGAAGCCGGGACTTGAAGATCTGTTTGCCAGTGCTGTTGTTCTCCATGCGGAAAGTTAGAAACCTGCGTCAAATAGGAGAAATGACCGATGAAGATCACCGAGGTGGAACCCATCCTGCTCACGGTTGATATGCCGGAAGAGCATCCTTTGCGATGGTCGGGAGGAGAAGCTGCCAGCGTAAATTGCGCGCTGGTGCGGGTGCATACCGA
>JAAXHW010000304.1 GCA_012270675.1 Candidatus Latescibacterota bacterium | reverse complement strand
GAGTTCGATTTTAACGGGGCGCTGATCTGCGTGGAGAAAGCGCTGCCGGTGCTGCGGCAGCTTGAGCGGTTTCCGGTGGTGAAGGGAGTGGAGGAGCCGATTTTTGCCTACGATATCGAAGGGTGGCGGCGGCTGCACAGGGAAGTGCGGATTCCATTTTACCTGCACGGGGTAGGGGTGCTGTGCGAGCCGGCGTCGCGGCAGCCTTCGGGGCCGTGGACCGGGCTGCGGGCCGGGGATTTTGAAGGGGCGCTTTGCAGCCACGAGCGGATTGGAAACGCCCTGGCTGCGGGCTGGGTGTTCGCAGCGGCGAACACGCCGATTCTGCTGCAGTACGTGGGCACGGGAATTACGACGGCGTTCGCCTGCCAGATGGGGGCGGTGATGCCCACGGCGACGCTGCCGGGAGTGACGGCTTCCCATACGTACGAGGACGATCTGATCGTGGAGGCGCATGCGGTGCAGCGGGGGTTTATGAAGGTGCCGGAGGGACCGGGGCTGGGGGTGGAACTGGACGAGGATGCAGTGGCGCGGTATGCCCGAACACCTGCGGTGGACTGGCCCAGGCATGTTTCGGTGGTAAGCCTGCCAGGCGGAATCAAACACTATTACCGGAATTTACAGCAGGCCGAGCGGCTGATGAAGCAGGGGGTGGACGAGTCGTTCGCGCCGGACGTGCGGCTGGACGAGTGGGAGGACGACGGGAGCGAGAAATTCGACACAATATGGACACGGCTGCAGCAGAAGGATTGGCCGGTGTGGGAATAGCGAAAGGCAGGTGCCGATGAGAGCCGCTCAGCTGGTTGCGCCGCGGAAGTGGGAGATTGTCGAAGTGGAGAAACCGGAGGCTACGGACGACCTGATGCTCGTGCGCCTGGAGCGGGTGGGAATCTGCGGGACGGATAAGCCGGCGTTTTGCGGGATCAGTCCCTCCTACCTGCTTTCCCCCGGAAGCACGGGACACGAAGGTCTGGGGATTGTGGAGGCCTGCCCTTCAGGGGCCTTCCGGGAGGGGGACCGGGTGCTTCTGTGGGGGTTCGACCGGGGGCTTTTTCAGGAGTACGTACTGGCCGATCCCCGGGGGTGCATAAAGCTACCGGAGAATTTCGAGCCCGAGGTCGTGCTGATGAGCCAGTTGCTGGGTACGGTGATTCACTGTTTCCACAAGCTGGGGAACGTGATCAACCAGAAGACGGTGGTGGTGGGCCAGGGTCCTGTTGGACAGCTTTTCAACGCGACGCTGCGCAACCTGGGGGCGAAGTATATTGTCGGAGTCGATCCGCTGGCCCACCGGCTGGAGGCTGCGCAGAGGATGGGGGCGACGCACACGGTCAACCCGGCTGAGCGCGATGCGGTAGAGGCGGTATCGGATATCACGGGGGGACAGATGGCGGACCTCGTTGTGGAGGCGGTGGGCAGGCAAGAGACGTTCAACCTGTGCGGGAGGCTGACGCGCCGCAACGGGACGCTGGTTTATTTCGGGGTTCCAAACAAGGAGAACCACGAAGGGATTATGACCCTGCGCTTTAAGGAGATGTTCAGCAAAGAGCTGCGTATTGTGACGTCTGTGGGCCCCAATCCGGAGATAGACTACACGATTGCCCTGGACTGGATTACGCAGGGACGACTGGATGTGCGCCCGATGCTGACCCACGTGAGGCCCTTCGGGGAGATCCAGGAGGCGTTCGAACTGGCGTTTGACCACCCCGAGAGGGAGCGTGCGGTTAAGATTGTACTGAAGTTTTGAAGCGTGAACCGCGTTCCACCCCCGCGTGAGGATCTTCAGCGTCGAGACAGAAGGCTCAAAAAATTGATCGCTTGATCTGCCGTCCATTGTCTATTTCAAGGGGAGGTCGCCGGTGGCAGATGGTGTTCTAAGGGAGCTGATTCCGGAGATCGAAGGTCTGGCGGAAACGAAGGTCGCAGAGTACCGTATTCCCGGCCTGGCCCTGGGAATTATTCGCGACCAGGAACTGGCCTGGTTCGAGGGGTTCGGGTGCGCGGACCTGGATTCGGACCGGAAGCCGGATGCACATACGATTGCGCGGGTGGCTTCGGTGACGAAGACGTTTACGACAACGGCGATTATGCAGCTACGGGACGGGGGGAAGCTGGGGCTGGACGATCCGCTGGTGCAGCATATACCCGAGTTCGAGAAGGTCCGCGCACGGTGCGGCACGGTTGACGGAGTGACGATCCGGCGGCTGCTGACCCACCGTTCCGGCCTGGTGACGGAGTCGCCAACGCACGGCTGGGGAGCGCTGCGCTTTCCAAGCCGGGAAGAAGTCCTGGAGAAGCTGCCGGAGACGGAAGTGGTCATTCCACAGGATTCGGCGTGGAAGTATTCGAACCTGGGGTTCGGGCTGCTGGGGGAGGTGGTGTACCGGCTTTCCGGGCAGCCCTATACCGAGTATGTCCACGAGCATATTATTGAGCCGCTGAATTTGACGTCTTCGGTTTTCGACCTGACCGACGAACTGCGACCTCACTTTTTTGTGGGTTACAATCCAACGCCCTACCAGGATCGACCCGAACGGGCGCCTTACGCGCATCTGGATGGGATCTCGGCGGCGGGCCAGCTGCATTCCACGGTGAGCGATCTGGCAAAATGGGTGTCGTTCCAGTTTCGCACCGATGGCGGGGACCGGGGCGGCGCGCAGGTGCTGAGCGGGTCCACGCTTGCGGAGATCCAGCGTCCGCAGTACGTCGAGCCGGACTGGTCGGCGGGACAGTGCCTGGGCTGGCGGACAACCCGGATCGGGGATCGCGTGTACCACAATCACGGGGGCGGAATTCACGGGTTTGGCACGCAGGTGTGGTTCAATGCGCCGGGCAGGACCGGAGTGGTTCTGCTGATCAATATGTGGCCGCCGCACGGAGGGCTTGAGCTTGCGCAGGAGGTGCTGGAGATGATTCTGGAAGAAGACGAAGCAGCAGCGCCTCAGTCCGAGCAGCCGAAACTTGATCCCACGCCAGAGGCGCTCGTGCGGTTTCTGGGCCACTACCGCGCCGAACCGGGGATCGATGTGGACATCGAATATCGCGACGGCAGACTGCGGCTTGCAGGGCACGGGAAGTCAGCGTATTCTCTACACGCCCCGGCGGAACTGGAGCCTACGGAAAGGGAGGACGAATGGGTCGTTCGCGGAGGCCGGGCTTCGGGCGAACGGGCGGTGTTCACGGTTGGCGAGGACGGCCGCGTGCTGAGCTATGAGCTTGGGGCGTTCGTGTTCAAAAAATATGTGATTGCAAAGTGAACATCGTTTCGAATCACAGGGGAGACCAGACAGATGCAATCCGTTTTCTACTGGGGGTCTGAAGGCCTTTCGCTGGTGCGGTCCAATCCTTATGGCGGGCTGCTCGCCCGGGCGATGGCCGAACAGGGTGCCGAACTCATTGCCGGTTATGACGGTGGCCTCAACGAGGCCTGGCTTCTGGAGAACCAGGGCCAGGTGGATGTGCTTCATCTCAACTGGCCGCATTACATGTACGATGCGCCTGATCTGGGCGACTGCGTTTCCCGATGTACGGAACTGATCGGACACCTGGCCCGGGCGCGTTCGCTGGGGTATAAGGTGGTCTGGACGGTGCACAATCTCTATCCCCACGAGTCTGTCCACTTCGAACTGCACCGCCTGGCCCGTCTTGCGATTACCCGGCTGGCAACGGCGCTGATCGTGCACTGCGAGTACGCCCGAAAATGCGTGCAGGAGCATTTCTACCGCAGCGAAGGGGTGTTTACGATCCCGCACGGCCATTTTATCGACGCGTATCCAAATACGATCTCCCGGGAAAAGGCCCGCCACGAATTGGGCCTGGCCAAAGGGCAGTTCGTTTACCTTTTCTTTGGCAATGTACGGCCGTACAAAGGACTGGAACAACTCCTGAAGATTTTTTCTGATTTGCCGGGCGACGACCTGGCCCTGCTTATGGCGGCCAAGGTGTACAACGACTATGGCGAGCAACTGGTCAAAGGGGCCCAGGAGGCCGATCCGCGCATCGTTGTCCACACATCGAGCTTTTTTCCCAGTGAGGATTTTCAGCTTTACCTCAACGCCGCAGACGTTGTGGTTCTGCCGTTCGTGGATATTTTGACATCCGGATCGGCCATTACGGCGATGTCGTTTGCCCGGCCGGTGATCGTGCCCGGCATCGGCTGCCTGCCGGAGCTGGTGGATAAACGCATGGGAATGGTCTATGATCCGAATCGACCCGATGCGCTGAAGGAAGCGATGGTGACCGTTCAGGAGCGCGACCTGGCAGCCTGCGGAAGGGCTGCATATCGCCAGGCCGAGTCTCTATCCTGGGAATCGATTGCAGGGTTGACGCTTGAGGCTTATCGGTATTGAACCTCATTCCGGATGTGGTGTGTTACCACCTCAGCTGAGATTCGCGGCCGTGTTTTTTCAGCAGGGCTTCGGCCGCCTCATTCACCACGAATAAGACGGAGACGCTTTCGGTGAACTCGGTGATCCAGTGTTTTCCGGCTGCGTGGAGCTTTTCGTCGATTCTGGCATACGCTTCCTGGACTTTGGGGTGCGTGGCCTGCCCCGTCAATCCCAGGGACTGGGCCATGTCCTCCGGGCCCCGGGCGAAATAGTCGATGCCGTCGACGGTGAGGATGTCGTCCAGGTTCTCCAGGACGGTGATGCTTTCAAGCTGGGGAACCAGGACGGTATTGGCGTTGATTTCGGCGTACAGCTGCGTATAGTCCCCGGTTTTCTGGTTGAAGGCGGTGCGGACACTGGTGGCACTTCTCAGCCCTTTGGGCGCAAAGTAGGCGTATTTGACCAGGGCTTCGGCCTCTTCCCTGGTCTGGAGGTTGGGGATCTGGATCTCCCTCACGCCCCGGTCCAGGTAGCTGAGGATCGTGCTTTCCCGGCCGTCCGGCACCCGCATGGTGACGGTAACGCCGAAGCCGTCGGCAATGCGGCAGACCTCCTGGACCATTTCCGGCGAGACCGGCGAGTGCTGGGCGTCGAGACCGACGAAATCAAGGCCCATGCGGCCGGCCAGTTCCACAATCTCGGTGGAGGGTTGGCTCATGGTTATCCCCAGGGCCTTTTCACCATTCCGGATTCTTTCGAGGATTTTGTTCGTGATCATGATATTTGCTCCTGTTGTGACAGGTGTCATGCCTCTCTAAGACACCCATAATGATGAAAATAGTTGCCGCGTCTCGCCTCCCCTCTTGCGCTGCGGGGAGGAAGGGCGGGGCGGGTTTGCGGAACAGCCGTGGAAATGACCCCTCCCCTCTCCCCTCCCCGAAACGGGGAGGGGAGAGGGTGCGCCTCATCCTGCACCCGCCACCTCATCCCCCTTTCTCCCCCTTTCCTCTCAGGAAAGGGGGCCGGGGGGATAGGTCACGATACCGCAACACACCCACCGGGTTCGCTCGCACCGAATGGACCGATTAAACCCAATAAACACAACAAGTTTCGTTGCAATCTGAAAGCCTATTTTCCAGGCAGCAGCTTCTAAAAGGATTGATTTTCCGCAGCCCCCATCTCCTTCCCGTATGCGGGGGGTGAGGGCCTCTTATACTGCACAATTGAAGTAGAAAACACAACTGTTATTTGCCCCTTGCCCCATACTTCCACCCAAAAGGAGCCCGACCATGCCTGAATCTCGCCCGAATATTATCCTGTTTATCACCGATCAGCAGCGGGGAGACTGTGTGGGGATCGATCCGTGTGCGCCAGAGGCGCTTCAGACGCCCAACTTGGACTGGATCGGCAGGACGGGGACGCACTTCCGGCGCGGGTATTCGGAATGTCCCAGTTGTATCCCGGCCCGACGGAGCCTGATGACGGGCACGGCACCGGCGGCCAACGGGGTGGTGGGATTTCAGGGAGTGGAATGGAATACGGCACACACGCTGCCGGGAGAGCTGTCCAGGGCCGGGTACCAGACGCAGCTGATCGGCAAGCTCCACCTGCATCCGGTTAGAAAACGCTACGGGTTCGACCACATGCTGCTGGCCGATGCGACCCGGGGCAGGGAGAACGATTATGTGGACTGGCTGCGGGATCAACACGGACGGACGGAGGTCGACCCGGGGATGGCGCACGGGGTTTCGGCCAATGGATGGGTGGGCCGGCCCCACCATCTGCCCGAAGAACAGATGCACACGTTCTGGTGTATCGATCAGGCGATGACGTTTCTGAAGAAGCGCGACCCGACGGTGCCGTTTTTTTTGAAGATCTCGATGATCGATCCTCACCCGCCGTTTACACCGCCCGGGTTCTATTACGATCGCTACATCCAGAGGGATCTGCCCGGGCCGGTGGTGGGAGACTGGGCACCCGCGTTCGACGGGCCGCAAAAAGGGCTGGACCCGAACGCATCCCGGATCTGCCTGGACGAAAACGATATGCGATGTTCTCGCGCGGCCTATTACGGGATGGTGAATTTTATCGACGAGCAGATCGGCCGGTTGTATCAGCACGCCAGGGGCGTGCTTGAGAATTGTTTGATCATTTTTACGTCCGACCACGGGGAGATGCTGGGCGACCACAATCTGTTTCGAAAGACCTGGCCGTACGAGGCGTCTGCCCGCATCCCGTTCATCGTGCGTGCGCCCAAAAGCTGGGGATATCCGGAGGAGGCCGTCTGCGACAGTCCCGTGGGGCTTCAGGATATTATGCCGACGGTGCTGGATGCGGCCGGTCTGGAGGTCCCGGAGACCTGCACGGGCAAGAGCCTGCTGCCGATAATGCGGGGAGAGTCAGAGCGGGTGCGGGACCTGCTACACGGGGAGCACGCAGGGTGTTACGAGTACGAGCAGGGCAACCAGTATATTACCGACGGTCATCACAAGTATATCTGGTATACGCAGACGGGCACGGAGCACCTGTTCAACCTGGATGAAGATCCGAACGAGATGCACGACCTGGCGCTGGAAGCCGCCAGGCTTGCACCCTGGCGGGAGAAGCTGATCGGTTTCCTCAAGGATCGGCCCGAAGGGTTTACCGACGGGCAGAAGCTGATCGTGGGACAGGAGCACAGGAACCTGATGCCGGGATACGATCCGGATCGGATGTATCCGTTTGTATAGCGCGTGCCGGAAGGGAGGGACCGTGGAACAGGATGAGCTGGTGCGGCTGTCAGATATCAGTTTGTGGGAGGCCTACCGCGAACATATCCGCCGGTCTCCAGGAGGTGTGATCCAGGAGGGGGACGGGCTGCTGCTCCATGCCGGGGCCCATCCGACCCGTGCATTTGTCAACGGGGCCAAGCGGACCGATGTGTCAATGCCGGCGGAGGAGGTGCTTGCGAGGGCCGATGCATTTTTTGGCGCCCGGGGACACGACTATACGATTATGGTCCGCACGCACGCCGATTCCGACCTTGAGGAGGGGCTGCTGGACGCGGGATTTACCCGGATGTACGACAATGCGGGTATGATTTTAGAGCACCGTTTTGAAGACCGTGAGGCACCGCCCGGCGTTGAGATTCGGCGGGTGCGCAGCGCGCCGGAAGCGCGCGATTTCGCAGGGGTGAACGCCGAGGTCTTCGAAGGCGACGATGCGGGGATGAAAGGGTTTGTCCATACCCTGTTTGCCGATGTTCGAAGCCTGGTTGCGCCCCACATCGCCGGCTTTGTGGCCTACCTCGAAGGCGCTCCTGTCTCGGCCGCGTTGACCCTTGTAAGTCACGGGGTTGCGTGGCTGGGCTGGGTGGTGACAAAAGAGGCGGTAAGGGGAAGGGGCCTGGGAGAGGCGGTTACCCGGACGGCGACCAACGCCGGGTTCGACCTGGGGGCGAGGATGGCCTCAC
>JAAXHW010000303.1 GCA_012270675.1 Candidatus Latescibacterota bacterium | reverse complement strand
GCGCCGTATCATGGGCGCGGGGGTCCTGTGCCGCTTTGCCGGGTGCCGGTGGCGGAGTGGGGCGCGGTGGATTTGGCACTGCGGGAGGCGGCTCTGGAGTCAGGATACGGTTGGGAGGAGGACTATCATGCGCCGGGGAGTACGGGCGTGTCGCCGGTGGCGCTGACAGTGCGGGATGACAGGCGTGTTTCGACGAACGACGGTTTCCTGGAGCCGGCACGGGGGCGGGCCAATCTGACAGTTGTTGGCGGGGCGCTGGTTGAGCGGGTGGAGTTTGAGGAGGATGCGGAGGAGGGAGGAGCTGGAGGGCGCCGGCGCGCGGTAGGTGTGCGGGTGGGGCGATTTGACGGAGTTGAAGGGGAAGGGACGGTTTTGCGGGGCAGGGAGATTCTGCTGTGTGCGGGGGCGGTGCATTCGCCGGCAATTATGATGCGGTCGGGGATTGGGCCGGGTGATGTCCTGGAGGCGGCGGGGGTGAGTCGGGTGGTCGAGCTGGCGGGAGTTGGCCGGAACTTGCGGGACCATCCGACGGTGGGGATGCATCTCAAGCTGCGTCCTGCGGCGCGGGCTAAGGGGCCTCATGCGCGGCGGACGAACTGCTGTGTTCGGTACAGTTCGGGGTTGGCGGGCGCGGGGCAGAACGATATGTTGATGGCGAGCTGCAATGTGTTTGGGATTGAGGGGGAGGCGCTGGAGCGGGGGGTGATCGTGGTTTCGGTATTTCAGGCGTTTTCGCAGGGGGAACTGCGCATCACATCGCCGGATCCAGAGGTTGAACCGGTGATCGAGGAGCGGATGTTGTCGGACAGGAGAGACCTGGTGCGGTTGCGGGATGGGGTGCGGCGGCTGTTTGCGCTGGCGGGTCATCCGGCGGTTGCGGGGATTGCGGAGGCGGTTTCCCTCGGTGATCTTTATGGTGGAATGCGCGGCGGGATCGACGGGTCGGTCAGTGATGGAGAGCTAGACCAGTGGCTGCTGAAGGCGTGTATCGACTGCTTTCATATTGTGGGGACGTGCCGGATGGGGGCTGTGGGTGACCCGGCGACAGTTGTGGATTCGGAGTGCAGGGTCGTTGGGGTGGATGGACTGCGGGTGATCGATGCTTCGATTATGCCAGAGGTTCCGCGGGCGAATACGCATCTGACTACGGTGATGATTGGAGAGCATATGGCGGAAAGGCTGAAGGGCAGTTTTTAGTGGGTAGTTTTTAGTTTTTAGTGGAACGCCACTGGCCAGTGGAGCATCGGTGGACGGTGGTTGGTGGCAAGGGAAAGTGTGGGGGGAGTGGACACAGTTGGGTAGGCGCATTGCTGGGGAAGAATGCTCAAGGTGGCCAGTCGGAGGGGGGCGCTGCGGGGGGTTCCCCCCCGCACAAGG
>JAAXHW010000302.1 GCA_012270675.1 Candidatus Latescibacterota bacterium | reverse complement strand
GACAGGGCCACGTGGATGGCCGCGGTGCCCGAACTGGTCGGGATGGCATACTTCATCCCGTAAACTTCCTGCAACGCCTCCCGGTAGGCCATCACCCACTGTCCCCGCGCCAGGGGCAGCGCCGGCCCTGAGAGCACCTTTTTCAGTGCCTCGACCTCCGCTGAAAAGTGAAACGGCCCACCCCGCCACGGCCTGGTGTGCACCGGTTTCCCCCCGTACATCGCCAGATCGGATCTCTTTGGTACTCTCGCCACATCCTGCTCCTTTCCCTGTAAAACAAACGCACCGCAAAGACGCAGCGTTCGCAGATCATTTCGATCTTTCCCTGCGTGTTTGCGGTTCAAAAAAGGTGGTTTACTCTACACCGCATACTGCTCCAGAACCTCTCGATCGATCTCGATCCCCAGCCCCGGTCTCTGCAGCACCGGTACATATCCGTCCACCGCACGAATCGGTTCCCTGGCCAGATCCGTCCGCAGGCGGTTCTCCGTCATATCGAACTCGAACAGCGACGGGACCGGATGGACCGCCTCCGGCGCATCGGGAATCGTCGCCTGCCAGTGGATGGTCGCCGCCAGCCGGATGCTGCTGCCCCACATGTGCGGCAGCAGACGGACGTGGTTGGCACTCGCCATTGCAGCGATCTTGCGGCATTCCGTAAACCCGCCCGCAACGCTGATATCGGGCTGCACAACATCAACCCCGCGCTTCTGAATCAGGTCCCGGAACGCCAGGCGCCCGCACAGCATCTCCCCTCCGGCAATCCGCACCTTCAGCGCACGCCGGATCTCCACGTAGCCATCCACATCGTCCGTCGAAATCGGCTCTTCAAACCAGAACAGATCGTTCTCTAAAATCTTCTGACCCACGTCGATCGCCGTTGCCACATCGTAGCCGCAGTTGGCATCCACCGCCAGCAGGACCGAGTCCCCGATCGCCTTCCGCACCGCGGCAACGTTTACCACATCGTACGCCTCTCCAAAGCCGATCTTCATCTTCACAGCCGGGAAGCCCTGGTCCACATACCCCTTCGCCTCATCCATCAAAGCCCCGGTCACATCCGGCTTCTCCTTTTTGAAAAGCCCGCTGGCATAGGCCGGAATGCGGTCCCTGAACGCCCCGCCGAGCAGGCGGTAGACCGGCATGTCCAGAGCCTTCCCCATAACGTCCCACAGGGCAATATCCACCGCGCTCATCGCCGCGATATCTCCCCATCCGCGCGCGTACAGATCCTGCCAGATCACCTCCACGTCAAACGGGTCCCGCCCGATCAACACCGCCTCAACCGCCGCCCGGTCCGACGCATGCAGCCCTTCCCCCCAGCCTGTAATGCCCGCATCAGTCACAATCTCCACCACACCTGCGGTCCTGACCTTCGTCCACACCCGTGAATTTGCGAACGGTTCAACCAGGGGATACCTCAAATCGTACACGTTTACCTGCGTAATTTTCATATCGCCCTCTAAGAAGCTGTTTTAAAATTCCTG
>JAAXHW010000301.1 GCA_012270675.1 Candidatus Latescibacterota bacterium | reverse complement strand
AATCAGATTATCGGACATGGGTTCCGGCTGGATCAGGCACCCCGGTTGCTGGGGAGCCGGGAAGGGGAGATCGGACAGGGCCTGGTTGGTGGAGATGAACCCCGGAATCCGTCCCGGGCTTATTTTTTTCAGAATGGTCGCCGGTCGTGCCAGGGGGTGAAGGCGATCTGGGTTCTGGAGGATGTGGAGGAAGGAGATGGCGGGCTGGTGGTGGTTCAGGCGAGCCACAAGAGCAATGTGGAAACACCCGAGGATTTGGCGACGGGACAGGACGATATGGGTCTGGTGAAACAACCGGTGCTGAAGGCGGGCGATTTATTTTTGTTAGCGGAATCTACTTTGCAGGGGATGCGTCCGTGGACGGGGTCGCCGAAACGACTGTTGACGTACTGGTATGCGGGGCGGGCGGTCATTCAGTCGAATGGGCCAGGACCGGGTGCTGAGACCGAAACGCGACCCAGGTGGACAGAGAGTGCGCCTCCCGAACAGAAGGCGGTGATGTACAGGCCGGGATTTAAGGGATCTAATCCGCCGCCGGTGCTGAATACCGATGGCGAAAAGACGTGGGTGGAGGAGCGTTCTGAGGTGATCCATCCTTCGATTTATATTCGAGATCCAAATTCGACTATTGATGAGAAGGAATTTTATTTTTGGGATTTAAATGGGTATCTGGTGGTGCGTGGGGTGATGGACGAGGAATGGCTGGAAAAGGCGAATGAAGCGGTGGATAAATTTCAGGACCGGGTTGAGGTTGGTGCAGAACTGGCGCGAGGGTCAAAGAGCCAGGCCGGGACGGGGCGGCCGTTGTTGCCGGGTCTGGTGGATTTACCCGCGCCCTATTGCGATCCATTCCGGCGCATGATTGCCCATCCCGCTGTGGTACATCGGCTGAATTGGATGGGAGCCAGCGGGTATCGCACGGGTGGTGGTACGGTGTTTTGCGCTGTGCAAGGGACGTCGGGTCATGCATTGCACGATGGGAATGAGCCGATAAGTCCGTCGCGGGGCTACCAGTTTAA
>JAAXHW010000300.1 GCA_012270675.1 Candidatus Latescibacterota bacterium | reverse complement strand
TGCAAAATCTTAACCGGAAACTACTGATGTGGTGGAGAAAAAAGACATCGATTATGTGACGGGGGTGGCGGTTGCGGGGAGAGGACGGCTGTCGGAGGCCGCGCAGAAGTACCGGCGCGATGCGTCGGTACTGTTCGACGGGGAGGTCCTCTTTCCGATGAACGAGCCGATCCGGACGTCGCAGGGCAATCGGGAGGAGGTGCGGCAGAAGATCGCCTTCTGGGCGTATGGGGAAATACACGCGGAACCACCGTCCCTGATGCAGTTTGTGCGGGTGATCGGGACGTCGGTTCGGGGGAGTGGGTGGTTTCACAGGCGGACCCGGTTCCGGAAGTACCGCCCCTATATCCTGGATGGGATTGCTTCGGAGATTACAGGGGAAGGGACGGGTGGGGAACGGGACACGAATTGACTACGGATAGAGGCTGAGGGCGATTGGTGGCTGCGGGGGCGGGTTTGCAATCCGTCCCTACTTTTTTCCTACCGCATGTGGCGGCGATGGTCGCGGCCCTCATGTGTTGGGCTTGACTCTATCGGGCGACTACGGTAAATTGAGTTTTGAATTCACGCCGGGAAAAGAGGGCACACCAATTTCAGTAAGGAGTGGATTATGTTCAAAAAAACAGTTGTTTTGGCTACGGCAGTCTGTCTGGCGTGGAGCAGTTTTGTCGCTACCGGGGGGGTATGGGCTGGGGAGGGCAAGCAGGCGTCTGGAGAATCTGAGGGCAAGCAGGCGTCTGGAGAGGAGAAGGGGGAGGAAACGCGGGCTGTGCGGATGATTGTGGGTCGGGGGGATGATGGGTGGGCCATCGTAGACATCCGGAAGGTGACAGGGACGCTGGTGCTGGTGAGTCCGATGGTCGGCCGGGAGATCGATCTGGAAGAAAGCAATCGGTTCGCCATGTTTCACGGGAGAAATGCATTTAACCAGAAGATCGATCTGAGGCTGTTCAATATGGCGGTGCCGGGCTTCCAATCGGCGATGTTTCTGAAGCGGTCGAATGGGAAGCCCGGGGTGAAGATCCGTTACCGGTCGGGGCCCAGGCTGGAGGACCGGATGGTTCCGATGGGGGACGACAACGATCTGCGGCTGCTGCGGGAGTATATCGAGCACTTTGAAGAGATCCAGAAGGGAGAGTACAAGATCGGCAAAGTGTCCAGGATTGCCCAGGACGCCGACTATCCCAGGTATACGGATGAAGAGATCTCTTTTGAGGCGCGGGCCCCCCGGTTCTGGGTGGGTCGGCGCGTGCCGGGACAACTGGTGTTGAAGAATGGAGACGTTATCCGGGGGGAGCTGGTGCCCGTTTATGAAGACGGCCAGATCCTGATCGAGACCGATCTGGATACGCGGCGGATCGCCGTCGAGGAGATCGACCGGCTGCGCACGCTCGGAGACCGGGGGACAGGCGCAATGCGGACGGCTGTGATGTCGGGCCTGGGGGGCGCGAGTTCGGGGGCGCTCATGGGGGCGCTCGCCGCCTGGCAGGCGGGCGGTTCGGTCAAGGAGACGGCGCTGTACCTGGCGGCGATCTTTGGTACTGTCAGCTTTATCGTAGGGCTGATGCGCGGCTCTGAATCTGCCCGGGGGTCCAAGGAGTTCGTGCTGGGGCCGCTTTCACCCGGGAAGGGAAAGAAGGGCGAGCAGGAAGAGGCCAGGGAGTAGGCGATGGGCACGACGATTCTGGCATTTGAGGGGGAAAGCCCTCGCATCCACAAGACGGCCTACCTGGCCGATGGTGTGGCGGTGATCGGGCGGGTGGAGATCGGTGGGAAGGCGGGGATCTGGTTTAACGCGGTTCTGCGGGGGGATGCGGAGCCGATTCGGATCGGACGGGGGACGAATGTGCAGGACGGGACCGTGGTGCATACCGACCCGGGATATCCCTGCAGGGTGGCGGATTTTGTGACGGTGGGGCACGGCGCCATTTTGCACGGGTGCACCGTCGAGCAGGGGGCAACCATCGGGATGGGGGCCACGGTGCTCAACGGGGCCCGCGTGGGCGAGGAGGCGCTGGTGGCGGCCAACGCCCTGGTGCCGGAAGGGATGGAGGTCCCGCCCCGGACGCTGGTGGCGGGTGTGCCGGCCAGGCCGAGGCGGGAATTGACGGCGGCGGAGGTGGCCCGGCTTCGGGAGAATGCGGAGTGGTACATCAGGCGGCAGGCGGCTTATTTGAGTGAGAGGGAAACGTAACGGCCGATGACCACGGATGGATTGGCGCAGGGACGGACAGCCGTCCGCCCGGTCAGGGTGAGGGGCGGCGGGTCTTGATCGGAGGGTGGGATGGTTGACGAGCCGCAGGTCGACGTGGAAGCAGAGCTGGAGAAGGGCATCGTCGAGTTCAACGATGAAGCCTTTTTTGAGTGTCACGATACGCTCGAAGAGGTCTGGATGGAGGTGCGGGGGCGGGAGCGGCTTTTTTTTCAGGGGCTGGTGCAGGTGGCGGTGGGATATTACCATCTGACGTGTGAGAACTATCCCGGCGCAGAGCACCTGCTTGAGCGGGGGATTCAGAAGCTGGAAGGGTTTCCGCCGTGCCAGCGGGGGGTCGATGTGGCGGATCTGGTTGCGCGGGCGTCGGAGACACTGGCGCAGGTGCTGGAGATCCGGGCGGGGAAGCGGGCGGTGTACGATCCGGAGACGATTCCGAAGATCCGGAGTGCGTGATATTGAGTGAGGGGTGTGTCCCATGAGGCTGAAAGATAGAATTGCCTGGATTACCGGGGGGGGCGCGGGCATCGGGCGGGCTACGGCGGTGCGGTTTGCGCAGGAGGGCGCCCGGGTGGTGGTCCTGGAGTTGAACGAGGCGCGAGGGGCGTCGGTTGTGGCACAGATCCGGGAGGCGGGGGGCGAGGCTGCGCTGGTGGTGGGCGACGCGACGGCTGAGGAGGACGTGACGCGGGCGGTGGATGCGGCGGTGGAGCAGTTTGGGGGGCTGGACGTTCTGGTGAACAACGCCTACTTTTGCAAGGGCACTCACGTGCTGGGGATCGAGCCGGCGTTGTGGGACCGGAATATCGAGGGGGTGCTCAAGAGTACCTATCTGTGCAGCCGGGCGGCGCTTCCGCAGATGTTTCAGCGGAAGGGCGGATCGATTGTGAATATTTCTTCGGTGAATGCGCTGATGTCGTTTGGCGAGAGCGCGTACAGCGCGGCGAAGGCGGGGGTGATCGCCCTGACCCGGACGATGGCGGTGGACTACGGGCCGGACGGGATTCGGGTGAATGCGATCTGTCCGGGGACGATTGCGACCGATACCTGGCGGCCGGTGCTGGAAAAGGACCCGGAGATTCTCGATCGGTTGGGAAAGGTGTATCCTCTGCAGCGGGTGGGACAGCCGGAGGAGATTGCCAATGTGGCGCTTTTCCTGGCGTCGGACGAGGCGTCGTTTGTGAC
>JAAXHW010000299.1 GCA_012270675.1 Candidatus Latescibacterota bacterium | reverse complement strand
GATACGGGCGGGTTCTCCCGCCTTGACCACCACTTTTTCGCTCGCGCTCGGGAACTCACCAGGAATTTTAAAACAACTTCTAAAGCCCCCTTGCCAGCACCACGGGCGTCCTGGCCCGGTAGACCCGGCCATCTGGACCGACCGCTTCCAGGTAGAGGATATAAATCCCCGGCTTCAGATGTCTCCCTCTCTCACCCGTCCCATCCCAGTCCACCCGACGCCGGCTCCCGCCCGGTTCGGCGTTCAACAGCGTCTTCACGCGGTGTCCCAGGTGGTCGAAAACCCACAGGTTCACATCCGCGCGTGAAATTGACAGGGAATACGTAATCTCCACGCGCTCGTGAAACGGGTTGGGAGAGGCCGAAAGCTGTATCCCTTCCGACTGCCCCTGCAGGGACACACTGTTCGTCTGGCCCGGCGTCGCCCCGGCCCTGTCCGTGCTAAACAGCCAGTTCGCCGAACCGCTGCTTGCCCCGTCTGGATCGATCCGTTCCAAAGATCGGTGGGATGTGGGCGCGGTCTGTCTGCCGTAGACCATGCTGTCCACCACACACCCTGTGGCATCTCTGATCACCACTGCATCCCCCCCGTCGTTCAGGCGGGGCCACCGCCCCGGCGCCACAACCGGCGCCGTCACATCAGGATACCGGCTCAGAAACCGTCCGGTATCCTCGGCAACCACCGCATATCCACCGGGCAGCAGCCTCATCGAACCAGACAGCTCGACCGCAGCAGGCCTGCTGTCCTGAATCTGCCACCCGGACATGTCCAGGACCTGATCCGATCGATTCAGCAACTCAACCCACTCCGGTTGCTTCGTCGGAGGCGCAAACATCACCTCGTTGACCACCACCTGAAAGGGGTGTGCGCCCACCACCACCTCCCAGGAGACCCGGTTGTTGGAGGTATCTTGATCGGCCTTAAACCTCGCCCTCGCCGAATAGACATACCGCCCCGGAGCCACGCCCGCAATCGGATACGCCACCACCAGCGAATCGCCCGGTGCCAGCGCGTCCCCCGTCTCTGTCCACACCAGCGCGTGCACCGTGTCGGAGACCTCAACCCGGAAGTCATGCGCGTCCCGTTGTCCCCGGTTGACCACAATCAGTTCAAAGGTCTCCTGTTCCCCCGCGCGAACCTCAAGAGGCGTCTTCGGCAGTATCAAAAGCGCAAGGTCGTCCGCCTTTGGACTCACGCTATTGATCCGCCCGGGCGTCCCCCCTTCCCACCGCGAGTCGGCCCAATTCTCCGGCCCATCGCCCGCCCGCGGATTGATCTTCTCTTCCGAATGCCCCGGTCTGTTGCCCACACGGTAGGTCATGGACGCGACCGTATCCTCAGACGGCGCGATCAACACAATGCGTTCCGGCCTGGCGTTGCCAAGCCCTCCCTTGCCCAGCGTTGCATCCTCCACCGTTAAAATCAGCGCCTCTTCCGGCAGGGGAGCGTAGCGCGTCGAATGCGCAAAATAGCCTGCATCCAAGACAAGCCCGAACGCCCCTGCCTGCAGCAGCGTAGTCCCTTCCCGGGGAACAATTTCGTCGGTCTCCTCACCGTCTCCCAAACGCCACCCCTTTAGATCCACCGGCTGCTCGCCCAGGTTCTGAATCTCGATAAACTCATCGTAAAACTCGCTCCCTGAAGGATCGAACATCACCTCACTGAGGATCACCTGAGCCTCCCCCGTTCCAACCGCTGCCAGCACACTCAGACATCCCACCAGCGTCTTTACCGCTTCCATCCGTATCGTCTGTGCCATATTACCCCTGCACGCTGGTTCAACGTTCGCCCCTCCCGTCCTCTTCACCCCTGTCTGCCACCAGTTCACTTTGAACGTTCATATCATTCTCCGCCTGCGCCTCACCGTCCACTCTACGACCAGCAGACAAATGAGCAGAAAGAACGGCCAGGTCTGCCCCCAGAGCCTGGATCGATAGAGGACCGTAACCGGCTGAGGCGCAAGGGGGAGATCCTGGACGGCCGCCGGGAATGCATCGGACGTTACAAAGGCGCCGCCGCTGTTCGCGGCCAGGTCTTGCAGCAGTTCGGCGTTCATCCGCACCTCTTCATACTCCAAGCTGTAACGTCCCACCGTAAAACGCCCGGTTGCACCGCCCAGATTCGTCGCACCCTTCACAGCGCGCACCTGGAACGCATAGTCTCCCTGCAGCATTCCCCCCATCTGTCCGCTGTATCGCCCCTCTCCCTCATCTTTGAGCGCCACCTCACGGACGTCCCCGTCCTGAGCAACCGAGACGGTCACTGTGGCCCCTTGCTGAGGCTGGAGCAGTTCATCGAACACCTGTGCGTGGAACGTCACCGGCTCGCCGCTCCGGTAGATCGGTTTATCGGGCACGGCCCTCACGCGCGCCACGTCCTCCCGGGTCACCAGCCATCGAACGGCGTTCCCCCAGAACGTCTGCGAAATGACGTCGGTCTTTCCAATGCCCCACATCATCAGTCCAAACCGCCAGAACGTCCTGAACGCCACGGCCATCGCCTTCCCGGCCCCGGCGCGTGTAACCGCAACAAGGGGCATCTTTTTGTTGCCTACCCGTGCTGTCGGGTGCTGGAGGAGAACCACGGCCCCCGGCCGGACACCGAGGTTCTGGTTGTAGGCCAGCAGCGGCGGCAATTCCGCCCATTCCAGACGGTCCGCCAGGGGATCGTCGGAGATCCGCAGAATCGGATGTCGGTATGCCGCCTTCGGTATCTCAACCTGGAATGGATCAACCCGGTACGTATGGCCCTCCCCGGAGAATGCCAGGGGCAACACCTCTGTCAGGGGTGAGCGGGCATACCCCTGGTGAATCTCGCCTCCCACCACCAGCACCCCACCACCGGCCCGCACAAACGCGGCCAGACGCCGCTCGGGTGTCCCGGAAAGAATCGCCCTGGGGAGGTCGAACAGGATCACGAGATCCCGGTCGTCGGGCCGGCTCAACAGCTCCCGCATCCGGTAGGACCATTCCCCCGACCGGGTTGCGGAAACCACCTCCAACTCCAGGTTCGGATCGGCTTCCAGACAGCGGCGCAAATAGGCCAGATCCGCACTTGGGCTGCCCGCAACCATCAGCACGCGCACCCGGCTTTCCAGCACCTCCGTAGAGACAATAACCAGGTTGTTCTCCCGCGACCGCTCCCCCGGCTGGGGGGCTATCGAGATCCGGTAGGTGTGCCGTCCGGCCCGCTCCGGCCGCACCTGGAACCGCACCGTCTGCTCACCTTCCGAAAGGGTGACCGGTTCTGCGGCAACCCGCCGTCCACCCTCCTCCAATACCAGCAGGTCCTGAACCCCGCCAAAACCACGCACCTTCAGGCCGACCGATATCGAAATCTCCCGCCCCACATATCCCAGCGGATCGACCACCGCCGAAACCAGGGCCAGGTCTTTGGGAGGTGCTGCATCCCCTATGCCTACCGAAAAAATGGGCACCCCCACGTCCACAGCGGCCCGTTCCGGACGGCCGCCCAGGTTGTGCGCCCCATCCGAAATCAAAAAGGCGGCGACCAGCCCCTCCCCGGCAGTGACCTCCCGCAGGGCATCCAGCGCCCCGGCAATATCGGTCGCCCGCCCGTCCCAGAGGAGGGAATCCACTCCGGCCTCGGACAGGGGATGTAACGCGTCCGAAAACCAGTACCACACAACCCTCGCACGTGCCTCCAAATCGCGCACGGCGCCACCCTGTAACAGGTCCAGCGCCTCATCCCGGCGCGCCTTGCCACCTTCCTCAACCTGCATACTCTCGCTGTTATCCACCAGGAAGGCCACCAGGGGGTTTCGCTGGTGCTGCACCGTCAGGGCCAGGGTCGGCTCCATCATCAGCGCTAAGAGCAGCACAAACGTCAGCCCCCTCAAACCCATGAGCCACCACGTCCCTCGCCAGTCGGGCCGGTAGACCTGGTAGGCCAGATAAATGCAGACCGGGATCAGCAGGCCCAGCAGCAGGCCATCGGTCAGGGTCAAATCGAAATCGGACAGGTGGAACATAAAATCGGGGGAGGGTGCAAAATGAGACGCCGGGCCGAAAAGGCTCCGATAGCTTACGGAATGGCTGAGTACTATCCGTCTGTATTGTCTCTTGGCCTTGCGCCTGGAAGTTTCAATCGGGGATCGGCGTTCAGATCCAGCCCCGAACGCTCCCCTCTCGCCAGCCGGAACGCTCCGGCGCTGGCAATCATCGCGGCATTGTCGGTACAGAGCACGGGAGAGGGGTAAAAAACCCGGACGCCTGCCGCCGCGCCGGTCCGCACCATCTCCGCCCGCAGTCTCCGGTTCGCTGCCACGCCCCCCGTCAGGAGCACCTGCTTTGCT
>JAAXHW010000298.1 GCA_012270675.1 Candidatus Latescibacterota bacterium | reverse complement strand
CGAAATCTTTGCAATGATGGGCAGTTGGGCTGACGAGATTACCCCGCCCGTCATTCCCGCGCAGGCGGGAATCCAAACCCCCGTCTGCCTTTGCAAACAACAACCCGCGAGGTACCTGTGGGCTGCCGAAGTGAAAACACCCTGCGTCCACATCATGCCCGGCAAGCCCCACATCACCCGGTACACCGGGGTTTGGATTCCCGCTTTCGCGGGAATGACGGGTGGGCGTGGCCGTGCCAACATTCAGGATGCGGGGGTTTGGATTCCCGCTCCCCGTTTTCACTGGGACAAGCTTCGCGGGAATGACGGGGATTTTCTCCGGCAGCGGCGGGTTGTAGGACGCAAAGAAAGTTAAAATGTGATTGCCCTGGGCGCTCCGCCGTTGTGCTGCGTGGCGTGCGAGGGTATTATGTAAAAGCAGATTTCCCCGGCTGTGTGCCGGGGATTGCTAACGCAACCCGTCCGCCTGAAAAGGAGCGACAGGTATGGCAGAAGGAAGGTCGGCGCTGGTTACCGGGGGGGCCGGATTCATCGGCTCCCACATGGTAGACCGGCTGCTGGAAGAAGACTTTCGGGTGATAATCGTTGACGACTTGTCATCCGGCAAGCTGAAGAACGTCAATCACCATGCGACCTTCCATCACATGAGCATCACCCAGCCCATGCTGGAGGAAGTGTTCAACCGGGAAAAGCCCGAACTGGTATTTCACATGGCGGCCCAGTCCAGCGTCTCCCGTTCGACTAAGAATCCCATCTCAGACAGCGAAATCAACGCGCTGGGGACGTTGCGCCTGCTGGATGCGGCGCGTAAGAGCGGGGTGGACAAGGTAATATATTCCTGCACCGGCGGCGCGCTCTATGGCGACCCCATATCCGTTCCTTGTTCCGAAAACACTCCGGTCGTCCCTATTTCTCCCTACGGCATGTCCAAGTACATAGCCGAGCAATACCTGCAGTATTACCGGCGCCAGTACCTGCTTGACTTCACTTCGCTGCGCTACGGCAACGTCTACGGCCCCCGGCAGGACCCGGAAGGCGAGGCCGGGGTGATTGCCATCTTCATCTCGGC
>JAAXHW010000297.1 GCA_012270675.1 Candidatus Latescibacterota bacterium | reverse complement strand
ACGGGCGGGTTCTCCCGCCTGGACCGCCACGTTTTCGCTCGCGCTCGGGAACGCACCGGGAATTTTAAAACAGCTTCTAAGTATAAGATTCCGCAGATGGGAATTTGTTTCAAAAAAATGGCACCCGTCCGTCCTGGAAGATCATGCGCCCGTCCTGGACGAGAATGCGGGTTGACTTTGGGGACGGGGTGAATTAGTTTAGAAGCTGTCTTAAAACCCCCAGTTGAGCATTTCCGGAACAGGAGGGAACAGGGCTTATGTACGGAATCGACCTGAGCGGGAAGGTAGGGGTGGTTGCCGGGGTAGCGAACAGGTGGAGTATTGCGTGGGCGATTGCGCAGGTCCTCCACGAGGCGGGGGCGCGGCTGGTGCTGCCCTATTTGAGCGCGCGTGAGCAGCGGGGGATTGAAAAGCTGATCGCGGGAGAGGGGTGGGAGAACGTGGTCGTTCCGCCGGAGCCCTGCAATGTGGGGGAAGATGCGGACATCCAGAGGCTGTTCGCGTTTGTGGGGCGGGAGGCCGGGCGGCTGGACTGTTTTGCGCACTGTATTGCGTTTGCGCCTACAGAGGCGCTGCGGGGGGAATACAACAAGACCTCCCGGGAGGCTTTTCGGATCGCGCTGGACATCAGCGCGTATTCGTTTGTGGCGATGACCCGGGCCGCAGCGGCGTTGATGGACGGGGGAGGATCGGTGGTTACGCTGACGTTTATGGCGTCGGAGAAGGTGTTTCCGGCTTATAATGTGATGGGAACGGCCAAGGCGGCCCTGGAGCATGCGGTGCGGCAGCTTGCCTCCGAGTTGGGCCCCGGGAATGTCCGGGTGAATGCGGTTTCGCCGGGGCCGATCAGCACGGCGTCTGCGCGAGGGGTGAAGGGGTTTGGAGATTTTCAGCAGATGTACCGGGACCGGGCGCCGCTGAGGCGGAATATCTTGCAGGAGGAGGTGGGCAAGGCGGCGCTGTTCTTGTTGAGCGACCTGGGCAGCGGGGTGACGGGGGAGGTGGTGCATGTGGATGGGGGATATCATATTATGGGTGTGTGAATGGAAAATCTTCAATCCTCAAGTTCCTTGAGGGCGTTCCGGACCCAGGCGGCGAAGGTTTTGCGGTCGGTGGGCTTTTGCAGGACGTGCCCCCGGCGGATGCCGAGCCGGGCGAGTTCATCCAGACGTTTTGCATCGGTTGTGTCGGAGAGGACGAGGATGGGCAGGCGGGGGAACATCCTCCGGATGAAGGCAATGCACTCGGGGCCGCTGATTTGGGGCAGGGTATGGCTCAGGACGACCAGGGCGTAGGCCCTGGGGGCCCGGGTCAGGCGGTCCAGGGCGCTGCGGCCGTTGGTGACCACGTCGAGTTCGAGGCCGGGCGTGTCAAAGAGCGCGCCGGCCAGGTCAATCGCGGTGGGGCCGTCTTCGGCAAGGAGGATACGGGGCATGGGGATTACCTGTCTGCGTGCTACGCACAGGCAGGTCGGTGTCCGCCTGTGGTGGTAGGGGCGGTTCGCGAACCGCCCCGTCATCTAAACCCCCTCCACACCCCATGCCTTCGGCGAGGCCTTTTT
>JAAXHW010000296.1 GCA_012270675.1 Candidatus Latescibacterota bacterium | reverse complement strand
GTCAATCTGATGCTCTTCAGCCTGGTCCACAACCCCTGTTCCACGACCATTTACACGATCTGGAAGGAGACCCGCAGCGCAAAGTGGACGGCGGTTTCTTCGCTGCTGCCCGTGGGGATGGGGTTTGTCCTCTGTTTTCTGGTGGCTCAGGTCTGGCGGTTGCTGTCAGGCTGAGCCACGTTTCGCTTGCCCGGAAGGTGTTTTCTTGTTATTTTTGCATCGGTTTCCGTCCTTTAAAGATCCGGAGCATTCGGTATGGCTATGCTCAGCCAGGCGGCACAGGATTATTTGAAGGAGATCTATAAGCTCCAGAAGGGGCGCAACCCGGTCCCTTCGGTGAATACCTCCATGATTTCGGAGGTGATGAACGTTGCGGCGGCTTCGGTCACGAACATGGTGAAGAAGCTGGCCGAGATCAAGCTGGTGCAGCATACGCCTTACCAGGGGGTGGAGCTGACGCCTGCGGGAGAGGCGATTGCCCTGGAGATTATCCGCCACCACCGGTTGCTGGAGGTGTACCTGGCCGATGCCCTCGGATACCGGTGGGACGAGGTGGACGCCGAAGCGGACCGGCTTGAGCATGTGATCTCCGAGGAGTTCGAGGACCGGATCGACAAGGCGCTGGGGTATCCCACCATCGATCCGCACGGGGCGCCGATTCCGACCAAGGACGGGAGTATCGAGCAGGAAAACGACCAGCGGCTTTCCAGGATCGAGGCGGGTCAGACCGTTACGATCCGGCAGGTGAGCGATCAGAGTTCGGAAATGCTTCGCTATATGGCGTCCCTGGGGTTGAGGCCCGGGGTGGAGGTGATGGTAAAGGAGCGGGCGCCTTTTAACGGGCCCCTGCTGGTGCGCGTGGACCGGAAATCGGAGCATTCCCTGGGTCTGGAGGTGGCAGACCACATTTATGTGACGTTGGCCGAAGAGACGACATAGTTTCACAGAGGGCAATGAGAAGATACCGGATCATCATCGTATCGGTACTGATTCTGTCTGGAGGCGGTGCCCGGCTGGATGCGCAGGCACCGCCCGATTTGTCTCCGCTGTCCGTGGAGGCGGAGCGCACGCTTTTCCTGCGGGCCTGCGGCCTGTTCAACCGGGAGGCGCTTCCGCCGGGGAGTCCGCATATCCCCGACCGGGCGGTGTGCGGGACGCCCGTGGTGATGGCCCTGGCGTCCAACTGGCACCGGTTGAGCAAGACGACCCGTGAGGCGTTTGCCACCCTTTTCCAGCGGCCGATTGCAGAGCGGACCGCGATGTCTCCAAAGGGGCGTTTCCGGATTCATTACAACCGGACCGGCAGCCATGCGGTGGCCCCCGCCGATGCGGACCGGAACGGTGTGCCCGATTATGTGGACGAGGTGGGCCGGACGTTCGAAGACGTTTGGGACCTGGAGGTGGGCCGGATGGGGTATGACCCGCCGCCGCCGGATGGAGACGGCGTGTACGATGTTTATATCCGCAATCTGGCCGGCCAGTCTGCCTACGGGTTCACCTATCCGGATGTTGCCGCCGGGCGTTATGCCTCGGCCAGCTATATGGAGATCGACAACAATTATACGGACAGCATCTACGGAACGCGGGGGCTGGATGGGCTGCATGTGACGGCGGCGCACGAGTTTTTCCACGCGGTCCAGTTTGGCTATTACAACGATATCTACACGTCGGCATGGTGGCACGAGTTGACGAGCACGTGGATGGAGGATGTGGCCTATACCGATGTGAACGACTACTACCAGTACATCCCTGAGTTCTTCCGATCTCCGGGGGTCTCGCTGGATCAGGAGGGCCTGCACATGTTCGGGGCGTCGGTCTATGCGCACTACCTGGCGAAGGTCTACGGGGAGGCGTCCATTCGGAGGTCCTGGGAGGTGTTGAAGGAGCGCAAGCCTTCGGATGCCGGGCTGGAACACTACGATGCGGGGATGCCCGCGGGCGGGTTTGCCGGGGTGTTTCCCGGGTTTGCGGTGTGGAACTATTTGACGAGCACACGGGCGCGGCCGGGGTATTACCCCGAGGCGGGCAACTATCCCGCAGTGATTCCGGATACCGCCGTGCCCGGGCCGGGAATGCCCGATTCGGGCTACGGCAACGTGGACCGCCTGGCGGCCAATTATATCCGGGTGTTTTCAAAGGGCCTCTCCGGGGGACTGCGAGGGGCTTTTATGCTGGATGAGGACGCAACGTGGACGCTTCTGGTCCTGCTGGTCGGAGATCAGGTGGCGGTGGTCCGGGCATCGGATGCTTCCCGCGTTGAAATTCCGGACGTGCAGCGCTACGAGCAGGTGGTCTTCGTCCCGATCGTGACCTCTCTGGAGGGCAAAAGGTTCCGCTATTCCTATACGATCTCGGTGGATGAGGGCATCACCCGCGCGTCCGATCCCGTGGGAGATGTCAACCTGGACGGACGGGTCAATTTTGCCGATTTTGTGGGTTTTGCCGGGGGATTTGGCAAAAAACCGGACGAGGAGGGGTATGACCCGCGCGCGGATTTGAACGGGGACGGAGAGATCAATTTTCAGGATTTCGTGATTTTTGCGGGACATTTTGGCGAGTAGGGGCCGGGAGGGGCGAGTTGATTGCACTGCGGACAGACCGTGAAATCGACCGGATTCGAGAAAGCTGCCGGGTGGTCGGGCTGGCGCACCGGGCGTTGCGGGGGTTGATCCGGCCCGGGGTGAAGACGGCGGAGCTGGACCGGGTGGCCGAGGAGGTGGTTCGAAGCTGCGGCGCCACACCGGCTTTCAAAGGCTACCACGGGTATCCGGCCACGGCCTGTATTTCGGTTAACGAGCAGGTGGTGCACGGCATTCCCGGGGACCGGGAACTGCGGGAGGGGGACCTGGTCAGCATCGATATCGGCGCAAAGCTGGGGGGCTACTATGGCGATCAGGCGCTTACCACCGCCGTGGGAGAGGTTTCCCCGGAGGCGCAGCGGTTGATGCGGGTGACCCGCGAGTCCCTCTTCAAGGGGATCGAAGCGTCCCGTGCGGGCCAGCGGCTGGCCGGTATCTGCGGGGGGATTCAGCGGTGGGTGGAGGCGCGGGGGGTTTCGGTTGTCAGGCAGTTTGTGGGACACGGTATCGGCCGGAGGCTGCACGAAGAGCCCCCTGTGCCCAATTATCTGCCCCTGGACCGCAACCCCCGGTTGCGCAGGGGGATGGTGCTGGCCATTGAGCCGATGGTCAATCTGGGCAAACCGGATGTGGTGGTTGCAGGGGACGGGTGGACCGCTTCGACCGCGGACGGGCTGCCGTCGGCGCATTTTGAACATGTGGTTGCGATTATGGACGGGGATGCCCGGATTTTGACCATGACGGAAGAAGAGATCGTTGATGGGAAATGATATGAGGCAGGGGGGAGGGGAAACAGAGGCTGTGGTCAACGGGCTGAAGCCCGGTTGCAATCGACTTCAGCCTTTTTTTCGATGGTGACTGTGGTCACGTTATGAGGTGGAGCATTATGGTGTCGAGGTCCCGGAGGCTGTTTCCCGGAGGTCTTCTGATTGCGCTTTTGTGGGGGTGCAGCCAGCACTATGAGGAAGGCGCGCATCCTCCGCCCAGGCCCCCTCCGGTGGTGGCGCTGCCCGAGGGACACCCCCCTATCGAGGGGGAGCGGACGGACAGCGGGGGAGGGGCTTCAAAGGCGGACGGAACGGTGAGTGGAACGATTCGACTTGCGCCGGAGCTGGCCGCAAGGGTTCCCGGGAATGCCTATTTGTATATTATTGCGCGGGAACGTGCGGATGGAGGACCGCCATACGCGTTCAAACGGCTGCGGGTGCCGGCGTTCCCGTACCGGTATACGCTGACCCAGGACGACGTGGCCGGGATGTTCGGGGAGGGGATTGTGCTGGCGGAGATTCCGGAGATGTACCTGGTGGCCAAAGTCGACCGGGACGGTATGGTCGGCCGGCAGCCGGGAGATATGGAGGGGGTCTGTCCCAAAAACCCGGTCGCGGCGGGCGAGCGCAGCGGGGATATTCTCATTGATCGGGTGTATTGAGTCTGAAGGCGGAAACGTTTTTGGGGGTCAGGCGTTTTATCTTCAGGGACGCACACACAGTAAACCCGAGGTCTGATCTGGAGGAGAAGCCGTGAGGGTGTATCGGTTGATCGGGACGGTGTTGTTGATGGTTGTTTTCTGGGGGAATGGGTGCGGAGACAGGGCAACAAATCCGGTGGGACGGGAGCTGATTGAGGGTTCGGGCCGCGTGGTTGAACTTTCGCCGCTGTCTCTGGCAGGCGCCTCATCGGTGTTTGATGGGGTCAGCGCTCTGAATCACGGACAGTCCGGGGCGCTGCTGGTGGGGCGGATGAACGGCCTGCGCTTCCGCTCGTTGCTCCGGTTTCAGGTGCCTTCCGTCGATTCCCTGGCCCGCGCGGCGGGCGAGCGCAGCGCCGACGGTTTTGAGGTGAACGCGCTGCGTCTGGTCTTTGAGTCCAATCCTTTTCTGCAACGTGGCGACGAGGGGAAATTGGCCGTGGGCCGTCCTGGTGGCGACTGGAACGAAGCCAGCGTATTCGTGGATACGCTGACCGCTGCTGAAATCGATCTTCCGGCTTTGTCGATTCCGGGAATTCCGGAGGTTTTCGAGGTTTCCACGGGGGACAGCAGTGTGGTCATGGATCTCATGAGCCCGTTTATGGCGCAGGCGATCGATACGGCCGCTCTGATGGCGCAGATCGATCTTATGCTGGTTCCGGCCGGGGCAGAGGACTTTCTTGTGGTGTTGACCTCCAGAGAGGGTGAGCCGTCCGGACGGCCCAGGCTTGAGCTGACCTATTCTTTCGGAGGCGGCACGCACCACCGCTACGAGAGCGGTGCGCTGGAAGATACTTTTTGGGGGGCGCAGGAGGGGGGTGGGCCTGCGTCGAACCCGGATCTGTTGATTCTGGCATCGGGCATTCGGTACAGTCCGATTCTTCGCTTCAATCTGCCGGATAACATCCCTCCCGGCGCGTCGGTCAATTCGGTGCAGTTTGAAACCGATGTGGACCGGGGGCGTTCGCTGTTCGACCATTTTCGTTTCCATGTGAGCCGTCTGGATGTTCGACCCGAGGTGGGAGATACGCTCTTTACCAGATTCAATGCGTGGCAGTTTGGGCAGAGCCAGCCCAGTTTTGTCCTGAACCGGGCGCTGGTGCAGGGGTGGGTTTCGGGGGATATTCCCAATCACGGCATGCGTTTGGCACCGGTGGATAACGAAGTGATACTCTGGGTTGTGCTGGAGAATCCGGTCTTGAAGGTGACCTATTCCCTGCCGCCCGATACGAGATGAGGAGTCGCTATGTTCGATGCTGGAGGAACGATTGTGAGGAAGCGCATGTGCAGATGGGTGGTATGGCTCTGTCTGGTGGGGTGGACGGGTGCGGCAGGGGCGGGGACC
>JAAXHW010000295.1 GCA_012270675.1 Candidatus Latescibacterota bacterium | reverse complement strand
ATGTCCCAGACGCCGGTGTACGGGTCAAAGCTGCCCGCGGTGACGCTGTGGGAGACGTCATCGTTGGGGTTCAGGCCGGTCACCGTAACCCGCGCGGCGGCGGTGTCGTCGGGGCCGTTGTTGACGGCCTCGATGGTGAAGGCCCGCTGGCCCGGCGGCAACAGGCCGTTGGGCGCGCCGTCCCGCACCTCCAACTCCGCTACCGGGCCGACGTGGAAGACGTAGCTGCCCGTTGCCGTATATTCCACGTCGTCCGTTGTTATGGCGGTGCCGTTGTTGTGGGTTGCCTTGAAGGTCCTCTCAGTGAGGTAGGTGCCAAGTTCGCCGAATATGTAGACGATGTTGAGCGTATTATATCCACTACTCCCGCCGAGAGGAAAAGAAGGTGTATAAAAATTGCCCGGATCGGCGTTTGCGATCTCAAAATTGCACGTGGGAATATCGATTCTCAGGGTGCCGGGTTTCGCGGCTCCACCGACCCCCGTGGCCGTTACCTTCTGCGTTACATTGCTCCAGAGGGTTGATGCCCCGTTGCTATCCTTCCCGGCATCGATCATGTGATCCCAGTTGTCAGCAAGTAAAACGCCCTCCTCTACGTCGCTACAGTAGGTGCGGTGGTCGTCTCCCAGATCACTGATCGTTTGCCACGAGAGATCGCTACCGCCACCAACTCGCCCTCCCGGATCCGGCACTTGGATGACGACCTTCTCCGGCTTCATTATCGGATTTGTTCGAGATATCCCTGAGTTAGCCGCAGCGTCGTCGCCATTGACCAGCAGCTTCATGGAATCTGTACTGTCACAGGGATAGCCGGTTTCTCCCACACAGTGATACAGGCTGTGCAGGTCCGTCTCTCCGGTGTGGAAGAGGATAACCGGGTCCTCCCGGAAGCAGATTTCGGCGCTGGTGTAGGTGGGCACACCGTACCAGACGCCGATACTGTCTGGGCGCGCCGTCAGTTCGGCGGTGAGGCACAGGTCTGACCGGGCTACCCCGGCGGGCAGCGGGTTGTCCAGGGTGGTCGAAACCTCCAGTGATTTGGACCGCACTGCATCGGTGGAGCCCACGACCTCTATATCAAAGTCCCAGTCCCATGTCCGGGTGAGACCCGGCGCAGCGGCGAAAGTGCCCTCGATGGGCGGTGTGGCGGTTGGGGTCCCCATTCCATCGTCCAACTTCAACCGCACTTTGGCGTCAAAAATAGGCATACCTGTACCCCTTGATACCGAGAATTTAAACTTCACGGTATCGCCGGGATCAGGTAAGAGATCGTCGACGGTGACCTTCATCCCATAGGTTGCGCGGTAAGCTCGGGAGTCAACGGAAGCGCTATGCGAGCCCGCATATATCCATTCGGTGACGGCGTTGTTACCCTTGAAGCGTTCCTCTTCCTCCGGAAACGTGCTCCTGACCACCGCCCGGGCGGGGACTGCCCAATCATCGGTAGGCAGCCCCGGTGCTAGTTTCGTACGGATGTAAAAGATCTCGTCCCCGCTAGGTTCCAAGTCGCCCACTGGGAATACACCGCTGAGGCAGGTGGCGCCTGGGATGTCGCCGGAGCAGGTCGAGCCGCTCTTTTGCTGGAATTCGCCGCTGAAGACTCTATCTCCATTGAGAGTGGTGTAATAGGTTTGGTCCGCGAATTCGACGTCCAGAACCACGCCGTAGGCAGTAGCCGTGCCGTTGTTCCTTGCGATGAACTGCCAGGCAGGGCCTGTTGCAAGAACCTCTACGGACAGGTCCACGTAGGTTTCGCCCTGGGCCTCCGCCGTTGGGGGGGGCAGAAAGGCCACCGCCATGGCCATGGCGGCGATTACGACGAGGAAAGCCTTGAAATTTCTAAGATTCATCTGAATAAGCTAGGCCGATTTAAGCCAAAGATTGCTCTGAGGCGGGTGGAGTATTCTGTATTCGC
>JAAXHW010000294.1 GCA_012270675.1 Candidatus Latescibacterota bacterium | reverse complement strand
TCTCCGGCCACACCACCAGACGCGCCCCCCCCTCTGCCGCCTGGACCGTCAGGGATTTCAAAATCCCGAAATTGTCCCAGAACCCGCCGTACTCCTTTGCAACAGGCGGAATATCCGGCTGCACCACGCCCACGGGGACGGTCTCACCCTCATCGGTCCGGGCAAGCACCATATACCCCTGGACCGCCGGCGCGGCAAAAAGCAGGACCAGCGCCACGGCGGAAGCGCTCCGGCGCACGCGGGGGCGCAGGAGCGCCAGCACCGTCAGGTTGACCAGAACGATCCAGAAAGACACCCCGTAGACCCCGGTGAGTTCCGCGTACTGAATCAGCGGCAGGTAGTCCGTCTGGCTGTTGCCCAGCACCACCCACGGGAATCCCAGGTCTCCCAGCGAGTTGAAATACTCAAACCCCACCCACACAAAAGGGGCGCTCCATAAGCCGAACGTCTCGAACCGGCGGACCACAAGGCTGAGCACCCAGATGGAAAGCCCCCTGAAAACCGACATATAAAAAATCGCCGCGGCCGTGCCGGGAGGGGTAATCCAGGAAATCCAGTAAATCGTTGCCCCGTAAAAAACCAGCCCCTGCACAAACCCCGCGCCAAAAGCCGCCCGGCCCTGCAGCTGCTCGGCCGAGAGAAAAAGGGGAATTAACCCGACACAGGCCAGAAACCCGAGCGGCAACGGTGGAAACGCAGCCCCCAGAACGATTCCCGAGATTGCCGGATAGACCAGAAAGGGCAGCAGGGTCCTCCCTTTCCACGCCTCCACCATAGCTACCTCCCTCCTGCAATCATCCCTTTTTGCACGAGCAGATCGGTGTCGTCTTCAGCAGACATATTGCCGGGCCGGGCCTGTTCAAATTCGGCTCTGGTCATAAAAAGTTGCCGTCTAAGAATATGGGCAAGGAGCGCATCACCGATATCGGACGAACCTCCACGCTGGCAACGTAGAATATAACCGAGCGAATTTCCTTTGTCAAACCGGCAGAATCGGCCCACACCCGTATCCGTTTGACAGACCTGTCCTGCTTCTTTACCTTAATGAGAAGCTGTCTTAAACCCCCGACGGTCTTCGCGCGGCTGCAGGCAGGTCGGTCCGCTCTTATTTTCCACAGACCGAATGTCGTGACTTTTTAAACCATCTCACCATGCTCCCTGATCTCTCAGCCGAACTGGACGACCTCAAGTCCCGCGGCCTCTACCGCACCGCGCGTCTCATCGAAAGCGCCCAGGGCCCCCGCGTGCACATCAACGGTCGGGACCTCCTCCTCTTCTGTTCTAACAACTACCTGGGTCTGGCCAACCATCCCGTGCTCAAAGACGCCGCCGCCGCCGCCCTCCGCACCTGCGGCCTGAGCGCCGCCGCCTCCCGCCTCATCTCGGGCAGCATGGCCCCCCACCGCGACCTTGAAACCCGCCTCGCCGGTTTCCTCGGCACCGGGGCGGCCCTCATCTTTCCCACCGGCTACATGGCCAACCTGGGCGCAATCACCGCCCTTGTCGGCCGACAGGACGCCGTCTTCAGTGACCGGCTCAACCACCGCAGCATCATTGACGCCTGCCGGCTCTCCCGCGCGGCGACCCACGTCTACCGCCACCGCGACATCGACCACCTCAGCGACCTGCTCTCCAGCGAAACCGGTTTCCGCAGGCGTCTGATCGTCACCGACGGCCTCTTCAGCATGGACGGAGACCTCGCGCCCCTGCCCGACCTGGTCGAACTCGCACGCGCCCACAACGCTATCCTGATGGTGGACGACGCCCACGCCACCGGCGTCCTGGGCCCCTCTGGCCGGGGAACCCCCGAACACTTTGGCGTCAACGACGGCATCGACGTCCTCATGACCGCCGGGAGCAAGGCCCTGGGCGCCTTCGGCGGATTCATCGGCGGCAACGCCGACCTCATCGACCTGCTCAGCAACACATCCTCCAGCTTTATCTACACCACCTCCCTCCCCCCCGACGCCTGCGCGGCCACCTCAGCCGCCCTCGACCTGATCGAATCGGACCCGGGAATCAGGCATCGCCTCTGGGCCAACGTCCGGGCCGTCCGGGAGGGCCTCCTCGACCTCGGATTCGACCTGATGGGGTCTCAGACCCAGATCATCCCCATCCTCATCGGCGACCCCGAACGCACGATGGTCATCTCCGCCGACCTCTACGAACAGGGCGTCTTCCTCACCGGCATCCGTCCCCCCACGGTCCCGGAAGGCGAAAGCCGCCTCCGCCTCACCGTCATGGCCGATCACAGCGATGACGACATCGCCCGCCTTTTAGAGGCCATGGCAGAAGTCCGTACCCGTTTTTTTTGAACCCGCAGCCGCGCCTCTAAGGCAGATTGTCCTTCTCACATGCACCGGCCCCTTCCGATCCTCCTGCTCCTCCTCGGCCTGACATCCCCCACTCTGGCCGCCGCCCTCTCCGGCGCCGTCACCGACAGCGCCACCGGTCAGCCCCTCCCCTACGTCAGCGTCGTCTTCCCCGACCTGAGGCGGGGTACCACCACCGACCTCTACGGCCGCTACGCCCTCGACGCCCTGCCCTCCGGCGCCTGGCGCCTCCAGGTCTCGTGCATCGGCTACCGGACCTTCGCCGACACCCTCTGTCTCGAAACAGACACCGACCGGCGCCTCGACGTGGTCCTTTCCCCGGCCCCCATCCCCCTCAAACCCGGGGTTCCCCTCCCCAAACAAACCCTGGACGACCTCCTGGAGGGCATCGCCCGGCAGGACCACGAGCAGGTCTTCCACGCCCGGTATCCCGCCCTGCGCGCCTACCGCTTCACGTCCCACGGCACCCAGACCCTGTATGCCGGGAAAAAGGCCGCGGCTAAAATCGTGGCCAGGATCGAATACGACGGCGAAGGCTACTACCGGAACCCGGACGACATCGTTCAGGCCATCACCGCCTACCGGGCCCTCGGCGCGGCCGGCCGGCGCTTTGGCATGCACCCCGGCGCCTTCGTCAACATCCGGAAAGGCAACCTCAACGGCCGGGCGTTTGACGTGGGCCCGCTCCCCCTGGAGCCCGACGCCCGGAAGACCTACCGCTACCGCCTGCTGGACACCGTCCAGATGGGGGACGCCATTATCTACCACATCCGCGTGACCCCGCGCAAAAAAAGACGCCCCGCTGTGGAAGGGGACGTCTGGATCTCAGGGACCGATTTCTCCATCGTCGGCTACGACCTGAAGCTCAACAGGCCCCTGCGCAAGGCCCTCGGCATCTCCGAACTCCGCACCTACCAGGAAAACGCCCTCTATTACGACCGCTACTGGCTCCCCACCCGGCAGACCGTCCGCATCCGGACCGCTTCGGGCACCCTGGCCGAGCAGACCACCCACATCTCCGGCTACGCCCTCAACATCCCCCTGCCCGACTCCCTCTTCGACCGGGGGGCCATCTCCATCCTTCCCGGCGCCACGGAACGGACGCACGCCTACTGGACCCAGCGCGCAAGCCGCTTGAAAACCACCGAAGAAAACGCCGTCCGACACCTGCTTGAAAGCAGCACCCTGCCCGCAGGATGGAAGCGCCTGATGAATCCGTAGGGAATTAAGGGTGCAGCGACTCTGCTGGGATTACCCCCTTCTTCCCTGTGTGGCAAAATGAGAAGACTGAATATCAAACGCCCCTGAATTTGAAAGAATTCCTTCCTGAAAACGGCCATATACGGTTGTTTTAACCATATATGGCTATTCAATATATAAACATCGTAAAAACAAATATTTAAGCGTCAAATTCGATCATATATTGACCATATATGGTTGATAAGAGTGTAGAATCAGACTGGCTATTTTCCATTTCTAAACATTAATATATTTAATAATAACAGTATCTTGTAAGTAGAATTTCTTACGTAAATTCACGCTGGTGCAAATATTGCTTTTACAATCTTTGCTCCCTTAATTGCTTGCGCAACAGTTCGCCCGGTGCTATTTTCTTCATAGCATGGCGTGGCTCCTTCCTGTGCCTACCCGGGGCGTTGCGGTTTTTACTGATTGCAGGAAGATAGTTCACGCCGCTGCTTTTTGCCAGTTTTTTTCCCCAATATAAAAAGGTTCGTTCTATGATCAAACCTCTTGACCGCATGGGCACGTGGCGTACCTATTCCATAGCCGAAGGCCTGGCCGGGGTGCAAATTGAACACATTGCCGAGGATAGCGAAGGCTTCCTCTGGTTCGCTTCCTCTGACAACGGGGTCAGCCGCTTTGATGGGGACCTGTTCCAAAATTTTACGTCACAGGACGGTCTTGTGAACGACCGCGTTCATTTTATTCACGAGGACAGTCAGCATCGGTTGTGGTTCGGTACATCAAAAGGGGTCTGCTGGTACGACGGAGCAGAATTCCGCCACCTGGAGGACGAGGGGATTGCAGGCCGAGCGGTGCAGTCCATTTATGAAGACAGTGAGGGGCGTACGTGGTTTGGGGGTCACCGCACCCTGGGATATTACGATGGCACCGGTTTCCACGACCTGATTCCGCTCTACCTTCGGCACTACCAGGAGCCGCCATCCTGTCACTGGCAACAACAGTGTCGGGGCATCGTCCAGGACCTCGAAGGCCACCTGTGGTTCGGGTTTGACTATCTCGTCCGTTTCGATGGTACATCCTTTTGCCGCTATGGGGAAAAAGAGGGCTTTCCGAAATGCCAGGGCCCGATGAGCTATGCCGTCGGGCAGGAACCTGCTGGCAGGGTATGGGTTGGTCATGAGACCTCCGGCAAAGCCGG
>JAAXHW010000293.1 GCA_012270675.1 Candidatus Latescibacterota bacterium | reverse complement strand
CCGTCCAACCCCCGCTCGACCAGATCTCCCAGCGGCCCCTGGAGATCATGGAGCCGATCTCGGTCCTTTTGAAAGGCGGCCCCGTCGGGGCTCAACTGGCCCCCGCGTTCTCAACGGTCAGCCGCCCGCCCCCGGGTCTTGGGGCTCCCGTGTGCTCCATCCGGCCCGCCAGCTGTCCACTCCAGGGGGACAACTTCAAAAGACGTTCGGACTCCCACCCGGGGTACGGGCGGCCGGTGGACGCCGGCCCGCCTCCGGGAGGATGGGCCAGCCGGGGGGCGGGACGGGATCCCCACCCGGCGCCCGGACCCGATTCGCCGGAGGGTCGAGCCGGACCAGGGGCCGCGGGACTGGTTCGAGGAGCGGGACCTCCTGGAGCGGCGCCGGGACGGGTATCCCGAGGAGCAGCTGATTCGGGGTCAGAACCCGATCTGGACCGCCCCAAGCGCCCGGGATCGGGCGGCGCGGCGGGCGCCAGCCCGGAGCAGAGGGTCCCGGCCCCCCGCGCGATGGCCGGCCACGGCGGACCGAACCGGAAATCCGCTTTCGGGTCGGTCCGGGGATCGGGCGCTACCAGAGGGCGAAGCCCTTCACGGGGGAGATCCAAGAGGGACACTTCCAATAGGCCCGTAAGGAGGCGGCCCTCCAGGCAGAAGCCGCGCGGGACGGCCGGCCCGAGTCTGCCGGAGACGCCGGGCCAGGCCGAGGGGATCGCCCCTTACCAGCGGCGCTCCCAGGGGGAGGGGCCTTCCGGGCGTGGAAGACCCGGTCTTGGAAGGTCCGTCCGATCCCCCACCGGCGGCGGCCTCGCGTGATCGGCCCGGTGTTCCGGGGCCTGTGGGCCGACTACGTGGAGTTCCCTCTGCGCCCACCGCGGGCCCCGAGGCGATGGACCGACGAGGATCCCGAGTGCCAACCGGTGCGGCGTACGAACGAGGGGGCGCCGTCTGAGCGGTCGCCTCCGGCCGAGCAGAAGCCCCCCCCCCGGCCATGAGCTAGGCCCGCCGGATGAAGTACCGGTCGGGATGGGGCCGCCCTATCGTGGGGCCGAAGTTCGCCCTGGACCCAAAGCCCCCGTTCCCCCGGAAGTCCGCGAAAACACCCCCACCAGAGCGGGCCTTCAAACGGCTCCAGCTCCCCGTCCCGTAAGCCGGGGGCCCCTCCTCCCCACGGGGCTCGACCACGCCGCATTACATCCTTAAGCCAGACCACCCAACCCCAAAAGGCCCCGAACAACTGGGCCCCGCACCGCTCCGGGCAGTCGAATTTAGGGGATAACTTCAGGCTAAGTGGCCCCAAGAAGGACAGCCACATCACTGGTTCTTGAGGTCGTAGCTAATCGCTCCTACTGCGGGACTGGTCGAGATGCTGAACATGAGAGCGCGAAAACTGACGTATCCCAAATGGGAGCCTTCGCCCTAGCGGTCAATGAAGGTGCCGCGCCCCACGGATGCCCGCATAGGTGCACTGGCCGAGGCATTCCAGCAGACGAGAACGATGGGGGTCGCACGGCTTGACCCTCTTGCCGAGTGCCCTGTACGTCCGATACTCGACGCAGCCGCCGCCAACGTCCTCCGTATCAGCGAAGACACAATCATGCGCTGGCGACACCTTCTCACGAAAGAACCGACACTGTCAGGCAAGCGCATGACGCACGAAGACATACGGGCGCCTGACAGATCGCGGAGTCCTACACCTGTTGTCTGTATGGCAACAGGTGGCCCCAGCTCCGTTACAATGGGCCGCACCCAGATCTGGACGTGCGTGCTGTGCTCATTACGCCGTGTACCATGCAACACGAACAAGGGAATGGATGTCGGCGCATCCTTCCTTTGGCCCCGTAAATGAATTTTTTTCCATGCGTCACACCAGCGCATCTGCCCGTATCGGGCAGATGATAATGGTCTCGACGGTTGGGATACGGGTACAAGCCTCTATTCCTCCGCCTCTGCCACCTCCTGTCAGCTTGGAAGCTCTGCGCAAAAAAACAGACCAGACTCACCTGGTACTCGGACGGCTGGATGGCCTGACAACACATATGCCAGGTGTGCCTGTCTTTCTGTACATCTACGTGAGGAAAGTGGTGGTCCTGTCGTCGCAGATTGAGGGTGCGCAGTCCTCCCTGTCCGACCTGACTGCTGTACGAGGTCGGCAGCACCTCCGGCGCACCTCTGAACGATGTACAGGAGGTTTCAAACTACGTCACGGGCTGAACACATAGCAGATGGGGGTCCCCTGAGCCAACGGCTGTTGCGGGAGATCCACGCAATACTGCTCTCAAAAAGGCGGGGAAGCACAAGCTGCCCGGCGTGTTCCGGAGGTCTCAAAACTGGATCGGTGGCACGCGTCCCGGAAAAGCCGTGCTTGTTCCGCCACCACCGGAGTTCGTACCGGAGCTGATGAGTGACCTCAATTTGTTTATTCATGGGGACGAGCCGTACCTGACACCTGTCATCAAGGCGGGGCTTGTCCACGCTCAGCTCGAAACCATCCACCCGTTTCTGGATGGAAACGATCGCGTAGGCAGAATCCTGATCGCCCTGATGTTGTGCAGCTCTGGAATACTCAGCCGGCCAACACTGTATCCCAGTCTTTGCCTCAAGGTGCACCGAGCCCACTATTACAACCTGCTTCAGCGTGTCCATACACACGACGATTGGACGGCTTGGCTGGACTTCTTCCTGGATGGCATAGCACCGCAACCCAAGCCACCGACGCAGCACGGGCCTTTCTGAGGCTGTTTGACACAGACCAGAACAGGATTGAGCAACTGGGCCGGCCAGCAGGTTCTGCGCTCCGCATTCACCAGCTGCTTCAACAACACCCGGTGGTCACGGTCTCGGCTGCTGCAAAGGCGATCGGGATTTCGCCCCCGACCATTCGCATTTCTCTGGAGCACCTGATGCAACTGGGGCTGGTGAGGGAGATCACTGGCAACCGGAGCAGACGTGCATTCCTGTACGAGCCGTTCTGGCAAATCTTGGAGCAGGACACTGAATCGGTCGCCTGATATCATTGACAACATGCAGTTGCACGGTGCTAGGGATGGCGCAACCTCTACTGATCACCTGCCACGTCCTGGTAGACCACAGCCATGCACTCCCTACAGACTTTGGTTGCGATCCTGCCTACAGAATCCATCAGGAACCGCGTGAGCAGCACCTTGATGTTGTACGGCCGTGCCAGGCTGGGTGGATTAAGCACAAGCCGGCCGGGGAAATCACGCCCGTCAAAGAAGACCTCGTTGGCAAGTGTGCCAGCCACCATTGAGAAGGAACGATCTCCAGAGCCGGGGCATCGGCATATAGCGCACTGCGCCCGCCAGCTCACATTCATAGATACCATCTATCATCCCGCGGAGGGTAGAACTCCAGCAACGCGTATTTCCCGTGAAGGTCTGTCAGCTGTAACGGGTCCCCAAGCATGTCACGCACAGCAAAAAGCGGCGCGGCCGCCGCATCTGGCCGTTGAATCCTGTCGGGCCCATTTGGGGCTTCGGGGCGCTGGGGAAACAGAAAAGCCCGGAGCCCTTCGCGCGGATGGTGTGCTTGCCGGTGCTGGCCGTCAATGTGGGCCACCCGGTGCGGGACCCCAGGAGCGGACTCGACGAAAGCATGCGGCGTAGACGCCCTCACAGAAAGGTTTGAATCCGGTGGCGCTACGCAGGACGTCAGGACTCCGTATGCCCGGTTGCTGCGAACATCGTCCCAATTGAGCGGCAAACAGCCTAGGCTTGTGTACAGGAGACACCCGATCAGCCCAACACCCTCGAGACCGCCCCCCCACGAATACAAAAACGACCGCAACTTCGGCCTCAAGTCCTCAAAAAGAGGTTTCGGTCAATCACTAAACCAGACCTCCTGAGCGTGAAATCCCTGCATCTGACGGCCAAACACACCGTCCCGACGGCCCACTCAAGCTCAAGAGGGGGCAACTTCAGCGTAAGCTGGCGCGCGATCTCACTCGGGCTGGTGTCGTGGGCCGGCATGAACACAAAGTGGGTCGTGCCCCCATACAGGACGTGGGCCTCGGTGCGCTGGGTCGCGGATCGCCCCTCCTCCGGCCCGAATTGGGTGAAACGGGTAGCTAGTGCCGCGTCACGGGCCTTGGCCAGTGTCACGAGGGGACAGGACCGAGACCCGGCTCCCTGCGCTTGCCGTATGAGGAATAGCCGCTGGATCCACACTGCTTGTAGGCAGACGGCTTGATGCGCAGCACGAGTCCGTGCTCATCTCCGTACAGACCGGGTTCTGGACACTTCGTACGAAGGCGGCGGCGAGTTTCTTGCTGTGTCGCCCATTCGAGCACCCTTTGAGTACCGAAACAGGGTGAACGCCCTGACACGGCCATTAAGAGCTGTCCTTACAATAACTTCAGTTGATTCCTAGTGTAGTGTCCTGAACATAATAGTGGTTATGCAGAAGCGGCGGCCAGTGCCGGCCGGCTCCGCTCGACTTTCTGGAGCATCTCGTCGGCCGGCTTCGTCCAGACCAGGGGCCGGGGATGCTCGTTGCAGGTTTCGAGGCAGTCTTGGAGGGGCCGATCCAGAGCCGGCCCGGAAGGGAAGACGCCACGGCGAAGCCCGCGGGCTGAAGCAGCGCTCGACCCGGTTCAGCCCCGACGCCCGGGTCTATGTAAAGGGCCGGAAGAGGCGCTTCGGCCGCTCGATCCCGTCCAGGACCTAGGGGGGCTGGGGGGTCGCGTAGTGATCCAGGATGAGGGGGATCTCTGGGATCTTGGGCCCGGCTTTCTCCACTGGG
>JAAXHW010000292.1 GCA_012270675.1 Candidatus Latescibacterota bacterium | reverse complement strand
GCTTGTGGTTACGGCCAGATCCCCGAACGCCGGCGCCCGCACGGGGAAATCGGGGGCGGACGGGAGCGACCCCCCCTTTTTGCTGCCTGGATCGGGCACGGGGGCGTTGCGCAACTTACATTTGCGCAACACCCCCTGGGGGGGTCGCTCCCGTCCCAATGATCCCTGGCGGGAAGGCCTGAAATGACACCTGTGCTGTGGCCGGCCGCGCGTCCTGGCAGGTAGCTTCCGTGAAGAGTGCTCCCAGCACAGAGAGCATGCGCGAGAGAAAATCCAGTCCCGCTCCTCTACTCCAGGTCGAAACGGACAATCTCGGTGAAGTTGTACGCTTTGAAGTTATCGGCCCGATCCCAAACCGCTATCTCCGCAACCCCCCAGATCCCCGGTGCGGACCCCACGGGCAGGAGCACGGTCCAGGTCTCCTCCGACCACAGGGAGGGCTCCCGGGAGGGGAACCAGGTGGAGCCGTGGATATATCCATCCTTCGGGTACATGTAAAAGAAGTGCTCGATGCCCTGCGGATCTCGCAACACGATGAACGCGTTGGTGACTCCGGAGATGTCGTCGCGAATACGATAGTTGAGCGTCACCAGCGTCTCGCCGTTCGGGTCCTCTGGGCGGGTGGGCTCCGCGTGGATGCTGATGTCGTTCACGTCCAGTTCGGGCGGTTCGTAGTCCGGATTGTCCGTTACGATTTGGATCTGGGGTCCGTCTTCGTCGTGAATCCGCCCCTCTTCTCGGAGACCATGGCCAGGATCCCTAAAATAGGTGGTTCTCTTATTCCCAGCCCGGTCTCTCATGCGGATGGACACCACGGTGTACACCCCCGAGGCCATGTAGTGAGGGACAATTCTCCAAGCCCGGCACAGACTTTCTTCAGGGTCCCACTCGTAAGGGAAGTCGAGCCCGAAGCCATAGCTGTACCCCTCCCGGCTGCGCCGCGAGGAAACGCCTATTCTTTCGACAGTCAGGGACCCGGCGCAGTCAGCGATCCCTGAATCTTCCTCCACGACTTCCCATTCCGCCTCGATGATCTGGATTTCCCGGCCTTCCAAGATCCCGATGGATTTTGAGAGGGTGATCGAGTTGGCCAC
>JAAXHW010000291.1 GCA_012270675.1 Candidatus Latescibacterota bacterium | reverse complement strand
CGGCTGCAAAAGCGCCGGTCGGGAACGCACCGGGAATTTTAAAACAGCTTCTAAAGAGGTCCGAATGCGTGCAAGTTCGCCTCTTGTCCACCGGCCACTGACTTTATGTCCTACACACCCGAAAATCCTCTCATCACCCAGAGCGACCTCTCCGTGCTGGTGGAGGTGAACAGCCCCCACTACGAGGAGGCCCGGGACGTGCTCGCCCGGTTTGCCGAACTGGAAAAAAGCCCCGAACACATTCACACCTACAAGATCAGCCCGCTCTCCCTGTGGAACGCCGCTGCGGCCGGCCTCTGTGCCTCTGAAATCTTGCGCGCCCTCGAACGCTTCAGCAAATACGACATCCCGCAAAACGTCGCCGTAGAAATCCAGGAACTCATGGGGCGCTACGGCCGGATTCGACTCGACCGATCCGGGGCTGACCTGGTCCTCTCGGCCGACGATCCCATCCTGATGGCCGAAATCTGCCGTCACAAGACAATAGCGCCCTACTTCAAGGGCAGGATCGATGCGTGCCGCGTGCGCATCGACCTCTTCTACCGGGGGCACCTCAAGCAGGCCCTTACGCGCATCGGATTTCCGGTCAAGGATCTGGCCGGCTACTTTCCCGGCAAAAAACTGGCCCTCCATTTTCGAACCACTACCGCTTCGGGCGTGCCCTTCCATCTGCGCGACTACCAGAAAGAAGCCCTGGAAACCTTTTATGCCGGCGGCGGTCCCGAGGGCGGCAGCGGCATCGTCGTCCTCCCCTGCGGGGCGGGCAAGACCATGGTGGGCATGGCCGCCATAGAGCGCCTCCAGTACCAGACCCTGATCCTGACCACCAATATCACCGCCTCCCGGCAGTGGAAATCAGAACTCCTGGACAAAACCAGCCTGACTCCGGACCAGATCGGCGAATACTCTGCAGAACGCAAGGAAATCCGTCCCATCACCATCGCCACCTACCACATCCTCACCTACCGCAAAAAAAAGGGAGACGCGTTTCCCCACTTCGCCATCTTCAACCAGGGCAACTGGGGACTGATGATCTACGACGAAGTCCACCTGCTGCCCGCTCCGGTTTTCCGATTTACGGCCGAACTCCAGGCCCGCCGCCGCCTGGGGCTTACCGCAACCCTTATCCGGGAAGACGGCCTGGAAACCGACGTCTTCAGCCTGATCGGCCCCAAACGGTTCGACGTCCCCTGGCGGGAGCTTGAGGCCAAAGGCTGGGTCGCCACCGCCCAATGCTGTGAGGTCCGCGTCCAGCTCCCGCAGGACCTCCGGCTCGACTACGCCGTAGCCGGGGGGCGGGCCAAGTTTCGAATCGCGTCGGAAAACCCCCTCAAGATCCCCCTGGTTGAAGCCCTCATCCAGAAACACCGGAACGACCAGATCCTGGTCATCGGGCAGTACCTGGACCAGCTTGAAGGACTCACGCGGCGGTTGAAGGCGCCCATCATCACGGGAAAGACGCCCGGCAGCGACCGGGACCTTATCTACGGCCGGTTTCGGCGGGGAGAAATCGGGCTCCTGATCGTCTCCAAGGTGGCCAATTTCGCAGTCGACCTCCCCGATGCCAGTGTGGCCATTCAGGTCTCCGGAACCTTTGGCTCCAGGCAGGAAGAGGCCCAGCGCCTCGGACGCATCCTCCGCCCCAAAACCAACGGCACCCTGGCCCACTTTTACACCCTCGTCACCCGGGACACCCGGGAACTGGAATTCGCCAGAAAACGGCAGACTTTCCTCACCGAACAGGGCTACCGTTACACCATAAGGGGCGCTGTCGATGTCTTCAAAGAATCGGATACCGCCGCCTGAAGCCCACCGTCTGTATTCTCTCCGTGCTTCCCCATTTCTCGCCGCCCTGGAGATTACGCGTCCCCACAACTGCGCCATCGCATTCGCCTCCGTGCTCCTGGGAGGGTGGCTCGGCGTTCACCTCCTCTCCCCGCCCCTCCTCCTGGCGGCCCTCTCCGCGGCCCTCATCATGGCAGGCGGCAACACGCTCAACGACCTCTGCGACATCGAAGCAGACCGCGTCAACCGGCCCGGCCGCCCCCTTCCGTCTAACCGTCTGCCGGTCTGGGCGGCTCGTATGGAAGCCTTTGGCCTGTCGGCGCTTGGTATCGGGACCGGCCTGCTCCTCCCGTCTCCGGCCCCTGTTATTGCCCTGATCGCAGCCTCCGGCCTGGTCCTCTACACCACCTCTCTTAAAGGCATTCCCCTCCTCGGCAACTTCCTCATTGCCCTGTTGTGCGGCCTCACGTTTCTCTACGGAGGATTCGCTGTCAATGCTCCCCTTCGGGCGTGTATCCCGGCCCTTTTTGCAACCCTCTTTCACTTTGGCAGGGAAATACTCAAAGATGTGCAGGACAGGGAAGGCGACCGCCGCCTGGCCGGCAGCACGCTGCCCCTGCGCTGGGGCCGTCGAAACGTTTATATTCTGATCACAGCGATCTACCTTCTGCTGATCCTGGCCACTCCGCTGCCCCTGCTCACCGGCGATTACGGCATCCGCTACCTCGTCCTTATCCTCCTGCTCAACGGCCTGTTGATCGGTTTTGTTCTGGCCCTCTGGCGCAGTGACACACCCGAGAGCCTGGCGCGCCTCAGCCGTCTCTTAAAGGTCGGCATGGTGGTCGGCCTCTCCGCCATCTTTATCGATAGCCTCTGATTTGGTACGTTCTTAAGAAGCTGTCTTAAAATCCCCAGTGGTCTTCGCGCGGCTGCAAAAGCGCCGGTCGGCGTTGGTCAAACCCGCCCGTATCCTCAAGATACGGGCGGGTTCTCCCGCCTGGACCGCCACGGTTTCGCTCGCGCTCGGGAGCTCACCGGGAATTTTAAAACAGCTTCCAACAGCTTGAAAATGATAAGTCGTTGAAAGACAACTCTTTTTGAACCCAGCCGGTTTTCTTCAAACCCAGGGAGCAGGCTGCGTGTAAGGG
>JAAXHW010000290.1 GCA_012270675.1 Candidatus Latescibacterota bacterium | reverse complement strand
ATGACCCTGTGATGCATAAATGGCTGCGTCCGACGGTTTCGGTGGAGGAGGCGCTGGCGTTGGAACAGAAGGTGTTCGTCGACTGCGTGGAGCGTTATCACACTGTCTTTCACCACTACTTCCATCCGGGCATCCAGAAGGACAAGAACTGGCACCGATACGGGTGCCCGGAGGGGAACTACGCGGCAAAGGCGCTTTACAGGGCGCTGGAGTTGACGCGGGACACCGGTCTGTCGACGTTTACGGGGGAGGCGTGGGCGGGGTTCAACGACGGGCGGCGGGCGGTGCGGATCAAGGTGTTGGAGGCGGGTGGCGGGCGCTGTGTGTTCGAGGTGGGGTCGGCGCGTGACGTGGCCGGATTGACGTTGATGCTGCCGGGTTGGAGCGATGGGGCGATGTTGTCGTGTGTGAGGGTGGATGGGCAGTCCGTAGAAGTCGAATCGGTGGACTGGGAGGGTCTGGCGTGGGGGGTGTGGACGATGGACGTGGAGGCGGGGCGGTCTTACCGGGTGGAGGGGATGTACGAAGTGAGGATTGATGACTGATGATATTCAAAAGGATATCCGTATGAAAACCGCACTCCATTCCGTCAGTTACGCCGGGGTCTGGACCGGCCAGCACCGGCTCTCCCTTGAGCATTTTTTGCAGAAGGCGTCGGACCTGGGCTACGATGGGGTGATGCTGATGGCCAAGCGGCCGCATCTGTCCATCCTCGACATGGACCGTGAGGCCAGGACACGCGTCCTCGGCCTGCTGAAAGAGAAGCATCTGGAGCTGGCCTGTGTTGCCGGATACTGCGATTTCAGCATTGGCGCAGAGCGGCCCGAGGTCCCGGTGCTGGAGATGCAGATCGCCTATGTGACGGAGCTGGCCCGGCTGGCGCAGGACCTGGGCGGCGACAAGGTGCGGATTTATACGGCCTACGAGCGGCCGGAGTTTTCGGCCGACCAGCTCTGGGACCGCTGTGTGCAGGCGATCAGGGAGTGCGCCCGGAGGGCCGCGGATTTCGGTGTGACCATCGGGGTGCAGAACCACCACGATCTGGCCAACCACTACGAGGGCTATCTGGCGTTGTTGAAGGAGGTGGATGAGCCGAATTGCAAGGCGATGTTCGACGCCTGGGCGCTGGAGCTGCACGGGAGCGACGTTCAGGACGCAGTGCGGAAGCTGGCGCCTTACATCGTTCACACTACCGTGGCCGACTACGTGCGGCGGCCCCGGTTTCTGTATGACGCCCGTTACGTCAATTTCGAGCGGGGGCTGGACGTCTTCAAGGCGGTGCCGGTCGGGGAGGGCGAAGTCGATTACCGGGGTTTCCTCGGGGCGTTGAGGGAGATCGGGTATACCGGTTTTGTGGCCTACGAGATGTGTTCGATGCTCGAAGGCGGCGGCTCCGAGGCAAATCTGGACCGGTTTGCCAGGCGTTTCCTGGAGTATATGCAGACCGTCGAGGACTGAACACGCGTAGGGAGGATTGAAAGATGGCGAGGGATATTCTGGAGTCTTTACAGCAGGGCTTCGTTTTGGGGGATGGGGGGTATCTGGTGGAGGCGAGGTTTCGGGGGTACAGCACGCCGAGGGTCATCGTGGAGTTTCCGAATGTCCTGCGCCTGATCCACCAGGATTTCTTTCGGGCGGGCTCACAGGTGCTGCAGGCTCACACGTGGTGGACCACACGCAGGCACCTGAAGGCGCGGGGGGGGGAGGCGAACTGGGCCGACCGGATGGAGGAGATCAATCGAACGGCGGTCCGGTTGGCAAAGGAGGTGGCAGGGGATGATGCGCTGGTGGCCGGGAGCATCTGTGCGGCAGCGTATGGAAAGGACGTACTGGACCTGGACGATGCGGCGGCCTGCAATGTGGCGCAGGCGGAGTGGGACGAGCAGATCGCGGTGATGGTGGATGAGGGGGTGGACTTTCTGATCTGCGAGGCGTTCCTGAGGCTGGGGGAGGCCCGGCTGGCGCTGGCGTGCTGCAAGAAGGCCAGGGTGCCGGCGATGGTCTGCATCAGCATTTACCCGGATGAGGTGGTGACGCGGGACGGGGCGTCTCCGGCGGAATGCGCGCGGGTGCTGGCCGAGGAGGGCGCGGATATTGTGGGATCGAATTGCTGCCGGGAGCCCGCCCAGATGTGGCCGATGGTGCTGGAGATGCGGGAGGCGGTGGATGTGCCGATCGCCTTCCAGCCGGTGGGGTGCCGGACGAGTACGCCCGGCGATTGGCGGTCGATCCGGGAGTCGGTGATTGTCCCCGGCGTGGAGATGGCCAAGTTCGCGCTGCAGGCGAAGGCGGAGGGGATCGATTATATCGGGGCGTGCTGTGGGGCCGGGCCCGAGCTGGTCCGTGCGATGGCGCAGGCGCTGGGTTGCGAACGGGATCCGGTCTGATGAAAAGCAGGATTCAGGAGGTTGAGACGCCGATACTCGTGCTGC
>JAAXHW010000289.1 GCA_012270675.1 Candidatus Latescibacterota bacterium | reverse complement strand
GGCCACTTCGCGTTCACTTGCGTTGCGGCCCGATGGCTCGCAATCTCCCCAAGGGAGACCTTGTCGATAGGCTTCAAGAATTCGGTTTCCCTCCTCCCCGCTATCCAAGCTACGGGGCTCCTGATTGTTACCCCGGTGGGACTGTCTCCCACTGAACAAGCCAGCCTTAGCTGGACACACAACCGTACGTGCACGTCTCCGCGCATACGGCTCCTCTCAACCGCTGCCCGCCGCCCGCCTGCGCGACCTGCGGGTTGTACGCAAGACCGAGGTCCTCCCGATTCCGGTTGCCCCGGCCTCCCGTGCCGGTTGAGGTGGTCCCTTCGCTCCAGCCCCATTACAGGACCTTCCGCGCTACTACTGACCACTCCGTCCCTGTGCGCCGCATCGGTACTCAGTCGCTCGCGGTTCTCCCGCTTGCGAGTCTCCCTTCTCATCGGCACGACAGGTTCCCAAGTTCCACACAAGAGCCCGGATTGCGTTCTCGCCGCCTCTATGCCGGATGCCGACCGGGCAGTAAACAGGTTGCCCCCGGCCTTGTCCCGGAGCAGGAGGCTCGCCCCGGTTTTGACATCGTCTGAAAGATGGTTTCGACACTTCATCAGCGGTTCACTTGCGTTCGACTCCGCAATCCACACCTGACCGGATCATCGCCCGGCCTTTTCCCACCTGCTTACCACCACGCCTCTTAAACGCAGCAGCAGTGGGCGGTTTGAAGCCTCCGCCTGCACGGCGGCTCCGGGGGACTTTCCCCATCTCTTGTGCAGCACAGCTGCACGGTGGGCTTGCGCCCTCCCGTGCGCCTTCTTGGCGCACGCCTCCCTCCATCTCTTGCGCAGCACGGCTGCGCGGAGGGCTTCCGCCCTCCCCGCGCGCCTTCGTGGCGCACAGTCGTCGGCATACGAAACAATCTCCGCGCCGAAGTGCCGGGCAAAGCCCAGCTGCTTCCAACCCAGAATGCAGCGTCGCATGTAGATGTTGCTCAGCAGCGGTGAGACCGGAGACCCTTGCGGAGTCCCCTTCCGCTCCTTGCGCGCGCGGTTCGTGCGGCGTTTGCCACCCTTGCCATCGTCTTCTTCGACCGG
>JAAXHW010000288.1 GCA_012270675.1 Candidatus Latescibacterota bacterium | reverse complement strand
CCCGCCCCTGCCAGATACCCCGCCGCCACCAGCCCGTTGTGCCCCCCCCCCAGAATAACAGCGTCCGTCTGAGCCATCGCAGTCCCTCCCACATCCTTAGCAGCTTCTTAGCTCCGCCCGGGTGAATCCCGTCCCGAACACGCACACGTCAAATCCGTCCAGTTCGGATGACGTCAAAATCGCCTTGTCCTCCGTCAGCGTCGCCGAAAGGTCGCCCTGTGCCGTGAGAAAACCGCAAATGACCTCCGCGCTCTCCTCAAACCCGTGGTTTCTGCCGGACAGTATCAAAACGTTCATCCTAACGCCCCCTTTTTCGCTTTCCTGATCCCTTCCTGGGTTTTCTCCCCATCCCGGACGATTGGCTCACGCCTGCCTGCCGAGCATCCATCCGGCGCAGGCAGGTCTCCGGGCGGGCTGTCGTGTGGGGTCTGACAGCCTCTCGCTCAAATCAACCCCCACAACCGCTTCCGCTCCTCGCCCCACCCCTCCCACTCCCCGGCAAAAACGTGCTTCACCGCCTCAAGGTCCCGCTTGCGCCCCCCCGGTGGGAAATAATTCCAGCCCATTGCCCGCCGGGGGCCCGCAGCCGTCTTCACCCCCGTCGCATGCCAGCAGCTTGGCGTCCACACCAGCGACCAGCGGGGGTCCAGCACCACCTCCACCTCGTGCGGATGCCGCGCAAACATCATCCTGGGCGGACGGTCGTGCTGTCCGGTCGCCAACTCCAGTTGCCGCAACTCTTCCTCCACCTCCGTTGTGGACCTCAGATGGCTCCCCGGTAGAACCCGCAGCGGCGCATTCGTCGGATCGTGCCGGTCCAGCGCCGTCCGTATCGACACCTGCTTTACCTCAGGGCTCCCGTCTGCGTGCCAGTGCACCTGACGCTGGGGCCGTCCGTCCTCTGCAATCGCCCCGGAGGCGTCCCCCAGCCCGCAGGCCCCGATATGCACTTCATCACAGTCCAGAATACGCCTGGCCGCATCCACCAGGTCCGGCTGTTCGATAAGCTGCAAAACCGGCTCACCAACCATAAACAGCTGGCAGGCCAGCCGGTTCAACCCTTCAGGCCAGTCCGTCTGCGCCCACTCCGCTTCGATCCTGCGCTGAATCGCGTCGACCCGATGCATCTTCTCCTCGCCCAGCGGATTGGGAACCAGAAAAAACCCCTGCCGGTGAAAGTGTTCAATCTGTTCGTCCGTTATGTTCATTCGTCCTCCAGGGAAAGCATGGTTGAATTTTTTCGAACAGCAACTTCCCGGTATCTAATACAGCACGGGCTGTCAGTCTGTCTGCACCAGCCGCCCTGCCCTCACGGTAGCCAGCGGCTCCCAGCATCCCCCCGGCCGTTCGACGTCCCGCACGTCGCGCAAGCGTCCCTCCTCGTTCCAGTGCAACACGGCCAGATCGGCACAGGCACCGACGGCCAGCGTGCCGGCCTCCCCCTTCAGCCCAAGCAGCTCCGCCGGCCGTGCGGTAGCACGCGCCAGAACTTCGGTTTCCGGCATGCCGGCGGCGATGAACTTCGATATCGTCCTCGGCAGATCGTGCGGCGGGTCGCTGCCGATATGGCGGTTGTACTGATCGGTGGAAACGGTGTCGGGGTAAAACCCCTCGGCGATGGCGGGCTCGGCGTGGGCAAAGCTGAAGGACTGCATGCCGTTACAGCCGTCGAACAGAACCCCGCGCTCTTTCGCCTCCCAGACTGCCCGCCGGACCTTTCCGTCGGCGATGATGTTGTCTTCGAGAAAAGCGAAGGTGTAGGTGACGAGGTCGCCCGCCCGCAAATGGGGCAGTTGCTCCTCCAGGGGGAAGTCCCTGTTGAACCGCGGGCCGTACAGGATGGGACGCCCGCTGCGCTCGGCCGCTTCGATCCCCCGGCGCATGATCTCTCTCGGGTCGTGGGTAACGGCCGGATTGTACATAGTATTGAACGCGATGCCCCAGATCTCCTCTCCGGCTGCAGCGATCGTGGCGACGCAGAGACCGACGTCGGCGTTTTCGAGGTGCTCGAAACAGTGGCCCGCCTGCGATTCGCCGTATTTCGACAGGTGCAGGGCCAGTCGCACCCGGGTGCGGCAGGCGTGGATGACCTCGTCGTGATAGGCCGGCCAGTTGAGGGCGCCGGCGTCCCCCTGCGACATGCAGGTGGTAACCCCGCGCGGCAGGAAGTGCTCGTCCGGATCGACGCCGTACCGCGAACCGCCTCTGGCCGGGTGAGCGTGCATGTCGACCAGACCGGGGAGAAGCAGGGCGTCGGGGTAGTCCAGGCTCTGCGAAGCGGTCCCTGAGACGTCGGGGCCGGCGGCGGCGATGCGGTCACCGCGCACGGCGACGGCGCCCGGGCCATCCAGACCGGTCTCGGCGCAGAAGATGCGACCGGCCGAAATCAGCAGATCATACGAGTCGGTTGTCCCGGACATGGATCGTTCCTCATTCGTGGCCCCGCCACCGCGATTTCCAAAGCCCTGCACCACCCGCATTCAGTCCCGTCCACATGCCGGGGCATTCTGCGAGATGTTCATAAAAATATACGACTGCCTGACTGAGAAACCAACCGTTTTCAATAGCGCAGGAGAAAACGTGTCAGTCAAGGCGAAGACCGCTTTGGGGCGGGGGGATGGGGCTTTTCCGCGCGTTTCCGTCCAGCACCATCGCCCAGCAACGCCCCAAAGGTCCGCAGGGCACAAACGCACGTTTCCACCACAGGGACGGTTCGCG